>PLQW01000222.1:2104-7989 GCA_003160215.1 Acidobacteriaceae bacterium
ATATCATCGCCCCCGCCGAATAGCACAGCTGATACCTGTCGGTCTTGGGCTTCCCCATTTCGCTAACCCCGTGGTAGATGATCAACCAGCCGTACCGGGTTAAGACGGGCGGAGTGCCGCCTCCTATCTTAAGCCGCTCCCAGGGCGAGACCGGAGCCGCTAACCGGTGATGAAAGGTAAATTGGCCGGTGCGAAATGGCTTATGGTCAAGGGACATTCGACAATACGAAATCCAGATACTTTCCCTGTCAATATCCACCTCACGAGTCTCAGGTCTGCAGGCGGTTTCCTCGGGACGAGTCCCTGGGAAGAGCGGACGGTGAAGCATCGCCAATTCCGGTTGCCCGGATGGATCGGGAATGACGACTGGGAATAGGCTGGCATCTTTGTCATCCACGTCGTCGAATTCGATACCCTGATACGGGCCAAACTTCGCCAGCCCCAGACGCCGCCAATGGAAGAGGTCTGTCGATATTGCCAAGGCGATCCGTGGGCCTCGGGGCGAAAATGCCGTGTAAGTCATGATGTACCGCTTGAGTGGTTCTACGAATGTGATACGCGGATCTTCGCAGCCACCGCCGCCGTCGGGCCGCCGCTCATAATCGGCCTCCGGCTCCAGTGCGATGCCGAGCCGCACGACGCCTGCCGGATCGCCGGCTTCATTGAACTGCACTCGTGCAATGCCGATGCGCGAGTAATTCCCCCGTGCGACCAGCCGCGGGAAGAGGTAAAGTTCACCATCCGGGCCACGAACTGCTGCCGGGTTCAGGACCCCTTCGATCTCCTGCGGATTACCCGGTTCCGGCTCCATCACCATTCCCAGGCGCTGCAACTTAAATGCACTCATCGAATCGGCTCCCAATGTCATGCCTAATGATCGCGATCTGCCAAACAAGCAATGATTGCTTTGGTAACCCGTTTAGTCTCATTGGGATCTCGAACTGGAATTGAAACAACGCCTGCTTCTTCAGCCGGATAGTCGTTCCCTCCCACGAACAGGGCATCGCCGATGTAAATCATCTCTTTCAATGAAATTCCCAGGATGTCGCGTAGCTTTCTGATTCCGTATGCCTTGTCAATGCCGGGTTTGGTGATATCAATGGATGTCGAGCCCCCGATTCGGACAGAGAACTCAGGGATGAAAGTGTCAAGGATCGCTTTAATCTTCTTCCGCTTGGTGTAGTCGGGATCCCATTTGTCCTTTTCTTCTAAGGGAGCTTGCTGACCAAGGGCGGAAAAGTTATCTGGCTTCCCCGGTCTTCAATTTGCTCTCCCCAGACCTTTTCCGCCCTGAAGCCCTCTACTTCGAGCGCCCTCTTTATAGAACTGATAATTTTCTCTCTTTCATCCGCGGGGAAATCTTCTTCATAAAGCCTTTTCCAATCCTCTGAGTATTGGTAGAACTTTGTTCCACATGTAGGAAGCAGGGATAGATTCGCCAGGCGTTGGTCATGAGGGAGCTTGGAGACCACCTGCTTTTCAAACTGTGGCCAATCGCCTCCGGAAATCACGGCCACTTTGACGATACCGAGAAGATCATGCAACAGTCCCGACATTTCGGCATCAAGAGAAGGCTTACTCTCGGCAAGTGTACCGTCCAGATCAAAAACGATTAGCTTTTTCACTATGCTTCCATCCTCTGAATTCTTGCGATCTCAATTAGGTAGTGCAATTTCCAACAAGGTCACTGCGCTTTGTGGCCGAACAATGCACGCTCCGATTACGGCCGGCAAGAGGAATACGTCCCCTTTTCCGACGGCATACGTGGCGCCGCCGTGCTCGACCTGCCCCATGCCGTCAATGCACACCAGCACGCGCGGCGCACCTGCGGCGCCGACGGTAAACGGCGATTGTCCACGCAGGCGCCACAACCAGAAATGGTCACACTGAAAGAGTCTCTCGCGTTCCACCGGGGTCGTCGCCTCCACCACGGGCGTCACCCGACCGACCGCACCCTCAGCAAAATCAATGCAGGCAATCGCCTGGTCGACTTGGAGTGCCCGCGGCTGCCCTGTCTTGCCGTCAACATGGCCCCAGTCGTACAGGCGAAACGTCACGTCGCTGTTCTGCTGAACCTCGAACACAACGTCGCCGCCGCCCAGAGAGTGAACCGTCCCAGCCGGCAGGAAAACGCAGTCGCCGGGCTTCGGAGTGAACCATGTGAGGTCGTCCGCTACCACCCCATTCGTGAGCGACCGCCGCAGATCGTCGGCAGTGGTGCCTGGCTTCAGGCCCGCATAAATGCGGCTTTCTGTGCCGGCTTCCAGCACAACCCATGCTTCGGTCTTCCCGGTCTCGCCCGCCGGCAGCAGATCCGTGTGCGCATCCCCCGGATGGACCTGGACCGAGAGCATTTCACGTGCATCGAGGAACTTCAGCAACAATGGGAACCGGCGGAAACGCTCGGCCAGCTTTCCCAGCATTTGCTCCGGGAACTGCTTCAGCAATTGGCCGATGGTTCGCCCTTTGAGCGGTCCATCGGCAACGTGGCTCGGATGGTCATCGCGGTCGCTAAGCACCCATGCTTCGCCGATAGGACCATCACCGGGCAGCGGTGCGGTGAGCAGGTCGGCCAAACGGCGGCCGCCCCAGAGCCGATACTGATAGATTGGTTCGAATCGCAGGGGGTACAGAAGTTGTTGACTCAAGAATTGTCTCTTTTGCTCTTACGTACCATTGGCAGGCCCTGTCGCCCCGAGCGGTGTCTATGTGTAATTGCAAGCTCGTGGAACCGCCAGTGACGGCGGCGAAAATCATGGGCAGCCGCTTTAGCGGATGCCCATGCCCCCACTTAAACGGTCAGGGAAAATGAAGACTTCTGTTCGGCTTCGTGCAGCCAATATGGCGGCTGGCCGTAGTAACGATGGAGCTGATCCTCATATTCGCGAGTGATCGGTGCGGATTCCACGAACGCCGGGGCTTTTTTGACGACTTCTCGGGAGAGGCCAATGTAGACTTTGGAATCTGTCCAACTTACTCGTTTGATCCACGACGGTGAAACGAGTACTTTCTTGCCTGGCCACCAGTTTTTCGTCGCTACCTCAAGATAGCGAATAGCCCAGGTTTCATCGTCCATGACGAAGCCTTCCACGTGACCGATCTCACCATCTTGTGCCTCAATGTGATAACCCGTGACGGCTTCGTTACTGCGCAGATGCGAATCCTTCGACTCTCTTCGGCTCCGGCCCGACGGCGCCTCCTTGATAGTAGCCGCCGGAATCGGCAAGCCCGACGGATACAGCACGGGACCCCACATATTGGGACCGATCCAATAGTAGGAATATCCGTAATAGTCGAGGTATGCCGCCTCGTGTTGCCGGGAGACGGGTTGATGGGTGTCAATACCAGGGCTGTTTTTCACCTGCAGTTTTGTCAGCGCCACTTCCAACCGCCAGGATTGCCAATCCGCATGGACAATAGAAATGGGCGAGATCAACACTTGGCGGTCTCCAAGCCAGCCGCCGGTTTCTACCGTGAGGTAGCGGATGACCCACGCCTTATCGTCGAAGTAGAACTGATCTACAGTTCCAATGTCGCCGTCCGTTGCTCGGATCACCATATCTTTCAAATAGGCAGCATTTGTTAACATTGCCTTTGCCCTCCTATGCAGTTCTGCACTGCATTGTTGCCGTCAACGCTAGGTATGTCAGGCCCGTCTCCCGAGTAGTGCTGGCACTAGAGTTGCGGCACCCGCAGCAGCCAGCTGGATTTCAGGAGTTGGCATCAAAAATTGCTGCGAATGACTTGGATAATAAGTGTCTGCGGCATCAACGCCTCGGCAAACCAGCCGGTCTTAAACAGTGATCCTCGGGACACAGCCCAGCAACCTTAAGATTCATCGTCGCTTCAGCGTTGCTCGCGCCATTACCACACCGACAGAATTGTCTCCTCCGCACTTTATTCAGAAAACCCGGTGGTCACCTCCCGAAGCTCGTAACCGCGCACGGTGTATTGCAAGTCTGGTCGCGACTCCCAGCACCTCGGGCTTTTCTGTGGAAGGCCTACCAGACGAATAGACGAGCACCACCGCCAGACGAACGGATCCTGCCAGCCATGACAGAGCTCTGACGACCGGGAGCCATGTCATTGCCGTCCGTTCTAGGAAGGTGCGGTTCCGAGCCGCTCAGTTCTTCGATCTCTACGGCATGATGACGGTTCATAATCTCAGCAGCCGCGTCCGTCTTCTCGCCGGAATCCGTTGCGAAAACCATCACTCCTCCACGTCGTACTCCCTGGACGTAAGCTTCCGCGTCCGCTTCGGTGGCGCCGATCGTCTTAAGCTCCCGGATCAAGTCCACTTCAAAATCAGTATGTGGAATATCCATAACTCCCGTGCCCGCCATTTCCCGTGGTTCGCCTAAAATACGGACGTCGTTCCGAGGGAAACCGCTGGCCTCGAGATCGCGAACAACCTCGTCGACCAAGCCCCGATTCTCAAACAAACCAACTGCCGTTTTTGCCATATCGGCCTCCATCAATTTAGTCTGCAGGACTGGATTCGTTAGCTCGCTCGGGCAATGTCTGCAGCATTGCCTCGTTTCGGGATGTCGCCACCGCTCCTCGTTCTGCCTTCGTCTGGGGGTGGCACAAATTCTCTGCGCGCTGCCGTTGCCGAACTTCACCGCAGCGGCCGTAAGTCTGTCCGTCACCACAGATGTACCGTCTGGTTGCCGGATAAACTGCGCTATTGAGTCATCGATAGATTCGCTTATTCCCTCCCGAAATACTGTGCAGAATGGCTCACTGCGGGCTTCCGGCAGAAGGGGAACACTGGCGCACACGCCTGCCCTAGTGGCCGCCACCGCCGCCGGAAGGTCTCTCTCTTTTTGAGCAAGCCCGAATTGACTCATGCAGACATAACGGAAATTTGTCACGGTGAGCCGCAGGGAGCGCGCATGATTCCTCACGCGTATTTGTCCAATACAGAACAGCTTAGTCTTGAGTGCGATGCCATAGTTAGAATTGGAATTTACCTTGATGGCGCGAAGAGAATGGCAAGGCAGGTGGCTGCTCAGGACGCTCGTGTCCAGCGACTGTTCTGGGCCAGCACCAAGAACCCGGACTACCGTGACATGAAATAAGTCGAGGTCTCATCGGACCGGAGATTGGTCAACGTGGCCCTCTGGAAACCGTGGACGCTTAGGCGAACATGGAGAGCCGAATCTCGGGGAGCGGATCATGTGTGCCGCTTCATGGAGGAAGCACAGTCGATTGTCAGCGATACTCTGGCGGCGCCGTTAACGCCAGCCCTCAACCCGTGAAGTGGAGTTCCATCCGCTGAGCGATCAAAAAACCAAGAAAGGCCAAACACGGTGTCAGTGGAACTGAAAGAACTCGATAACGGCAAACTGCTCGAAGTGCATCTGACCGGCAAGCTGGTTAAGACAGACTACGAGACCTTCTTGCCCGCGGTGGAGCGGTTGGTCAAACAGCACGGCAAGCTCCTGATGCTTGTGGAATTCAATGACTTTCATGGTTGGACAAGGAGCGCGCTGTGGGAGGACATCAAGTTCGACGCGAAACACTTCACTGACATCGAACGGTTGGCGATCATTGGCGAGAATAAGTGGGAAAAAGGAATGGCGGCATTCTGCAAGCCATTCACTACGGCGAAAGTCCGCTACTTCGATCACACCCATGCCGCCGAGGCGCGGGACTGGCTTGTCCAACAGTAAGGCAACGCTGATTGGTGCATGAAGATGTAATCGCGTTGTTCCGCCCAGGTGTCTGACGGCCGTACTGATGAATTTCAAGCCGGCACTCGTCGCAGAGTTCCACGGGGAATAGTGAAAGCCGGAACGAGCGATAATGAAGATACACACAGATGTTCGCAATCCGAAACACATGGTAATGCCCACGGAAGTCGAGGGGTTCGATTCCCTGGC
>PLQW01000046.1 GCA_003160215.1 Acidobacteriaceae bacterium
CAACCTACTGATTAAGAGTAGGCGAGTCTGAACGGTTCTTCCATGCTTCAGCACCTTTAAGAGTCAATCACTTACCCACAACCAAGCCCGCACGGAAGCAATCTGCTCTGGTATTGAAAAGAAGCGCTTTAGCGCACATGGGATCGAAGCGTACGGCACACTTATGGCACACCTCGCAGGAGTCTGAAACTCATCTCGGAAATCGATGAATCGCCGGGTCTCAGGTGAACCCGTCTGCCCGTCCGACAAAATAACGTCGATCAGTCTCTGCTGTACCCGTTCAGAATCTTATGCTTGGCAGTGTAGCGCGAGCGAGTCTCCTCTTTCATGCCCTCTCGCCTAACGGGAACCTTCTAGCGACTCAGGAGTCACCTTCGGCGTCAATGCCAAGTCCAGCAGTCTACCCGCCTGTTTGGAAAAGCCTGAATGAGGTCATTGCAACCGCGCGTACTCCGCTTTGGCTTGCTTGTAGATGGGGATGTCGGGGTCGGCGTCTTTCCAGAGCGTAAGGAAATCTTTGTAAGCGGCGAGTGCCCGGACGCGAGCGGCATCGGCATCCGCGCCCTGCGAGGTTCTCGCCTGCAAGGCGTTGGCACGAGCTACACCCAGATGCGCCAAGGCTCCCGTCCAGCAGTTCCAGACGATGCCGCTGTGGTCGATGATCTTCTGAAACTCGGCGGCGGCTGCGGACTCCTGTCCGGCTGCCAGAGAAGCTTGACCGCGTATGTATACCGGATAGAGGCAGGAAATATTATTGCCGAAAGGAATTTCCCCCAACTCAATGGAAGAAGCAGACTGCAAAGTATTTAGGGCCGAAGTCGGGTTCATCTCATGCAGGGCCAATTGCGCGTGAATCGCGGGCAGCCAGAGCGATTGCATCTGGGTATTCAGCGGGAATCGTTTCCCCAAGTCTTGCGCCAAGGATTCAGCTCGCGAAATGTCATTTGCAAACGAAAAGGCAAGTCCCGCTTCCGCCGCCGCGCCCGGACTCGCCGGAGCTAGCTTCACCGCTTGCATCGCTGACCGCCGCGCTTCCGCGGCGTTGCCATATGCCGCTTCTTCCAGCGCAAGATTCGCCGAATAGATCGCTCCACTTTCTTTGTTGTCCGCGCGAACCGCGGAGTCCACTGCCCGCCTGGTCAACTCCCGAGCCCTAGCAAGATGACCGCCGTACGCCTCACTGTCGGATGAGTAAGCCAGTCCAAAGTTCTCGTACTCGGGTTTACCCGCAAACCACTGTTGCTCCTGCGACATCGCCGAAGAGTCTCCGCCGAGAAAGCCCAGGGCATAGAGAAAAAGGTGAAGAATGTCAGAATCGAGTCTTTGCGCCTGCGCCTCTTGGATCCTCCGCCGCGCTTCGTCGAAGCGCTGCACTGCAAGGTTGTATTTGGCGAGATTCTCGTACAATATTGGAGCATCCGCCGCGATGTGCACGGCATCCGTGGTAATCTCGATCGCTTTCTCGTACTGTCCCTGAGACGAAAACACTTCGCCCAAATGCGCGTAGGGTCCGACTTCCCGTGGGTAATTCCCAATTTCCTGCCGATACGTCTGTGCAGACTTTTCCAGTTCGCCAGTCACACTGCCGTAATAAGTGGCCGCAATTGACAGTTTTTCCAGTTCGCTTGCATGCGCCCGCAACTGGAACGCCTGGGTGTAATACTCGCTGGCCCGCCCCGGCTCGCCGAGAGCGGTGTAGTCTTCGCCCACTGACCTGTAGCCCATGGCAAAACTCGGATCGAGTTCAATGGCGCGTTGATGGTAAGGCAGCGCGGCAACGGTGCCTTTCTCAAGGTCGGTCTTCCAACCAAGGCTGTATGCTTTCAGAGCTGCGAGTGAAGATGTCGTGGCCTGTTCGAGCGGCACATCAAACTTCTGCATCGTAGCCAGCGATTCGCCTAGTTCGCCGCGCAGCTTCGATGCCGCATCGCCCAGCGTGTCCAGCACTTTTTCCTTGGCCGCCGCCGTCCCCTGCTCCTCGGCCAGCGTATCTCCGTTCTGGCAATTGACCGCTTTCAGGCCCAGCACATATTCGCTACCCAGAGTGGTGATCGACCCGGCTAGGTAGGCTTTGCTCCCGGCTCGTTGACAGAGCTCCCGCGCCACTTCGGGCGTGAGTTTCGTGCCCGGCGGTCGAGTCATCTGTTGCAGGATCTTTTCGGCATCGCTGTCGGAGAGCATACTCAGGAAAGGCGATTGCCGCAGCGAGACACTGAGCGCGGTCTTCAGCGTGTCGTCGAAGATCGCATCGCCTGTGCTGTTGGCAAAGTCGCCGAGAACGATGGTGTCTTTCTCGGTCAGGCGCTTGCCTTGCTGATGCGACCGATAGTAAAGTCCGCCCGTGATGAGGGCGGAAGACAGAATTGCGACCGTGATGTAGCCGAGCTTCGCTCGGCTAGGACGGCCGGGGGCGGCCCTCCCCACAGGGCCCGAGCTTGCTACCGGCAGTCGTCCGCTCTCGCTGTCACGCTTGAGTCGCTGCAAATCAGTGCGGATTTCGGAAGCGTGCTGATAGCGAAGACTGCGATCCTTTTCTAGCGCTTTGTTGATGATCTCTTCCAGCTTCGCCGGAACTTCCCGATTCAACTCCGCCGGAGCTACCGGATCGCGGTTCAGGATCGCGTCGTAGATCGTCGCTTCGCTCTCGCCGCGGAACGGCTGCTCCCCAGTCGCCATCTCGTACAGCACCGCTCCGAACGAGAACAGATCTGTGCGGCTGTCTAGCTCTTTCGCTCGCGCTTGTTCCGGCGACATGTACGCAACCGTCCCCAGCGCCGCTCCTCCGCCCGTTAGCGGCTTGAGCGTCAATGCCGTCTCTTCGTCGCCGCTGCCGCTCGATGACTTCTTTTTCTGTGGCCCCGTCAGTTTCGCCAGCCCGAAGTCCAGCACCTTGGCGTGTCCGCGCTTGGTCACGAAGATATTCGCCGGCTTGATGTCGCGGTGCACGATGCCTTCGGCATGCGCCGCCTCCAGCGCATCGGCAATCTCGACGGCCAGGGGCAGAAGAGTTTCCATCTCCAGCGGACGTCCCCCGATCCGCTGTCGCAGCGTCATGCCATCCAGAAACTCCATGGCGATGAACGCTCGCCCGTCGTGCTCGCCGATTTCGTAGATCGTGCAGATGTTGGGATGGTTCAATGCCGACGCCGCCCGAGCCTCTCGCCGGAAGCGCTCCAATGCCAGTGGCTCGCGCGCCGTGTCCTCGGGAAGAAACTTCAGCGCCGCTAACCGGCCGAGCAAAGTATCCTCCGCTTTGTAGACCACGCCCATACCGCCCGAGCCCAGCGGGCCCAGCACGCGGTAGTGAGAAATGGTCTGGCCGGTGATGGAAGATGATGACCCCGACGCGCTCACGCCCAGAGTAGGCAGTTGCGCTGCGACGTCGGCAACGTGGAGCCCGGGCGATTCCAGAAAGCTCCCCGCCTTGCGATCAGAAGTGAGCAGCGACCGGACTTCCTCCAGCAGTTCGGAATCACCGCCGCATTGCTGGCGCAGGAACGCCTCCTGCCGCTCGGCCGGCATCTGGAGCGCCGCCTGCAGCAGATCGTCTACGCGTTTCCAGCGTTCAGCATCCATCGGAACATTTACCGCGTATCTCATGCCACATTAAAGGGTCGCATCTCGGGAAAAACACTAACTTGTCCCTAACAACTTCGCATACTCCGCCTTGGATTGCTTCAGGATCGGAATATCGGGGTCGGCGTCTTTCCAGAGCGTAAGGAAATCTTTGTAAGCGGCGAGTGCCCGGACGCGAGCGGCATCGGCATCCGCGCCCTGCGAGGTTCTCGCCTGCAAGGCGTTGGCACGAGCTACACCCAGATGCGCCAAGGCTCCCGTCCAGCAGTTCCAGACGATGCCGCTGTGGTCGATGATCTTCTGAAACTCGGCGGTAGCGGCGCTGCCTTGTCTGGCTGCTAAGTATGCCTCTCCGCGCACATACACCGGATAGAGGCAGGAAGAATTGAAAAGGAACGGAATTTGCCCCAACTCGATGATGGAGGCAGCCTGCAAAGTGGTCAAGGCGCGAGCCGCTGCGGCTCTGTCCAGCTCCACTTGCGCCTGAATCGCAGGCAGCCAGAGCGAGTGCATCTGGGTGTCGCGGGGGAAACGTTGCCCTAAGTCCTGCGCCAGGGATTCTGCTCGTGCCGTATCGCCCGCCATGGCAAACGCAAGCGCGGCTTCGACCTCGCCGCTCTGATTCGTGGGAGCGACCTTCAGGGCCTCTGCCGCTGAGTGCCGCGCTTCCGCAGCATTGCCGTAGGCCGCTTCTCGCTGAGCGGCAATCGCTAGATAGAGCGCCTCATTTTCTTTGTTGCCCACTCGCACGGCGGAGCCCACCGCCTGCCTTGTCAGTTCCCGTGCCCTGCCCAGATGACCGCTATACGCCTCGGTATCGGACGCGAGCGCAAATCCCCAGTTCTCGAAATCAGGCTTGTCCGCAAACCACTGCTGCTGCTCTGCCAGCGCGGCAGAGTCCACCCCAAGAAAAGCAAGAGCATAGAGACCCTCGTGAAAGACCGGATCATCCAATTTGCGCGCCTGCCCCTCGTGGATGATCTGCCGCGTTTCGTCGAAATGCTGCAAGGCAAGGGTGTAGTAGGCAAGCTCCGCGTGCCAACTCTGATCATTCGGCGCAAGACGCCCGGCTTGATTCGTGATCTCGACAGCTTTCTCATACTGCCCCCGTGCGCCATACACGGTGCCCAAATTGTAATAAGCCTTATATTCTCGTGGGTAGTTCTCAATCCACTGCTGATTTTCTTGGGCCGCTCTATCCAGTTCCCCGGTGACATTCGAGTAGTAGGCGACGGTGATCTCCAGCTTTTCCCGATCGCTGGCATGTTCCCGCAACTCGAACGCCTTGCTGAAGTACTCTCTGGCCCGTCCTTCTTGGGCGAGACCGTTGTAGTCGTTACCCACGTCAAGGTATCCCATCGCAAAATTCGGATCAAGTTGGATGGCGCGTTGATCGTAAGGCAGGGCTGCGGCGCTACCTTTCTCACGCACAGTCTTTGCAGCAAGGCTGAATGCCTTGAGTGCTTCGAGCGATGATGTCGTAGCTTTTTCGAGCGGAACGTCAAATTTCTGCACAGTAACCAGCGATTCACCCAATTCGCCGCGCAGCTTGGATGCCGCTTCGCCCAGCGTGTCCAGCACCTTCTCCTTCGCCGCCGCCGTCACCTGCTCCTGGGCCAGCGTGTCTCCGTTCTGGCAATTCACCGCCTTCAGGCCCAGCACGTATTCGCTGCCTAAACTACCGATCGACCCGGCGAGGTAAGCCTTGCTGCCTGTCCGCTGGCAAAGCTCGCGGCTGACTTCGGGCGTGAGCTTCGTGCTGGCCGGACGCGTCATCAGCTGCAAAGTCTTCGCGACTTCGCTGTCGGAGAGCACATTGAGGAAAGGCGATTGCCTCAGGGAGACGTTGAGCGCCGTCTTGAGCGTGTCGTCGAATATCGCATCGCCCGTCTTGTTGTCGAAATCGGCGAGAACGATGGTGTCCTTATCGGTCAGGCGCTTGCTTTGCTGAAGCGAGCGGTAGTAGAGCCCGCCCGCCACGAGCAAGGCGATGGTCAGAATGGGAACCGCAACCTCCCAGACCTTGCCGTGCCGAGCCGCTGGAGCCTCTGCCGCCACCACCATGCTTGAGATTGCCGCAGAACTGCGTCCGCTCTCAGAGTCCCGCTTCAGTCGTTGCAAATCTGTTCGTATGTCGGCTGCATGCTGATACCGCAGGTCGCGATCTTTCTCCAGCGCTTTACGGATGATCTCTCCCAACTTCACCGGGACTTCCCGATTCAGCCCCTCCGGTGCCACCGGTTCCCGATTCAGGATCGCGTCGTAGATCGTCGCTTCGCTGTCGCCGCGGAACGGCTGCTGTCCTGTCGCCATCTCGTACAGCACTGCTCCGAAGGAGAACAGGTCGGTGCGATTGTCGAGTTCCTTGGCCCGCGCCTGCTCCGGCGACATGTAGGCCACCGTCCCCAGCGCGGCTCCTCCACCCGTCAGCGGCTTGAGCGTCAATGCCGTTTCTTCTTCGCCGCTTCCGCTCGATGATCCTTTTTTTCGCGGTCCCGTCAGTTTCGCCAACCCAAAGTCCAGCACCTTGACGTGGCCGCGTATGGTCACGAAAATATTTGCTGGCTTGATGTCGCGGTGCACGATGCCTTCGGCGTGTGCCGCCTCCAGCGCATCCGCAATCTCGATAGCCAAAGGCAGCAGAGCGTCCATCTCCAGCGGACGCCCCCCGATCCGCTGCCGCAGCGTCATCCCATCCAGAAACTCCATGGCGATGAACGCTCGTCCGCCGTGCTCGCCAACCTCGTAAATCGTGCAGATGTTGGGATGGTTCANNGCCTTGTAGACGACGCCCATGCCCCCAGAACCCAGCGGCCCGAGTACGCGATAGTGAGAAATCGTCTGCCCCGTGATGGAAGATGACCCCGATGCGCTTGCACCGAGAGTAGGCAGTTGCGCCGCGACGTCAGCGACATGAATCCCGGGTGATTCCAGAAAGCTTCCTGCTTTGCGATGAGAAGTCAGGAGCGACCGGACTTCCTCCAGCAGTTCAGTATCACCGCCGCACTGCTGGCGCAGAAATTCCTCCTGATGCTCGGCCGGCACCTGGAGCGCCGCCTGCAGCAGTTCATCCACGCGTTTCCAGCGTTCAGCGTCCATCAAGACAACCTTACGAACATCAACCCTTAGCGAATGTCGCGAATCAGCATCACGTCCGAATCGATTCGACCATGGCTCAGGACAATTTGTGAACCGTCGCGGGAAAGATCGAAATCCCAAATCTGATCGCTGTTGAACCGTGTGACCTGGGTCGGTTTCCCACCACTAAGAGGCTGGCGCCAGATGTTGGCAATGCCGCCCTCGAGTTGACTAAAGAGGATTTCGCGGCCGTCCGGTGTCCAACGCAAGGTATCGGCCTTGGGCAGGTCGAAAGTCTTGATCGCCGGACCGCCTGCGAAAGGCATGATCGTAACTCTGGGAGGGTGACCCTCAGAGCTGTC
Source organism: Acidobacteriaceae bacterium (assembly GCA_003160215.1). GTDB lineage: Bacteria > Acidobacteriota > Terriglobia > Terriglobales > Acidobacteriaceae > Bog-257. The sequence goes on from PLQW01000046.1 coordinate 7,017, forward strand.
CAGGTACGCGATCGTCTGTCCGTCAGGCGAAACGACGGGAACATTGGCCTTGCCCTCAACCAATTGAACCGGATCACCGCCGTCAATGGGGACCTTCCAGATTCCCTTTTCCGCACCAATTTTGATGTATACCACCCAAGCCCCATCGGGCGAGAAATCTGGGATGCCATAGTCGTACTGTCCGTTGGTCAACTGCCTTAGGTTGGTGCCGTCAAGGTCCATCCTCCAGAGGTGAGGCCAGCCTGTTTTCCATGAATTGAACACCACATACCGGCCGTTTGGCGAAACTCGAAAATAGCTGAGATTGGATTCAGTGGCGGGCGTCAACTGCATCGCGCCGCTTCCGTCCGCCTGCATGGCCCAAATAGAGTTTCCACCGGCGTAGCTGGCGAATACGATTCGTTTGTCGGGTGTCCATGTGGCCCACATGGATAGGCCCCCGGTTGTGATTGGCCTGAAACTGTTCGGATCGCTCACATGACCCACCCAGGTATCTGTTGAGAATCTAGCTTGCACAGCCGCTAGAGTCTTGGAGTCAGAACTCACGGTGATATCTTGCAAGAGGTCATTTCTTCCATTCGTGACTTTCCGCACCTCGCCGGTGTCATGCGACACGTAGGCTATTTCAACCGGGCCACCCGGTTGATATTGCTCCGCCACCACCAAGCCCCGTCCCTTTGCGAGCCAACCAAGACCGGAGATTGCGCTCCAACGTTCTGAACTCAGGGACCGCTCCGGCCCTCCGTCCAGTGGGATTTCAATCAGTTTGGAATAGGTGGCTCCGGAAGTATCGGATTCGCCTATAATGGCAGCGATGGATCGTCCCTGCGGGGACCACGCTAATTGCTCGAATCCATCGGTGTCCTTACGCTCCGAAATTTCTCTCTCTCCGGTGCCGTCCTCGTTCGCCACGATCAGCAGGGATTTGCGCCTTTCATTGGAATCCCGCTCGAAAGCTAACTGTCTGCCGTCCGGGGACAAAGTGACCGGGGAATCCACCTGCTTCGCAACGCGCCGAAGAGTTCCCCCGAGCGCAGGTAGCTTGTAGAGAATCCCATGGTTTGGATCACCCGGCTCACTCCCGACAACGTAGATATTGTTTCCGTCCGGAGAAAAGGTGAACGCGCTGTATTTCGCCGCCGCGGGTGCAACGATCTGCACCTCGCCGCCGCCGACCTGCTTCACCCAGACGCTTCGCAAGGTCAATCCGTCTTTAGAACTGCCGGTCTCAGCCTGGGAGTAGACCACGTACTTCCCGTCCGGCGAGAGCGCGGCGGTTCCCACTCTGCCGGAACGTGTGACCTGAGTCATCTCGATTTGTTTGAAGGGTTCGGGCTGTGGAAGAAGGCGATCGCGAAACGTCCAACCAATCGCAATGAGTGCAAGCAGGGCGAGTCCGGCCCAAAGCACGCGACGCGTCAGCTTGCTGATCGATCGGGCCGGTACTGCCGCGACGATCCGGCTTGACTCTGTCTCTCGCTTCAGCCGTTTCAAATCCGCGCGCAGGTCCGCGGCGGACTGATAGCGCACATCTCGATCCTTCTCCAGCGCCTTATTGAGAATCCGCTCCAGTTCGGCCGGCACGTCCGGATTCAATCGCACCGGAGCTGTCGGAGCCCGCTCCAGAATGGCGTGGAAGATGAGGGCTGAAGTATCGCCTCGGAATGGCAGCGTACCCGTGCACATCTCATACAGCACGGCGCCGAACGAGAACAGATCGGTGCGCGAGTCCAATTCCTGCCCGCGCACCTGTTCCGGAGACATGTAGGCCACCGTGCCCATTGCCGTGCCCGGACTGGTCAGGTGTTGCTCCGATTCGACTGTCGGAGCAGTCATGGTATGACCGCCGCGCGGAGCAGAGAACTTCGCCAGGCCAAAATCCAGCACCTTCGCTTGCCCGCGAACGGTCACGAAGATGTTGGCCGACTTGATATCGCGATGGATGATTCCCCGGGCGTGAGCGGCGTCCAGGGCGTCAGCGATCTGTGCGCCCAGGTCGAGCACTTTGTCGGTCGGCAAGGGCTTGCCGCCGATCATCTGCCGCAGCGTCTGGCCTTCCAGCAACTCCATCGCGATGAAGGCCTGCCCGGCGGCTTCGTCGATTTCGTAAATGGTGCAAATGTTCGGGTGATTGAGCGCGGAGGCGGCTTTGGCTTCGCGCTGAAAACGGCTGAGGGCTTGCGGGTCCTGGGAAACGTCCTGGGGCAGAAATTTCAGCGCGACCGCGCGTCCCAGCTTGAGGTCTTCCGCTTTGTAGACCACCCCCATGCCACCGCTGCCCAGCGGACCAAGCACCCGATAGTGGGAGACGGTCTGGCCAGAGACCAGCGACCCGCTGGACGAACTTGCACCCGGCGAGCCTGCACCGAGGGTTGGCAGTTCCGCCATGACGTCACCGACACGAGCTGCGGGTTGTGCGAGAAAGCTGCCCGCTTTTCGATCGGAAGTCAGCAGCGACCGGACTTCCGCCAACAGCTCTGCGTCACCGCCGCACTGCTGGCGTAGGAACTCCTCCTGCCGCTCGGCCGGTACTTGCAGCGCCGCCTGCAACAGATCATCTACGCGTTTCCAGCGTTCAGCGTCCATTGGAACTTCTGGCGCTCACCTCGCCAGTATCAGAGTCCTCAGCCAACAATCGCGCGCGGAGGTCAGAAGTTCTCCAGCAGCCAAGCATTGGTTTCCCAAGTTTGCTGGGTGAATGCCAAGTAGCGACTGTCGGGTGACGGGAGCGGCTGGTTGAGATAGTTATTCCTACCTCGATTGAGCAGCACGCGCGTCTTCCCGTCCAACTCGATGCGCACGATGAGGAAATCAGTTCCTGACTGTGCAGCTGCGAACAAAGCATTGCCGTCAGCGGTCCAACTTAGATTGAAGAGGCCCCAGTCGTGCGGAATCTGGAGGTTGCGCTCTGCGCCCTTCTTGAAGTCAAGAATGCGGACCTGATCACGCAGCTGATCATAGCTCTGAATTGCGATGCGCGAGCCATCGGGTGAGACGCTCCAACTCAAACTGGCGGGGTACCCCAACTTAGTTCGAACCAGTTCCTTACCCCGGCCTTGCACCGGGTCCAACGCGTCGAAGATCAGATCCCCCTTCTCCCATCGGCTCAACACGCAGGAACTCTGAGGGCGGATCGGGCAATCAAAATCGCCCGTCGCGTCGGCGGCGATCTCCGCAACTTGCTCAGGGGATCCGGCCGAGATTGGGAACCGCATTAACCGCTGCGGCGAGGTTCCGCCACCACGTGGCATGGACAAGTAAAGAACCCAGGCACCGTCCACACTCAGTTTGGCGTCGAATTTATCATCGGGGCCCTCAATGAGCGGTTCGGCGGTGTCTTGCTCTAATCGTTGCCTGAAGATTTGGTTCTTTCCCGTGCGATCTGACGAAAACAGAACCGCTTT
>PLQW01000243.1:0-292 GCA_003160215.1 Acidobacteriaceae bacterium
CCACTGGTTCGACTTGGCAGCACTGGTCAAGTAATAGGCCGTGATTTCAACGTTGCTTCGCCAATTGTTTGCGGATCGATTGCAATTCCAGGCGGCGCTTCTCCGTGGTCTTGGGATATGCCATCTTGAGTCCCTTGAGCGCATCGAGGATAATTCTGGAAACAATCAACCGGGCGTTCTCCTTATCATCGGCGGGAACAACATACCAAGGCGCATGATGGGTGCTGGTCGCGTTCAGGCAATCCTCAAAGGCCTCTCTGTAGCGCTCCCAATATTTCCTCTCGTGAATGTC
>PLQW01000243.1:302-7560 GCA_003160215.1 Acidobacteriaceae bacterium
GTCCACGATGGAACGATACCGTTCCTTCCAAATGGTTTTCTGGTCGCGCAACTCTTCCGAAAGACCTTCGTTGCGGAGAATCTCCGGATGCACCCGAACGACGAGAACCTCCTCATAGTAGGAACGATTGAAAATGGCGATCCGTCCGCGTTCGGGAAGCCGGTACGTCGCGCGCCAGAGAAAATCATGTTCCAGTTCCTCGGCGCTTGGCTGTTTAAAACTGAAAACGTCGCAGCCCTGGGGATTGATCCCGGACATCACGTGACGGATGGCGCCGTCCTTGCCGGCGGCGTCTATCCCCTGAAAGACCAGCAGCAACGCATAGCGGTTGGATGCATAGTGAAGTTGTTGCAGTGAACTCAACTCTTCAACTTGTTTTTCCAGGAGTCCTTGATACTGCTTCTTCGACTTGCAAAAGGGCTTCACAATGGTTGGCCAGCCTTTGAGGTCGATCTTTTTCCCAGGCGGAACGCGAAACTTCTTTGAATGAATTTTCATCTTCTATCGGCGGTCACTAACCGCTTCTTGGTAACCTTGCGATCGGCTCGACATTCTCGTCCAGATTAGCTCCGCAGGCTGTTTTCGATCGGACTTGGAAGCGGGGGTTGGGCTCTTGCTCTGATGAGCAGTGCCCAACCTCTTCGCCTGTGAGGACGGATGACAAGAAAACAAGCCGCAAGAGTGTTCTGCCATATCGGGCTCAACTCCGGTGCGCCACACCGTGAGGTGGAAGCAATTTGGACGGTTTTAGTTTTTCCTATAGATCAAGCGTTACGCGGAATGCGTCCTCAGCCTCAGGAACACAACGAAACTCGATTAATGACGACCGCTACCGCCACTGCTGGCGTGAGATCCTCCTCCGCCAATTGGCTGCTGTCTCTGGGCCATCTGCTGCATCTGCTGGGTGTGTCCTTGCTGCATTTGCTGAGTCTGTTGCTGGTGTTTCTGCTCCACCTGCTGGGTTCTGGCTTCATTCGCCTGCTGTTTTGCCATCTGCTGATGTTCCTTGTCCTGCTGCTGCTGGAGTTTCTGCCGATCCTGGTTCTGCTTTGCGACGACCTTTTCCTGCTGCTTTTGATATTTTTGGTCCTGCTTCGAGTTCCCCGTGCTCGGTGCAGCGGGCCGTTCGATGGGCGGCAGGTCCTTAGGATGCACTGCCATGCTGGCGCGAGGAGTCGCAGCAACTGGGGGCGCGCCGTGGTTGGCAGAAAACCGTTGCTGGGGATTATTGCGGGCCGACCACGCATGTTGCGTCTGAGCGGCTACAGGCCCAATATGTTTTTCATGAGCAGCAGCCTCTTCTTGAGACGTGGGACGCACATCGATCCCGCCCTTACCGCCGTTGTAACTGACATGGTTGACCGTGGCCTCGTTCACCCTAGTGTTGTAAACGTTGTGGATAGAGTTGACGTTCACGTTATTCATGGTGGTGTTGTAGAAAAAATGCCCGTTGTTCCAGCGTCCGCCCTCATAACCATGGCCGAAGTAACCGAACCCATAGTTGATCCCACCATAAAAACCTACACCCGGGCCCCAGTAGCCTTCGTTGAAAAGAAATCCATCGCCACCCCAACCCCAATAGCCCGGAGTCCAGAGGAAGCCGATTTGCGGAGCCATCACCCATGTGCCGGGTACCCAGAAGTAGTCGTCATCACCCCAACCCCAATACCCAGGCGTCCAGATATAACCGTCGCCGGGACAAAGAGGCTGCTCGTAAGCCGGTAGCTCAGGGGGTGCGACAGTGATGGCGACGCCGACTTGCGCGAAAGACGCCGTCGCCAGAAATGGCATTGCTAGTGCCAACAATAACGAAAGAATGACGCGGATACGCATTATGTCTCCTCTTGCCGATTGTCCATCGGCTGCCGCCGTTTCAATGGCGATTTCTCGTCCCTGGTCTGTGTTTGACACGTCCGTTTTCTTTCAGTCAAATGTAAGGTGGCGCGCATCAGAAAGCAGTTCGAGATTCTTGAACAGTGTTCTTCACGCGGTGAGCGGGCAAGACCCATGGTCGCACTGGCACGCGATCTCGACCTCTTCGGATCCCGCTTCCTTACAGTCCTGACCGCAGTATTCTTTCCCAGGTTGCGCCAAGCATCGGCATGGCAGGTGCGCGCAGCTCTTCTGCTCATTTGTCGTCATCATTGTTCTCCCTTTCCAACCAAACGGCTTAAGTCGGGATCTCGATTGTGGGTCTCCGAGTGGCCGACGGTATACACACAGTTTCCGTTTTGGAGTCCCGCGCAACGCTTAATACATTGGCGGGGCCGTCGGGTCTGTTCACAGTGGCTCAATTCTTTGGAGCTCCGTCGCTTGGGGTCCACTATCTAGCTTTGGCTTCCTGGACATATCCGCCAATTTCCTCCAGCAGCGCTCGCGCCGATTAGGAACAGCAACTTTGCCGTCCAGAATTTCATGGCGGTTCACATCGTTACTATACATGGCTTCGTCTCCGCTTTTGTCGGCTTGCACGACAGCGCCGTTCAGACTCACCCCAGCGAAAACACCTTTGCTCCGCGAATAAGAGAGAATCTCCGCATTCAATTTAAGGTCGGTGGCAGCGGAGGCGTTCCGGCCCACCGGCCCGGCTGCGACCGAGGCATCGGCTCCGAGCTTGAATTTGTCGCTGAGCAGGCTTTGCAAGGCCCGATCGTTCATAAAGAGCAGCACGATGTCGGTGGAAGAGCGCCCGATCTGGTAACCCACGCTCCCTCCGTCAATAGCCAAAAACATGGGAGCGCTCCAGCCATGCCCGGTGCGACAGGTTGCCAGTCCCCGGCCGTAGTTGCCGCCGAAGATAAAGGCGAACTTCACGTCCCCTGGAATGATGGCAATACATTTCGCCGATTCCAGTAGGTCGCGGGGAATCCCCTGATCCGGAGCGTTCATGATCTCCTTAAAAACCTAGGTAGCTTTGTGGGTGCGATTAACATCATCCTCGCGGTCCGAGGCGACAGCAGTTAGCGTCACAAGCAGACCGAGCGTTGTGGCGATCAGAATACGTTTCAACATTTTCTTATACTCCTCCAAGTTTCGATCTTAGACACTGGGAGAAAACACTTCTGAGCAATAAAGAACACGGATTAATTCCGGCCACAGAACGGCAACGTGAGATGGGGATGGCGATCCGTCGGTTTCCGTGACAAGTGTGCCGCTTCTCTCGGAATCGTGGTGCCGGAATGTAAGATGCCCCGAAAGAGTCTTTGCACCGCGGTTTCTGAGCATATTGACTAAGTGCCGCGTGCGGCCATCCCCAAGTTGCGCCACGCGCGCGGAGGTTCTCGCCTTAAGCCGGCCCGGGGAAGAGGCCCGAAAGGAACTGTCGAAAATCACGCCTCTGTTGTGCTGTGTCGGAGTAATTGCGGTTCCCCTCTTTATCCGGACGCAAGCAATCCTGCTCCCGGTCGTCATTCCAAGTTCACCTTCGTTCAAGGGATTTGATCCCGAGTTCCGTCTCCGGCCTCCGCCCGTTCGGTAGGCTTTCACTGGCTACTGAATTGCTCGGGAAAGGAATCCAACTGGTTTTGGAAATGGAAGTTTCGCACCGCCGACCACCTTGTATTGTTTCCCCTGGTGATCGGTGAGCGTGTAATTGCCCTTTGACCCAAAGAGCAATGCGCCCAGCGACCTGATGAAACCTGAATATGAATAAAGGATGCTGATGCTAGGGGCAGGCAGCGGAACGATGGCAGCAATTCAACAAGCTCTGGGAGAGCATCTTGCGAACGACGCCTGTCCCGACAGTCCAACCCGCGCGGCCTGGCAGGTCGCCTGCCCGGCGTCTAACTCCTGGAACGGAAGAGCCAGTCAAAGTGCGATCGGTGGAAAAAAGTTTAGCGCGGGTTGTATGAAGTAACCCAGCAGTGGAGAAAGGAGGTGCTCTGGCCAGTCAAACTGTGATCGCTGAAATAAAACTCCGATTCCTGAGTTTCTCGATCTGCGCGAGGCGATACTTCTCCTGGCATGCGACGGCTGGTAAAACAGAATCATCGTCTTAGCCTAAGGAAAGGACTTCTAACCGTTTCCCTCTGCGTTGAAGTGAACCAACGCATCGGGCTGGGTTGCGGACAATGATTCGGGCGCTGTCAGTTTATCCAAGGTGTGCGGTCTCCCCCAGAAGCAAGGCCGCGAACAGTGGCACAGCAAAGTGAATTGTAGTAATGCTCATTGTCTTCATCCCACAATTAGGTTTACAAATGTTCGCAATCCATTCGGTGGACCGCGCGCATCCAGCAGTCAAATACCGAGACGGCCCCTGGCCTGACGGCTATTTCAGATAAGCGCGCACCAAGGCGATCAAGTCTTCGCCCAATTCCTCGGGTGAGTCCATCTTCTGGTGCGGGTTCATCATGTGCAGCCGGATGTGGTCCTCAAGAATTTCCGCCATCAGGCCGTTGACGCCGCCTCGAATAGCGGCCAGCAGCATTAGGATGTCAGCGCACTCGTCCCCCGCCTCCAACGCGCGCTCTACTGCGGCAAACTGGCCGCGTGTCCGCTTGATGCGAAACAAAAGCTTCTGCTTCTCTCTGGAAATCTCGGGAATCTTATCCTTCTTTTTTTTCTGCATTTTTTGTTTTTTCCCTCTTGCCAATACCCTAGCGGGGTATGATATAAGATTTCTGACGGGAAAATCCATAGGCTCCCGCCGGGATCAACTAAGGACGTATGAACACAGAATTTGGACCGGAGCCTCCGAGTAGCATCGGCGGCATTCCGGTGTAGAACGAGCGGTAAGGTGTCCCGATAAGCATGCCTATCGCCTCACCTCTGCTTCTTCTGCCTGACAACTGATGAACCCGAGGGATCGAGGCCAGCGCCGCGAGGCACACTTCTTCCTTCAGAAGCTATCGCGGTTTGCCGAGTTGCCTCGAAGACGATCTGCAACTGTGAGCGCAACTGGGCCTTGGTGCCTGAGTGGTCGGTGTTGCGCAGCACTTTTTCCCAAAACCGCCTGCGGGTAGGAAGCAATGGGTAGTCGGCGACGAAAGACTTGTCATCGTCGTTGCTGTATGCGAATCGGGTGTTCTGGAGATGGCGGGCCAATTCGCCCTGGTTTTGACTCATGCATTTTGAAATGGCCGGCTCTCGCTCCGGCTTTTTCCGAAGCACGGTTTTGCGAATTACGCTCTCGACATCGGCGTCTGATAACTGCACGCGGACAGCGAAGCGAGCTTGAAGCCGTTGCAGACTCGGTGTGGTATTCAACGCGGACTGGCCGGTGCCGACCAAGAGTAGCCGCTGGTTTAGCTTCGTGCGGCAATGCTCGGCGATTTCTTGCATATCCATCGCGCGCTGGATCTTCTCGCCTATGAATTGCTGAACTTCATCCACGACGAGCAGTGTGCAGGGGAGCTTGTCTTTTCCCCCGAAGACTTGTTGAAGGAAATCCAACGCCTGGCCCATGGTGGGAGAAGTGATCTCGGGAAAGCCGACACGCATCGCCTCTTGGACGTTGGCAACCGATCCATATTTCGGATCGGCGGACAGGAGTGCCTCGGCGAGAGGCACCGAATAATTCAGATTTGCCACTTCGTCGAGCAACTCGCAGTCGCTCTTCTTTAGCGCTTTGGCGACTGGCGTTTCCAGGCCAGAGGATCGAAGCCAAAGGATGAATTTCGCGTGGGCCAGATTTTCTGGGAGTCCAGCTGACCGCAGGATCAGTTGCACGAAGGCGAGGCGAACGTTGTTCATAGAACCCGCGCCGAGGGTGCCCGCAACCGCGCGCAGACCGCCCAGCGGCTTGCTGCGAGTGCTGAGTTCCTTGAGCAGATCACTGATTTCCGTGGGCAGCCTCACGAGCGAACGGGCGGTGGCGCTGTCGGCGAAGTGATAGTCCTCCCAGAGATAGCGGAGCATTTTAACGAGATGAGATTTGCCGCTCCCGAAGAAGCCGCTGACCCAAACGGCCTTCTGCTCCTCGCGCCCAAGTCCATCGAGGTAGGCCCTAAGTATCCGCTCCAGTCCCCGGGCGTACTCGCCATCACAGACAAAAGTCTCCAGCTCGAAGCGTAGCGTCTTGATTTGGCGCTCGTCATGACCGATTTCGGAAACCTTCGAGACGCCGTTATTGAGCAACTCGAGGGTTGTGGGATCGCGGAGGTAGAGTTCTCGGTTAGTCATGGGGTGATAAAGCTCTCAGTTGAAGTGATGGGAACGGCCATGTAGTTGAAGCCGTCGCGCGCATCCATGAACGGTAGACGTTGTTCGTGTATTCACCCGGAAAGAAGACGAGCATGCGTCCAGGAACGTTATCTTCGACCCGTTCAATCAGGCTGGAAACCCGCATAAAGTCGAACAGCGAAGCCAATCCAGTGACGGCCACGACGCTGCCTGTATCGGCCTCTTCGCTGGAGCAAGCCTGAGTGACAAGGGTAGCGGCGCGAACTTCAAGGTCACTACCCGTCCGCAAATGCTGGGGCCTGCGAAAGATCGACTCCCGATATTTATGCGCCGCCAGATATTCCGGGAGCAGCCGCGTGAGGTCAACCGCGGACCATCGGTGATTGGCCTCTAGAACCTATCTCACCAACATAGCTCCTGAATAAACAGTTGCTTTCGGAGCGAAGTTGGAACAAATAAAGGGTATGGCTGATCTCACCGATGGGCAATGGGAATACATCAGGCTCTTGGTGAAGTGGGAGCAAGAACAGAGACAGCGGCCCGATGGACGCGGCGGCCGCTGGAGCGACGCCCGCCGGGTTCTCAATGGGGTGCTGTGGATCTTGCGTACGGGCGCTCCCTGGCAGGATCTGCCGCCGCGGTACGGTCCGTCCTCGACCTGCCACCGGCGTTTCCAGCAAGGGGTGCAGTCGGGGGTGCGGGAGGGCATTTTATGGGCGCTCTGCGAAGACTTGCTGGCCCGAGGAGAACTCGGGCTGGAAGAGAGCTTCGTCGACGCCTCGTTCATCGGGGCAAAAAGGGGGCGATCGCATTGGTCCGACGCGCTGCGGCAAAGGGAGCAAGATCATGGCAATCGCGGACTGCCATGGTCTTCCTGTCGCCGTCGGGGTTACAAGCGCTTCGCCGAATGAGTCCACCCTGGTCGAAGACACGCTGCGCCAGCGTCACGTAAACGCCTTGCCGAAACGCAGGATCGGAGATCGTGCCTCCGACAGCGATAGGTTGGATGAGCGGTTGCGGCGCGAACATGGCATCGCGATGATTGCCCCCAACCGTCGCCGCCGAAAGCGAACCCAGGATGGGCGGCCGCTGCGCTGCTACCTGCGGCGATGGAAGGTTGAGCGGCTGTTCGCTGAAG
>PLQW01000083.1 GCA_003160215.1 Acidobacteriaceae bacterium
GACCTCGCATGCCTCGTCCGCCGTGGGGATGCTGCGAGTTGTATTCTTCGATCCATTGCCGCGCCGTGGCGATAAACTCGCTGGCCAGAGGCAGAGGTGAGTTCTTCCGTTTGCCCTTCAGAAAGGCTTGGTGCTCCTTCAGGGCAGCCATGCATTGTTTTGGCCGATCCTTGGGGTCCGCTCCGCAGTAGGAGGGCCAGAGGCAATCAAACCGCTTGCGCACCGTCCCAAACCAGCTCTCGATCAGCTTCGACTGCGGGTGCCTGGGCAGGCAGTACTGTGGCTGGATTCCCAGCCTGACCAGTACACCACTACATTCCGGTGAGAAGTCGATGCGACCGACTTTCTCGTAGTCTTTGCCGTTATCCACATAGAGGATCTGGGGAATCCCAAAGCCCTCAATCCCCACTCGTAGTGCCGAGCTGATGGTGTGTGAGCTGGGGGTGGCCGACCAGGCCGTGCCGACGATCTTGCGGGAGCGCATGTCGATCATGGCAGTCAGCCAGGGCCGGACCGCAGCATTGGTCGATACTCCGGAGAACAGGTCGTTTCTCACCCAGACGTCATGCTGGCCGTGATCGGAGACCCAGATCTGGTTGGGCACCAGCGTTTCGAAGTCGGTCAGCAGGTAGGGCTCACAACGTTCCTGAAACTGCCGCTCGCCTTCCCGGCTCAGGATCAACAGCGGCTTGGGCATCTGTTGCAAATAAGACCGGACGGCGCTGTAGCTCGGTGGCCTGGTGCACTCTGGCTCGAGATTCCGCAGATCGCGCAGCAAGGCCCGGTACACCAGCCGAATCGACAGCCGCTCACCCAGGTACTTGTTCTCGAGATATGCGCGGACAAGCGGGATGGGCCTTGAGAAACCGCGACTTTCCCTTATCCGAGCGAACTCGGTCGACCAGACCCGCATAGCCCAGCTTGCGGTACTGTGCATACCAATTCCAGAGCGTTCGGACGCTGAGGTGGTGCTGATCGGCGAGGTAGCCGGCCAGCGAGTTCATGCTGCGCACGGCAACTCCGCCGATGGTACGAAACGTTGGACGGGATTGCTGGCTGCGGCTCGCGAATTCCACCAATGGCGCAATTGCCTCCAGGCGCTTCAGGGCTTGTGCGTTCTGCACTGGAGAGAAGCTGAGGCGCTCGGGCTCGGAAATCTCTGGAAGAGAAGCAAACAGCTTGGACTGGTTTGAATTCGAGCGAAGCGCCAGAGCCGTGCAGTCTGGCCCTGACAACAGCGGCTGCTTGAGGAATTTCAGCTGCGCTTCAACCGGCAACGAAGACAGTGCGTATTCGCGCTGGCTTCGCCCGTCGCGCCTTACACTTTTCGAGGGCCGGTACCGCAACTGACCCTCTCTCGCCAACCGGCGCACATGCTGCGGGTGCCAGCCGGTCAGGGCAGTCACTTCACGGGTAGTGATCCACATCTTTTTGGCCCGTTGCTACTTGAAATTGCTTTGCAGAACTTCGTGAGTTGGATAGCATTGTCGTGGTGAATTAAAGGAATTACAAATAACTTTATACAAAGTGATTTGTATATCTGTCAATGGGAATGTGGAGAGCGGCGACATGTTCTGGTGGAGCGCACGTTCGCCCTTAAACAGGCTTGCAACTTTATTTAGGAATGGGATGCCGAAGAAGACTAGGTCTAAACCTGACTGGGCCAGCAAAGTCCGTGAATTACGGGAATCCTTGCACTTGAAGCAGCCGCCATTTGCAGCAGAGCTAGGCTCGACGGACCAAACCGTTTCAAATTGGGAAACAGGTCGCAACCAACCTTCGGCAGAGCACTACATTAAGATGGGAAACATGGCCCCCCCGGAGTTGGCCGTATTCTTCTACCGCCAGGCTGGTGTAGACATGCGGTCCGTGGAGCAGGCAATAACTACCGAAAGGGCTCGCAAGTCGCCCACCAAGAAGACCCCAAAAAACTAGAGGCTGCCAAGGTTCGTTGGATGTTCGCAGGATCGCTCCAACTTCCATGCATCAATTCCTCAGCTAAGCTATTGAAGTGAAATAAGTTACAGGATTGTGCTTTACGTCCCAGGTGAATGTTCGTTGGAAGTGTGCGGCAAACCCTGAATGCTCACCAAGAATCAATCACTTGCAAGCGTCCGCTCCCGCCGCACTGCAAATCAATTCCGCACAAGTAGGTCGAATTTCGCGGAATTTGGCGAGATAAAACCCGCCATATCCCGCGATATCCCGCCACTGCAAAATAATTCCAGAACGCACAAGGTGGCGATCATGGTGCGGCAATTTTCAAAGCGCCGTCGCCTGCCCGCGGGGCGCTCAGTAGATGCCGCTACGGTAGATCACCCACCAACTAACGAACAGCGCCGCCACGGTTTCGGCCACTCCCCACGCCAATGGCAGAAAGAACGCTCCGAGGCCAAGGAGGGTAAACAGCAGCCAGAAGGATTTTTTCTGATCGGTCAAGGAAATTTACGTCTCCACTGAAAGGCCAGTTCCACGATTAGCGTAGCCGGCTTGTACGGGTAGAGCCGGCGCTCACTTGGATTATTCACGAGGAACTCACGCTTTGCAGGGGCACGGCTGAAGAGGCGCTGAAAAAGTCCGAAAAGCAGATCCCTCGCGGGCTGAACTTTACCCCAACAAGCNNAGCGCAAAAACGGCGCTCGTTGGGGACCCCTGTTCGCCCGCTCGTGATGACAATAATAGAGAGCTTAACGGCGCACCTGAAGGTGCGCCCCTTCAAAGCGAGATGCAGTCTAGTTTTTCAGCAGCCTCTGAAGCCGTGCCCCTTCAAAGCTTGCTCTATCTTGGGGAAGCAAACCGGCGTAGCCAGCGCGTCGAATAGGCACTCGCTCAATCGGCGATGACGGCGTCCGCCCGCTCTTCTGCCGGAGCGAAGCTGGGAACGATCGTCAGGACGTCGGTCTGCACTTTGTCCCACTGCTGAATGAGCAGACCCTTGGCTTCGAACAGATTGCGAATCGAATGCGGGTCCCAGCCCACGACCTCTTCCAGGATGGGAACAAGGATGGCCAGGGCGCTGTCGCTGATCACGGAACGCTTGGCGATGGGCGCAAGGTACTTGTTTTCGGAAACGGCAATGGTGAAACCATCGCGCCGATTCACGTGGAGCATGACGTGGATGTCGGAGCTGCCGTCGCCAACATAGACGATGCGGTCAGGTCCGGTCCTAAGTTTCTCGAGCAACTGATCGATGACGGCGACCTTGCCGTATCCAGCCGTCACCTGAAGGATCCGTTCGATTTCGCCCTGCTTGTTGTATTCAAACTCCGTGCCGTAGATATGATCGGCAGGGATGATGCCCTCGAGCGCCGAGCGGATCACTTCCACCGGGCCAGCCGAGATCACGTAAAAATCGAAGTGGTAGCCCTCAACTTCCTCGGAAAGGAAGCTGTAGAGCGAATCGATATTGGGCTTCAGCCGGACGCGCTTGCCCGCTTCATAGAGATGCTCGCGGCGCACCTTCGAGCGGAACTCGGGGTCGTGCAGCAGCAGATAGGCGAGCTCCCCCCCCTGCTGCACCAGGTTCAGCTTCGCCATCCCGGTGGCCTTGCGCTCGAATTCAGCCTCGGAAATTCCCACCAGTTCGGCCAGGACATATCCCGAGTCATTAAAACTCAGGGTCTGGTCGAAATCGCTGGCGAATATGTATCGCTTTTTAGGATGTATTCTCTCTATCATGCTTTCGGGTTCGGGTTGATGGTTCTGCTGGTATAAATTCAAACCCGAGCTCCTCTCGTAGGAAATAGTAGATTATGAATACCTATTGGATTCCGCCCCGGGTTGAGAGTTGATGAAATTGCGATAGATTCTTTCGATGGCGTCTATCGCGCGTGTTTATAGTAAGATACGCGGCTCGCCAGAGCGAAGAATTAGCGGAAATGACACTAGGGAAGGGAAATCATGAAAATTTTGTGGTTTGCAGCGGCGTCCTTGATTTTGGCAACCAGCGGCTGGGCGCAGTCCTCGGGCGGAGCTTCACTCTCTGCCGAGGTCAATTCGGTCTACCCGCAGGTGCAGAAGCTCTACATCGATCTGCATGAAAATCCCGAACTTTCGCTTCATGAGGTTAACACTGCGTCCAAACTTGCCGCGCGAGTGCGCGAACTAGGCTACGAGGTGACCGAGCACGTGGGCGGAACCGGCGTGGTCGGGGTTCTGCGCAACGGGCCAGGCCCGACGGTCATGCTGCGTACCGAGCTGGACGCCCTTCCCGTCGAGGAGAAGACGGGTCTTTCCTACACGAGCACGGTCCGCACCAAGGACGATGCAGGTCATGACGTGCCCGTGATGCATGCCTGCGGCCACGACATCCACATGGCAGCGTGGGCCGGGACCGCAACCATCATGGCACACACAAAGAGCGAATGGCATGGGACGCTGGTGCTGATCGCGCAGCCTGCGGAAGAACTCGGCCTGGGTGCGAAGTACATGATTGCTGATGGCCTGTTCACGCGATTTCCCAAACCTGACGTGGGCGTGGCATTGCATACGACGAATGGTCTGCCGGCCGGCAAGGTTGGCTTCACTGCGGAATACGCGGCGTCGAATTCCGATACCGTAAACATCACAATTTACGGTAAAGGCGGCCACGGAGCCAGCCCTGAATCCACCGTGGATCCGATCGTGATTGCCGCTCGCGTGATCCTGACGTTGCAGACCGTCGTCTCTCGCGAAATCAAGCCGGGCGACCCAGCCGTCATCACCGTCGGCTACATCCAGGGAGGCACCAAGAACAACATCATCCCCGATGAAGTTCACCTCGGCCTGACCGTCCGATCGTACACGCCGGAAGTGCGCAAGCATCTGCTGGCGGCCATCGAGCGCGTCGCCAAGGCAGAGGCGCAAGCCGCGGACGCTCCGAAGGCGCCGCGCGTGCAAGTCGCGGAATCCACGGACGCGCTCTACAACGACCCTAAGCTGGCCGAGCGGCTCAGCCAGGCGTTGATTCAGGCGCTGGGAGCCGGACGCGTTGAGAAAGCGCCGCCCATCATGGCCTCGGAAGACTATTCTTATTTCGTCGAAGCCGGAGTGCCCTCGTTCTATTTCTGGCTGGGCGTTGCCGATCCGGAAAAATTCAGAGAGGCGAAATCCAGCGGAACTCACCTTCCGTCCAACCATTCGCCGTTCTTTGCGCCTGACATGGAGCCCAGCCTGAAGACCGCTATCGAATCCGAGGTCGTGGTGCTGCGGAACCTGATGGCCAGCGGAAACAACGCCGGGGCCGGGCTGCACTAGAGCGGCCAGAAATTGCGCTGCCGATCTTCTGTTTGTTTGATATGCTCCGCAAGGACGATTCCAGACTGGCAGGGAATACCCGCGATGAAAATTCTTATCCTCACTACGGACCAGGAACTGGCGCTCTTACGCAAGCGAGCCCTGGAAACCGCCGGCCACGAAGTAGTCGTGACAATCACGGAAAAAGAAGCGCTGGAGGCGCCGGACAAGCTGGGGCGCGTGGATGTGGCCCTGGTCTGTCATCGGCTGCCGGATGCAACGGCGAGAAAGGTAATCCGCCTGTTCCACGAGCGCCATCCCGAGGGCAAAGTTGTGTACATCGTCCATATTTATGGCGAGTGGCCCGAGGTGGAAGCAGACCGATACGTGGTGGGGGCCGACGGACCGGACGCGCTGTTGCGCGTGATCGGCGAGACCGGTCCGCAAGCCGTGGCTTGATTACGTGGCCGAACCGTCAGCCTGAAAGGGCCCGATGATACCACCAAAGTTAGTGCCGGACTTACGATTTGAACTGCAACTTGGGTGAAATTGTGCTACAAACATTCCACAACTTTCGGTGCGGCCCTTCGTCTAAGGGTTAGCCGGGAGGAGTATTACTTCAGAGAACGGGGCTCGGGCCAATGGGCCGAACCGGGGTGAGGCGCCACATGGACGCAGTTACGATTGCAGTGGTCAGCGTGATTCTGGTCAGCTACCTGATCGGGACGTTGACCAGTTCGGTGGATACCGAGCGGGAACTGCCGCACCGCTACTAGAGCGGCAGGAACGATGGGGAAGGATTCTTGTGGATTTCGCCGCGCCTCTTCGTTTCGGTCCCGGCCGCTCAGCTAGAATGGTCGTCGCTGGACTTTGATTTTCCAGAGCGCCCTCCATGACTCACGCCTGGCACGACATTTCTCCCGGCGCCCACCTGCCGCGAGAGTTCTACTCGGTCATCGAGATTCCTTTTGGCTCCAGTGTCAAGTACGAACTCGACAAGCAGAGCGGACTGATCAAACTGGATCGAGTGCTGTATTCCGCAGTTTATTATCCCGCGAACTATGGCTTCATTCCGCAGACGCTGGCCGAGGACGATGACCCGCTCGACGTGCTGGTCCTGTGCCAGGAAGCGGTCGTGCCCCTCACCTTGATTCACGCTCGCGCCATCGGCTTGATGACCATGATCGACTCCGGCAAGAAGGACCACAAAATCATTGCCGTCGCCACCCAGGACCCGGAATTCAACTCCTACACCGAGGCCGATGAAATGCCGGAGCATCGGCTGACCATGCTGCGCCGATTTTTCCTGGACTACAAGCAGCTCGAGGGCAAGGCCGTCGAGGTGGATGCGATCCAGCCCGCCAAGCATGCCTTGCCGGTCATCGAAGATGCGCTGGCCCGCTACAGCCAACAACGTCGCCAGGGTTTCGGCAAGGCACACTAGCACCGTGCCTTCCTGAGCAGGAGTATAATCAACGTAGTGGGGTTATCTTCCGCGGGTTCCCCGCCGGCGCCTTCCGTTACCGAAGAAGGTCTACTCTTCAGTCCTCCTTACAAGCGTACTTCCAAGACAGCTACGGCCATCTTTTGCCGGGGGACCGCGCAAGGCATTGAAGGAGCGCGATGATAACAGTATCGAATCTCGGCACTAAAACCGTTGAGCTTAAGAGATGCGTTCTGCTCATGGACACAAATCCCCAGAGGCGGGCGCTGCGCAAGAAAATCATGGCAATGCACGGCGTGGAAATGATCGGCGCCAGCGACCTCGAAGAGGCGGCCTTGGTTTGGCATCGCGATCGCTACGACTTGGTGCTGATTGACATCCGCCGGGACTATCGCGGCGCGCTCGCCTTCCGCGACGAGATCAAGAAGGACAGCCCAGACCAGATTGTCGCTTTCCTGGTCGGGCGGCCGAACTTTGTCGCGCTCCATCCCTCTCCAGGTTCCTATGCTCCCGAGAAATATGGCATGGAATGGGGAGAGTCGTTGCGTAATGCCGTGAGGGAAAGTTGCGAATTACTGCCGCAGAGGAACGGGTTCGTGGAAGCCAGTTGGCGGATCGCTGCAACTAAAACGCGCAACGGCCGACAGGGACAGACCAATTCCGTGGAAGAGCCCTTAAGCGCCTCTGCCGACCCTGTATTGGAAGAAATAGCCTGACACAACAGTTCACTAGCCAACGATTCGACAATTCATGGAGGAACAGATGACCACTACACCGCAATCCCTGCCCGCTCAGAACGTCCAGCTCAGCCAAATTTTGGAAAGCGCTGTGGTCCTGAACTGGAGCGACCTGGTGCGGGTCGCAAGCGGCGGCTTGCTACAGGTCGAATACCACATCGGCGGCGAGCGTTCGGTGGACAGTCTGAAGATGTGGTGTAACACCACGCGCGGATACTGGAGCTTAATCTGCGACTACTCCGTGAATCCCGGGTGGTCGAATGGTCCACGCTTCAGCAATGGCTTTCATTCCCGCAATCTGGGGCGGTTTCTGGAGTCGATCATGCTGAACCAGAACTTGTTCCAGCATGCTTCCGAGGTCAACAGCAACGTCGTGATCCAGATCGGACCGCCCACAGAGGAAGAGATTGCAGCCGCCAAACTGCAAATGGCTGAGGCCTTTCCCGCACCTGTTCCGGTTTTGCGCAAAGTGGCGCCGCGGCTCCAGGTTGGGCTTCCATCCGCAGTCTTACTTTAGACCCACGAGCTTCACGGATGATGATGGTCGACCAGCGTTGAAGGAACCCCTCGGTACCCTACGATGGTAGTGGTGCAGTTTGAAGTTCTCGGGCCTTGAACGGCTGCGCGAACGGCGTAAACTTTGGGTATGGCAAAGCGAAAACTTCGGATCGTCCGGCGCACCAATAACATTCCAGTGCTGGGAGTCTGCGAATTCTGCAATATGCAGTTCCCAGCACATCATCCCCTGAGCGGGCAGTCGGAAGCACAGGCCGCTATCCAACAGCAGTTCAACGCGCACAAATGCGAACACGAGGACGCAAACCAAGTCGGCGCGCGGATCGTCAGGGAAACTACTGAGAACAAGTAATGCCTCAAACTGCTATTCCATTTGCCGGGAACGGCAGCGCCCCTTGCGTACACGGGTCGGCAGTTGTGCCCGACCTATGCGGTGGAAGCGGGAAACTCGTTGTGCTAGGATTCTAAGTTTGTTCAGTTTCACCATGTGCAGGCTGGCATGGTGCCCCGCCTTTTTGCCTCACTGGCAACCTCGGGGTTGTGCAAGCACGAAATCGCGTGCTACTGGGGAACAATGCCTCTGAGCGCCAGGTGGAGCGGCCGCCGTCATGCGGTGTTGCCACGGCCCACTCGAAGGAGTCACTAGGTGAAGAATTACGAAGGCGCAAACATCCGCAACGTCGCCCTGGTCGGGCATTCACATTCAGGCAAAACTTCCCTCGCATCGGCGATGCTTTTCACTGCCGGCGCCACCCAGCGCTTCGGCCGGGTCGACGAAGGCACCACCGTCACCGATTACGACGAAGAAGAGATCTCGCGCGGGATGTCCATCTCCGCCGCCACCGCTTTCATCGAGTGGGGTAAGGCCAAGATCAACCTGATTGACACGCCCGGTTTCAACATGTTCATCCATGAAGCCGAGATGGTAATGCCTGCGGTGGAGGCCGCCTTGGTCGTGGTGGACGCGGTTAGTGGCGTGGAAGTGGTGACCGAGCGCATTTGGCATTACTACGACCGGGTCGCGTTGCCGCGGGTCATTGTGTGCACCCGGACGGACCGCGAGCGGGCCGACTTCAACCGCGTCATGGAATCGCTCACTACGGCCTTCGGACGGACGGTTGTGCCGGTACAGTTGCCGATTGGCTCCGAGAAAAGTTTCACCGGCGTCGTGGACCTGGTGAAGATGCAGGCTTACACCTACGAGATGGGCGGAAACGGCAAGTCAACGGTCGGCCCCATTCCAGCAGCCCTGGAGGAGCAGGCCAAAGCTGCGCACGAGCGGCTGGTGGAACTGGTTGCCGAAGGCGACGACGCGTTGATGGAAGAGTTCTTCGACAAGGGCACGATCGGCGAGGAGCACATCGTCGCCGGACTGCACAATGCCATTCGCGAGGACAAGATCTTCCCCGTTCTATTCGCCTCGGGTCTGGGCAACATTGGCACCGATGAGGTACTCGACTTCATCGTCGATTACTTGCCGACGGGGGTCGAGCGTGGCGGAGTGGAAGCCGCTGCCGCCGCGAACAATGGCGAGCCCCCAACCCGCAAGATCAGCGACGCGGAGCCGCTCTCGTTGTTCGTATTCAAGACCATCAGCGATCCGTTCTCGGGACGCATCTCCTACTTCAAGGTTTATTCCGGCGTGCTGAAGAACGACGCCAGCCTGCAAAACTTCAGCCGCGGCAGCTCCGAGAAGTTCGCCCACCTTTCGGTGATGCAAGGCAAGACAGCGGTCCCGGTCAACGAACTCCACGCCGGCGACATTGGCGCAGTTGCGAAGTTGAAGGACACCCTGACCGGCGATACCTTGGGCGACAAGGGTGCTCCGATCGAGTATCCGAAGGTTACGTTTGCCGAGCCGGCGATCACATTCGCCATCGAGCCCAAGACCCGCGCCGACGAAGACAAGCTGAGCAACGGCATCCACAAGCTGATGGAAGAGGATGCCATGCTGCGCTTCTTCCGCGATGCCCAGACCAAGGAGTTCCTCATCGCGGGCACCGGCCAGCAGCACATCGAAGTCATCGTTGCAAAGCTCAAGAACCGTTATCACACCGAAGTGAACCTCAAGGCCCCCAAAGTTCCCTACCGCGAGACCATTCGTGGCAAGGCCGACGTGCAGGGACGCCACAAGAAGCAGAGCGGCGGACACGGCCAATTTGGCGATTGCAAAATCAAGATGGAGCCGATGCCGCGCGGAGGCAACTTCGAGTTCGTCAATGAGATCTTCGGCGGCGCGATTCCCAAGAACTACATTCCCGCAGTCGAGAAGGGCATTGTCGAAGCCGCGCAACGCGGCTACCTCGCGGGCTTCCCCGTCGTGGATTTCAGGGTCATCCTCTACGACGGCTCCTACCACGACGTGGACTCGAACGAATTGTCGTTTAAGACCGCGGGCCGCATCGCCTTCCGCAAAGCCATGGAGCAGGCCAAGCCCACGCTGCTGGAGCCGATCATGAATGTGGAGATCACCATGCCTGACGAATTTGCAGGCACCATCATGGGCGACCTGAACAGCCGCCGCGGCCGCATCCAGGGCATGGACAACAAGGCCGGCAAGACCGTGGTGAAGGCCGTAGTGCCCATGGCCGAAATGTTGACCTACGGCACCGACCTGACCTCGATGACGCAAGGCCGCGGCAGCTTCTCGATGGAAATGGACCACTACGACTTCGTCCCCGCACTGCAGCAGGAGAAGATCATTGCGGCCGCCAAGGCCGAGCGCGGCGAAGAGGTCGAGGTGGAAGAGTAGCTGTCGCGATCGCCTCGTTCCTGAGTCAATCCAGCAGCGTTTCACCGCAGAAGTGTAGGACGGATTCCCGAATCGGGAAAATTCCAGCTTCGGCACAATGTGATCGACAGCTTCACATTCTTCGTTCCACAATCCATTCCTATCTTTGGGAATTTGGCAGCCCGAATGGCACCTTAGCCAAGACGGTCACCTCCAGAATGACGCTTGGTTCTCTTGCCATCGACCTGGCCGGTCGTTTGGGAGGCACCAAGCAATGCAAAGCGCAACTTCGCGGCACCTATCTAACGTAGCATCCCTTTTGAATGACAAGAGAGGCCGCAACCGGGCGTTTCGACTGCCCGCCTTGACGTTCGCTCTATTCATCGCTCTCAGCAACTGCCCAGCAGCAGCCCAGTCGTGCGTTCAACCTCCGTCTGGCGCCATAGCCTGGTGGTCTCTGGATGAGACGAGTGGAAACATAGCGGTGGATCGGATTGGAGGCCACACCGGATCGTACGCCAACAACCCGGTGCCCGCGCCCGGGGAGGTACGAGGCGCCCTGCGTTTTAATGGGACTAATTATGTTGAGGTGCAGGATAGCGACGACTGGGCCTTCGGCGCGAATAATTTCACGATTGAGCTATGGGCAAACTTCGACACTCCGCCTGGGGGATCTATTGGTGAGCCCGGCGACATTTTCATTGGTAACGATGAGGGACCAGGTAACCGAAATAAATGGTTTTTTGCTGTGGGGGGCGGGTATCTGTACTTTCATATCAATAGTCCGACACTCGGTCCTATGTTCTTCCCCCTCGTTCCCTTTTCCCCGACTGTCGGCCAATGGTACCACCTCGCCGTCGTTAGAAGAGGCAGTACCTACACCGTATTTATTAATGGCGTCCCCAGTGGTACGGCAACAAATGCGAATGTAATTCCCAATCCGAATGCCCCCCTAACCATAGGGGAGGCAGAAAGTATTGGGTTCGTTAAGGGGCGCCTTGACGAAGTCACAATCTACAATCGCGCCCTCGCCCCCGAGGAGATCATGGCAATCTTCAATGCCGGGACCGCGGGGAAGTGCGAAAGCCTGAGCATTCAGCCCTCGGTCGGTGGGGATACAGGCAACGTCTCCGTGCAGATTATTAGCGTAGGGTTCGAGCAAGGCGCGACGGTGAAACTCTCCCAGAGCGGGCAGCAGGACATTGTGGGTACTCCGGTAACGGTTTCAATTGACGGAACGAGCATCAACACGACTTTTGCCCTTAGCGGTCAGCCACGAGGACTGTGGGACGTCGTGGTAACCAATCCTGACCAGACATTCCAAACGCTCCCTCACGGGTTCACCATTGAGGCCGGAACGGAGCCTCAGGTATGGGTAGATATTGTAGGTATAGACTTCATTGTCCCGGGACGCGCTCAGACGTTCCACATCTTTTATGGCAATAGCGGCAATGTCGACGCCATTGGTGTTCCGCTTTGGATCGCGGGCATCCCGCCGGATGCTACCTTAAGACTAGGATTTAGCGCTCTGCCGCCACTGCCGGTGGGAGATCCACCTGTTGACTATAGCCAGGTGCCCACCTTTGTTAACACCGGGACGGAAATCGAAGCTGGTTTCGTCATGTCAGTAATGCCAGCCGGATCCGCCGGAGCGCTTCAAATCTCGATTACTATTCCCGTCATGGAAAACTTTCAGCTACGAGCTTGGACAAATCCTCCGTGGTTCGAATCGTCGCAACAAGGACTGCCGTCATTTTCCTCGCCATTAAAGTCGAGACACCCGCGGTCACGATCTTGCAAGTCGAGGCGGCAAGAGCGATTAGAATATGACTCTGCGACTTCGGACTTTCTCAATTGCGGCCTTGCTATCCTAAATGAAGTCTACAAGGACGCAAACAGGGGTCTTGGGGACTGCGAGGAATCGCTGCTGGGGACTTACCAGGAATTCCTAGTGGGATTGGGAACCCGCGAACCGGCTAACCTAGGCTGGTCAATTACGAATGCAGCGTTTCAGTGTGGGCTGGCTTCTGCCTGTGATCTTTGTGTCGAAGGACACCTTACTCCATCGTGCGTGGTGTGCGTCGCCGTAAATATCGAGGGAGTTCTGAACGACCTCTACGATGGGTACAACAATGGCAGGGACTGTGCTAACGCCGGTATTCAGGTCGGAGAGACGGTTGCACAAATTGTCTCCATCTTCAGCCTTGACCCAAATGACAAAGTCGGTTCGCAGGGGGTAGGCACGGCCCAGTACGTTTCCGGGCAACAACCACTCCGCTACTCCATTTTCTTCGAGAATTCGCCTATGGCGACCGCCCCTGTACAACAGGCGGTTATTACCGATCAACTTGACGCCACCAAGGTGGACCTGACGACGCTGAGCCTTGGGCCCATCTCGTTCGGCACCAATCAAGTCGTTCCCCCGCCCGACGAAAGCACGTTCGCCGGACAGGTGGACCTCCGACCGGCAATGGATCTCCTTGTTGACATAACCGGGAGCCTCAATCCCAACACCGGCCTCCTGACGTGGCGCCTCACCTCGATCGATCCCGCGATAGGGAATCCTCCAACCGATCCCAGGATAGGGTTTCTACCTCCAGACCACAATCCACCTGAGGGGGACGGGAGCGTTCTCTTTACCGTGATGCCAAGGCAGGGCCTCCCCACGAATACTCAGATCCAGAATCAGACCACGATAATCTTCGACGAGAATCCACCCATGAACACTCCGACCTGGCTCAACACGCTGGACAATACTCCACCTACGAGCCAGGTTGCGGCCCTCCCTGGTACGGAACTGTGCTCCAATTTCACAGTGCAGTGGTCAGGCACCGACGTTGGTGCAGGTATTGCCAGCTACACAACCTATGTCTCTGATAACGGTGGAACCTTCACCGCGTGGCAGACAAACACGACTTCAACCTCTGCTGTCTTTAATGGACAGGTCGGACACAGCTATGGCTTTTACAGTATCGCCGCTGACCTAGTAGGCAACGTAGAGTCGGGCAAGAGCTCGGCCGAGGCCACAACACAAGTTAATAAAGGAACGATTTGCGGACCAATCGGCCCACCGACCGCGATGGGGGACGCCACTATTAGGCGACTTCCTTAACATCTGTCTACATCTCTGGCACGGGCACTACCCATCCGGCGGCGATGGGCGATTGTTGCGTCCTTCAACTGGGACCGGGGCTCATACTCCCGCACTTGCTCACGCACAACTAGTGTAGTGCGTCCAACGCTTCTTTACATTTGCGGAGGAGCAAAGCCTTTTGTTTGCACCGCCAGGAATCCCGTTGATTAATACGAGGATTTCTGACGCACTACACTAGAACGCAAGAGTCGCCACCGCGATGAGTCTTCAATCCAAGCCGATGGAACTTTCTTTGACCAGTCTCCGTACCTCAAGCTGTAAGCGATTTTCAGTACGCGCGGGCAGCGCGACAAGAAATGAGGCAGGCTATGAATGGAGATATTGTGGGATTGGTGGCAGTAATCATGATCTTTGGGATTCCGATTGCCGCGATGTACACCTATTACCGTGTGCGCAGGCTACGCACGGAAGAACGCCTGGCGGCACTGGCGCGGGGGTTGAGCGTCCCCATGGAACCCGAGCTCTCTCAGGCCGCTCGTTCTCGCCGGGCTGGCATCCTGCTGGTCAGCGCGTCGATCGGATACACCGTCGCATTTGCGCTGATCGCACGCGCCGAACCCGACGCTTTGGTCGCTGCGGCCTTTGGCGTGATTCCCTTCGCGGTCGGCCTCGGCTTCTTCCTCGATTCAACTCTCGTGCGCCGGGATCTGCGGGCCTCCTGAAGGGAGGCTACGCGATTGATTCCTGGCTGCTAGCTAGTCTTCCCCTTGTGGCTTCATCCGCCCGCTGCGCAAATATCGATTATGCCAGCCGAGGGCTTCACTCAACAGGTGCGGAGTGTGGCGTCCATACGACAGCCGCTCGGCGCGGCTGAGGTAGTCCAGCAGCAGCGGCTTATAGTCGGGCGAGGCGCATTTCTCGATGATGAGGTGCGCGCGCTGTCGCGGCGAGAGTCCGCGCAGGTCGGCGAGACCCTGCTCGGTCACCACCACCTGGACATCGTGCTCCGTGTGGTCCACATGCGAGGCCATGGGAACGATCGTCGAGATGGCTCCCTTCTGCGCCGTCGATGGCGCCATGAAGATGGACAGGTATCCGTTGCGCGCGAAGTCGCCGGAGCCGCCAATGCCGTTCTGGATGCGCGATCCCATGATGTGCGTCGAGTTGACGTTGCCGTAGATGTCGGCCTCGATCATGCCGTTCATGGCGATCACGCCCAGTCGCCGGATGATCTCCGGGTTGTTGGAGATCTCCTGCGGGCGCAGCACGATGCGATCGCGGTAGCTGGCCATGTCGGCATTGACCTCGGTCAGCATCTCCGGGCTGAGCGAGAACGCGGTCGCCGATGCTGCGGTCACCTTGCCCGACTTCAGCAGGCGAATCATGCCGTCCTGGATAACTTCCGTGTACGAGGTGAGTCCTTCAAACGGGCCCTCTTCGAGACCGAAGAGCACCGCGTTAGCGATGTTGCCGACGCCCGACTGCAACGGCAGCAGCGTCTCGGGCATGCGGCCCTTCTTCACTTCCCAGGCGAGAAATTCGAGAATGTGTCCGGCGATGCGGCGCGAGGCCTCGTCGGGCGCCTTGAATGCACTGTTGCGGTCGGGTGAGTTGGTGAGCACGACGGCGACGACTTTTTCCGGGGCGACTTCAAGGTACGGGCTGCCGATGCGCTGTCCGGTATGGGTCAGGGGAATCGGTCCCCGGTTGGGCGGCGGCTGCAGGCCATAGTAGATGTCGTGCATGCCTTCCAGCGCCTCGGGCTGCCACGAGTTGACCTCGATGATCACGTGCTCGGCCTGCTCGATCCACGTCTTGTTGTTGCCGAGCGAGGAACTCGGCACCAGGCGACCGTCCTCGAGCACGGCGGTGACTTCGATCAGCGCGAGATCGAGCTTGCCGAGGAAGCCGTATTCGACGAACTGCGCCACGTGGCTGAGGTGGATGTCCATGTACTCCATCTCGCCGGCGTTGATGCGCTTGCGTGTCTCGGGATCGGATTGATACGGCAGCCGCAGGTGAATGCCCCCTGCCATGGCGAGTGCGCCGTCGAGCTCGGGCCCGGTAGAGGCGCCGGTGAAAATACTGACCTGGAACTTCTGTCCGCGCAGGTTGGCGTCGGAGATGCGGCGCGCTAGCGCCATCGGCACGGCTTTGGGATAGCCCGAGCCGGTGAATCCGCTCATGCCAATCTGGTCGCCCGAGTGGATAAGGGCGGCAGCCTCTTCGGCGCTCATGATGCGGGTGGCCAGTTCGGGGTTCAGCACGCGGGAAGTCGCGGAGACGGCGGCGGTAGACATAGTATGAGTGCCTCTCAGTCGTAGGAAATCGAAGGTATAACCAATAACGATAGGAGGAATGGCCGGTGGGGTCTGTGAGGTGGATCACAGGGCAAGAGCGAATGCTGAACGCGGCAATCGCAGCGTTTGTTACGAAGCTCTCGGCCAGCACCGCGCGTACTCCGAGCAATTTGGCCCCTTCGCCGCCCAGTCGCGCGACCGACGCCCGTGCTTGGAGTAACTGCTTGCCGGCGCAGAACCTGCCTGATCCAGTGATAAACCTGCTGGCGGGTTTCGCCTTCGAACCGGATTGCCTCGCTGGCTTTTAGAAACCTCGATCTGATCCAGGTTCAGCTTCTCTGCTTTCGTGCACGCTGGTTGTCAATCCTCAGCATGCCACCCGCTCCAAGCTCATCTTGTGTTGGAAACTGCCTCCTCCTTCAGGCTCATCTTGTATTGGAAAAGACTAAGCTTCGACAATGCCGGTCAATCAGCGTACGATTGAAAGTGAGAGAGATTTCCTACCTCTCATTCAGATCCCCTGAACTAGGTCAGCCGTTCTGGAGTTTTCTCCCTTAGTTGTCGCAGTCCAGGAGTTGAAGTGTCTAATCCCAAAGTCCAAGTTAGCCAGGAATCTGACCGTTCCACACAGCCCAAAACCTTCAAGGAAGATTCAGCGAGTACCTTCTCGGAAGACCAGATACGACCCCGCGCGTATCAAATCTACGAGTCTCGCGACAGAAACGGCACCCATGCTGACGAGGATTGGAGCCAGGCGAAGACCGAACTAATGGAGTCTCGTGGGCGGCAAATAAGCATAAGGGCGACATGACTGGGAGGGCTGAGGGTTGACGCCTCCGCCTTTTCGCAACCGCGACGCAAGTTTGCCCTGAGCCAGCGGCGATCCTTCGGAACGGCAGCGATGACAGAAACTGAACCGGATCACATGTTTAATCCCTGGAGAGCGCAGTCAAAGGGTCAGCGTCCAATTCGATTGTCAGTTGGAGTCGGTTTCACAGGCTGCTGAAGAAAGCGGCGTTCGGGTAGTATGGACCTTCAGGTCCGCGTTCAAGCCGTTTGCTTTTCAGTTGGAGTCGGCTTTCAGCCGGCGACAGGCTTGCTTCTCAGAGCTGCCCACCATGGCGGCTCATTTTCTTGCGGAAAATAGCCCCAAGGAACTACGCGCCGGTATGTTCCAGCAACCCTTTCTCCAGCTTCTCCTGGCACGCAATGCAATGCCGCGTCCACGGCACGGCTTCCAGCCGCTTTGGGTTGATCTCCGCGCCGCAAGAGATGCACTCGCCGAAGGTGCCCTCGCGGATCCGGTCGAGGGCGCCATCTACCATCTGCAGGAGCTGTCGTTCGTTGTTGCTCTGATGAAACAGAAATTCCTTGTTGTACGAGTTGGCAGCCCGATCGGCGATGTCCTGTGCCGGCTCCACATCGGCCTCGCGCCCATCCTGAGCGGTGCGCGTCATGGCCTGCCGCAATTCCCGCTGGCGTTCCTCCAGGCGCTTCTTGAAAACTTCCAGCTTCTTCTTGTCCATAGGTTCGTACCCTGCCGATCCGTCCTCGAGGGACCCCAGTCCCCCGGGCCCAAAATTGGGTGCGCGAAACCGGAATGATATGCGTGGGCGCACCCCACGTCAACTGCGGTCCCTAGTCCGGGACTCCCGATTTGCAGAGGTTGGATGCCCGCCAGCGAACCCGCGATCGGCTTTTACTCCTACGTAAAAAAACGGCCGGGCCGTGGGCGGCTCCGGTCGAGAAAAATATCGGCATCGTTATTAGGTGCCTTGGCTGCATTTCCACAGATGGATGTAGGTCTGTGGCCGGTTACCGGACGGTGCGGCGACTCGGTGTCGTAACGCCTTCCGCGGTCCGCTCATTGCCGTGGCTTTTCTACACCATCAATTTCCGCTAGAGACCGTCCGCAGCTTCCCCGGCATGAAGTGATAGGGCGGCCACGGTCCCGTGATGGTGATGTGGCAGTCTTTGAAGTGCCTGGTCGCAGCGTTGTAGCGGTTCTGATACTTGGCGATGGCGGTGAAATCGATGAGGTGGGCAAAGTCGATCAGCATCCCGCCGGAGTCAGTCCGTTTGCAGATTACGTCTTCTTCCAACGGTAAGAACAGCTTGTGCACTTGCATGGAGAGCGCCCGGGCTTTTGTCTGCCGTTCCCGGTCGCGCGTAGCCCGCTCCCGCAACTTGCGAAGGTACTCGCCACCTACTCCGTTGGGAAGCTCGGCAATCGCTTCCTGCAATGTCCCATCCTTGAGGAGGAGCTTGAAATGCATTTCCGCTTTTCCCCGCAGACGGTCCACCGACTCCAGAAAGGCTTTGCGGTTCGCTCTTACCGCTCGGCGCAAGGCTTCATCGGAGTCGAAGATGGTGCCAAAGCGAAATGGCAGCACCGTCAGCGTGCGGAAGCACTCGCTCACCACATGAGCATGATCCAGAATGGCTTGTTGCGTGAAGGTTTGGGAAGCGGAATGCTCGCTTACAATGACGGCGAATTCTCCGCTGGGGCAGGCGAACACCGGAGCGCCGTTCACGCCTCGGAGATTTTCAATCGCCACCGGACGCCGGGCTCGGATACTACCTTGAAGGCCCTGGTGCTCGGTAATACAGTACGCGTACCACGCCATCTCAGTCTCTCCTGGGAGTGCTCGCACACAGCGTCACTACCGCCGTGCATGAGGGAACGTTGACTTGCGAACGTGGGACTAAAGGGTCTGGTTCTGAATCGGAGATAGCCTGGAACCACCTCCAACTTTTCTATCCTATGCCTTTCACCCCCGAAACCGCAACCAACATCTTGCATGCCAATGCACTTTTCTCCCATTGGNNCCCAAAGACCGCCGCTGGTGGGCATCTCCAGACCTCGGCAGAGATCTCTACTGCCGAGGTCCGGCATGCCACCGCCGCGAATCCGGCTCACCCCTCCGGCGGAAAAACCCCAAACTGCACGCCACCGGAGACTGACCATCAGTGCTGATGACAATGGACAACGTTGCAGAGACGATGTAAGGTCTGCGTGTGATAAGCCGCACCCGTCATCTTTCTCATGTTCCGCTAATCGCTCAGGCTGAGCGGCACGGCGGGCGCACGGCTGTCGTCGATTCGCAGCGGTTCTTCACCTACAACGATTTGCGCGATGCATCGTCGCGGGTGGCGACCGCGCTGCTCGCTGGCCGCGAGGACCTTCAGGAAAAGCGCGTGGCGTTTCTGCTGACGCCGGGATTTCCGTGGGTTGCGGTGCAGTGGGGCATCTGGCGGGCCGGTGGCGTTGCCGTCCCGTTACCGCTCAACTCTACAAGGTCGGAGATGGAGTACTTTATCGACGACACCAAGGCATCTACATTGGTGTTCGATGCTCAGGCGGAGCCTCTGCTGGCGCCCATCGCCGCGGTGCGTGGCATCCGTGGGTTGTCATGCGACCAGGTTCTCGCCTGCCAACCGGCAGAATTGCCGGACATCGCTAACGAGCGGCGCGCCATGATCCTCTACACCAGCGGCACGACGAGCCGGCCGAAGGGCGTGGTCACAACCCATGCCAACATTACTGCGCAAATCATGTGCCTGATTGAGGCATGGGAGTGGTCGGCCGACGATCATATCCTGCTATGTTTGCCGCTGCACCACGTGCATGGAATCGTCAACGTTGTTTCGTGTGCGCTGTGGTCCAGCGCCACCTGCGAGATGCTGCCGCGCTTCGACGCGAATGCCGTGTGGGAGCGCATTGCGGGAGGCAGTGTAACTCTGTTCATGGCAGTGCCGACGGTTTACGTGAAACTCATCGCCGCCTGGGATGCGGCTCCGCCGGAGCGCCGCGCGACCCTCAGTGAGGCGTGCACCAAGTTGCGCTTGATGGTATCCGGCTCGGCGGCGCTGCCGGTGAGCACGCTCGAACGCTGGAAGGAAATCAGCGGCCACACCCTGCTGGAGCGCTACGGCATGACCGAGATTGGCATGGCGCTGTCGAATCCGTTGCGCGGCGAGCGCGTGCCGGGCAGCGTTGGGACGCCGCTGCCGAGCGTCGAGGTACAGCTTGTCGGCGAGGACGGCCAGCCGGTTGCGCCGGGAACGCCGGGCGAGATCGAAGTTCGTGGACCAAGCGTGTTCGCGGAATACTGGGGCAAGCCCGACGCGATGCGCGATGCCTTCCGCGATGGCTGGTTTCGTACTGGCGATACTGCGGTCGTCGAGAACGGTGTTTATCGTATCCTTGGCCGGACGAACATAGACATCCTCAAGACGGGCGGGAACAAGGTCTCCGCGCTGGAGATTGAGGAAACGCTGCGCGAGCATCCTTCCGTCGCCGAATGCGCCGTGGTCGGAGTGCCCGATCCGGAGTGGGGCCAGCGCGTCGCTGCGGCTGTAGTGCTAAAGGATGGCGGTGCGCTCGATCTGCCGTCGCTTCGCGCCTGGGCCAAGGAATTTCTTGCGGCCTACAAACTTCCGTCACGGCTTCTCGTGCTGGACGCGCTTCCGCGCAATGCGATGGGAAAGGTAACCAAACCTGCGATCAAGGCGATGTTTCAAGGCGCTGGCAGTGACAATTGATCCGCGCCGAGATTCCCGCATTGGAATTACATGCGATAAGGCTGTTTACGTCAACTATCAGCCATTGGGCCGCAAGGCTCTCGTCCCAATGCGACAAAACTTTACACAATTTCACCCGAGTTAACGCACCGGGCACGTCGCTTGTACCTAGAATTGAATGCTCCCCAAGGAAGGCGATCCGTGAGTTGGCGACCAACTGTCTCAGCTCGTAGCGTTTGCGCCTTGGTGTTCGTATTTGCCCTGCTCGTTCCGGCGGCCTTTGCCGACACGAAAGAAGACCCTCACGTACTGCTTTCCAAATCGTTTCAGCAGGCCGACCTCTGGAACCAGGGGCCGGTCAAGCTGGTGGCCAAGGTCCGCACGGACACCGCTACCGGCCAGGCACGGAACCTGGAATACACCCTCTCCTGGGCCGGGCCGGAGAAGTGGCGTGTGGAGTGGAGCGCTACGGACCTGCAGCAGATCACCATCCTCAACAATGGCAAATTGTCATACGTCACCAGTACGCCTGAGTCGCTGTGGTCTGCCATTGAGCTCCAAGCTGCCCTTGCCGCGCTGGACGGTGGCACGCCCGCCGGACCGTATCGCCTGGCACCACTCGCTTATGAGAACGCCAAGCTCCACGTCTCCACGAAGAAGATCAACGGGATCAAAGCCCGTTGCCTGGCGTTCGGCAAGCCGAAGACCACACTTTGCATGGATCCCTCCAGCGGACATCTCCTCACCGCCGAGAACGACGTGGGCAGCTTCGCGTACAGCGACTACACCACAATCGGCAGCAATTCGTATCCGCAGACTGTGAAGGTCAGCTCCGTACACACGAGTTATGAGGGCGACGACTACGTCTCGGGCTATCCGACATCTTTGAAGGTCGTCCACGTAAAGACCCCGATAGAACAGGCCGAGGTGACCGTCACCCGTGGTGAGCAATTTCCAGATTCCCTCTTCGTCGCGCCCGAAAACGCCACCACCGTGGACTTCGCCTCTTGCGCCGCCCCCGCCAGCAATTTCACCGCGCCCCGCCTCGACAAGTCGGTGAAGGCGAAGAGGCCGGTCGCTGCCCGCAAAGGTTACAGGTACGGCTGGGTGTGGGTGCTGGCGACTGTTGGCAAAGACGGCTCTGTGCAGAAGAGCACGGTGTTGAGCGGCGATCCTGCGTTGAGCACCGGGGCCACGAACGCCGTCCAGCGGTACAGATACACTCCCTACATCCGCTGCGGGCAGGCCCTAGAGTTTCAGCAGCTGGTCGTGGTCGGCTTCCCTCCGCCCGCGCCGCCCGTTTATACCGACCATTCCCCTGCATCGGCCAGTTATCCAAGTTGTTTTCCTTGCGCGCCACATTGAGGAGTAATGGCGCGGACTGGTTCAACGGCCATCTATGAATGACGCGCATCTAAGTTCAATCTCGAGCAATGCTTAGGGTTTCTCGGGAGGCCAACCTTAGCGACTACTTACTTAATATCCCCCTATCACTCGTTATGTCGGTGTCCCCTTGGCATGCCATGCTATGCTGCTCCCGCCCGGCAAGTCTGTGAGCGCTTGCGGTTAAGGAGACCACCATGGCCAACGACGCAGTGGCCCTTCCACGACCTGCAGTTCATACCAAACTCAACCGCCATCAAATCACCGGGTTCTGGGGCGCATGGGCCGGCTGGACGCTGGACGGCATGGATTCGGTGATCTATGCACTCGTGCTCAGCCCCGCACTCACGGAACTGCTTCCCAAGTCGGGCATCAAAGCCACGCCTGCTACGGTCGGCTACGCTGGATCCATCCTGTTCGCACTCTTCCTTGTGGGATGGGGACTGTCGTTAATTTGGGGTCCGATTGCCGACAGGTTTGGCCGCACCCGAGTGCTCGCCGCCACCATCTTCGTTTATGCAATCTTCACTGGCGCCGCCGCGATGTCGCAGACGGTGTGGCAATTGGGATTGTTCCGCTTGCTGGCGGGCATCGGAATTGGCGGCGAATGGGCGCTGGCGGGCACGTACGTCGCTGAAGCCTGGCCGGAAGATCGCCGCAAGATGGGCGCTGGATATCTGCAGACTGGCTATTACGCGGGCTTCTTTCTGGCCTCGGCCCTCAACTACACGGTGGGTGCGCACTATGGCTGGCGCGCCATGTTCTGGTGCGGACTGACGCCGGTCGTCGTGGCCCTCATGGTTCTGCTGCGCGTGAAAGAGCCGCAGCGCTGGGAACAAAAAGCCAAGGCGAAGGCCGCCGGCGGCCTTTCTTCTCTGCACAGGATCTTCAGTCCTCCCTATACGCGCCGCACGCTGGTCAACACCGTCTTGCTGGCCTCGGCCATCTGCGGCCTGTGGGCTGGTGCGGTTTATGCTCCGACCGCGATCATCAACCTGGCGAAGCGCGCGGGAATGTTGCAGCCGCAGGCCGTGCGAATGTCTTCCTTCGGCATGGGCCTGCTGTCGCTGGGGACCATCCTCGGATGCCTGGCGGTCCCCCCACTGGCCGAGCGCTTCGGCCGGAAGCGCACACTAGCCTTTTACTTTGTGGGCATGGCGATCTGCATTGTGCTCAGCTTTGGCTGGGCATTCCACTTGCCCCAGGGACTGGGACTTCATCCCTTCATCGCGGTACTTTTCTTTCTGGGCTTCTTTGGCGGCAACTTCGCCGTCTTCAGTCTCTGGCTGCCGGAGCAGTACGGGACCACGGTACGCGCCACAGCTTTCGCGTTCACCACTTCGTTCGGACGCTTCATTGCTGCGGGTGTCAACCTGGGAATCGGCGCTCTGGTCATGCGAATGGGAACTCCCGGCAAGCCAGTGGCATTCACCGCGATTGCTTTTGGGATCGGACTGCTGGTTATTCCTTTCGCAGTAGAAACCCGCGGCAAAGTGCTACCTGATTAAGAACTGCATAGCGGGTAGGCCGGGTGCCATCGCAACCCGGTGAAGAGAGGGTTGGTAGTCGAGCCCGGCCAGTGGAAATGGAGTAGTTTTCGTTCCTAAGCCTACGGAGAACCCGGCTTGCTGCGGATCAACTGTCAGGAGTGGAAATTGGAAATCAAGTACCACCCGCGGCGGTGAAGTAGGATGATGGGTCTCTCATCCGCCGATTTACCTCTACCTCGAGTCAGTCATCGCGGCGACATCAGATCGCGCTGGAAAGACTCGGCTGGAACTGCGATAGGCAGAGCGGTCGCCCGAACAACGGTCAATGGTTCCCTGGGCACGCCGGTCCTAGCCGGGGTGCCCGGATGGAGATCCAGGAGAAGAATTCTGCTGTCCGAGTGATAGGTCTCGCCTGACGCAGTTTGCGCCTGGAAAACTGGATCAGCACAATGCAAATATTCTTGCCGGCTGACTGACGAGGTGTCTGTCAGGTTGGCTCCGATGAAATCGCGCTCTGCATCTACCGCAGGGTCGATCCTGTGGTTGATCAAATGCCCTCGCTTCGCGATTTCAATCGCCACGTCGTGGGTGGCGGCGCCGGTCCAGATGGGCGTCCCATCAATCGTGTAATCGGTTTTCCAGATTCGAAGATGATGACGCCGGGAGACGATCGCATCCGGATCGGGCAAAGCATACGAGTAGTCCTGCACTCTTCCGAACAGGTAAAACCTGGCCATCGGCACCCTCGTGTCGTTGGTCCGATGCCGCAATAGATGCCATACGAAAACCGGATTCCATTTATCGGTTTTGACCCAACCCGCGCGCTTAAAGGCTTCCTGCAAGTCTTCTGCTTGGGCGACAAACACCAGGTTCACCATGTCGCCCTCGCGTCCCTCACCATTGAAGACACGTGGCGGCAGATAATCCATCATCTCGTCCAGTTGGGAAGAACTTTCTCGCGAATGCAGCAACCCTGCCGACAGGACCGAGGTGGCGCCGTCGATTTGCGCAGTGATTTCCGTACTTTTCACGACCGTGCTGGTGTGGCCACGGGTGAGCAAGAAAACCGGCGTGGCGGGCAGAAAGATCAGGGCGGTGGCGATCATGGCTGCGGCCATCAGCTTGGTACGCGAACCTCCTTTTACTTCCTTGCTTGCACGTAACCCGACCCGATCGCCGTTGACCAGCTCTACAGAATCGAGTTTCAGGGATACTTTGCCGCCAATTCCCAGGATTCGCCTTCCCTTAACTCCAGTGACGGAGCCGCGGGCCATGGTTCCGGCTGGAATGACAGTGAGGCCCCCAAGGTTCACATCTCTCACCACGATAAAATCCAGGAGATCTCCAACGTGGGCGTGGGCAGAGGAAACACTCTCGGCAAGTCGAAGCTTAATGGGAGTACCGTCTGGAATGGTCAGCCTGGCAGAAATCGCAGTCATCTCCTGGGCCGAAACACAAGGCATGAGAAACATCGTGAGCAGGATGTACGCCGGTATTTTGCGAAGATACGCGCTGAACAATAGATGCCGCCTTTACTGGAGGCCTTAGCCTCGTCACCCGCGACGGCCAAAGATGTCTAGCGCAATAGCGTGGTGGATGAAAAATAATACCTCAGCCGGGGATGCCTTGTGTGTTCAAAATTGCACA
Source organism: Acidobacteriaceae bacterium (assembly GCA_003160215.1). Lineage (GTDB taxonomy): Bacteria > Acidobacteriota > Terriglobia > Terriglobales > Acidobacteriaceae > Bog-257. Next base: position 25,081 of record PLQW01000083.1, read on the forward strand.
TTACAGAGATGTCATTGTGGCTGGACCCGGGAAATGAGTGCCGTCTGTGTGTAGGCACTTTGGAGCGGTTCATTGGCGATTGATCCGCACCCGGTTCCGGTCTCGAGCTGTCATCGGTGCGGCGAACTTATTACAGAAGAACTTTTTGTTTTAGATCCTGAGCGGCTTGCATCACCTTGTCCGGCGTGCCGAGATCGCGCCAATAACATTCATCGGCCCGAAAAGCGAGAATCTTTTCTTCGCGGCCAGCGAGACGCAAATAGCAGTCGACGATGGAGAACGCTCCTTCTTCCGTCATCATCGCAAGAAGACGAGGAGAAATAACGTGGATGCCGCAAAAAGCCAGCGCCTGCATGTGCTGTAAAGGTCGAACCAATTCAGTCTCGCCATCGCGCCCGGATCGCCGGCCGCAAAGTTGGAGCCGCTTGTCGAATAGCAGGTATCGAGAACTCTCGCGCGCTTGCACCGCAAGTGTGGCAAGACTTCGACTTTCAATATGAAGTTGCACCATGCGCTGGAGATCGATCGTGCTGATGACATCGACATTGTGCAAAATGAACGGCTCTTCCAGACCGCTGGAATCCTCAAGAAAGAAATGGGCGGCTTTTTTTAAGCCGCCACCGGTGTCAAGCAAGACCTCCTCGCGAGAGATTTCAATACGCATGCCGAAGTTGTCGTTCGTTTTCAGATAGTCGAGGACCATGCCGGCAAAGTGATGCACATTGACAATCACTTCGCCAATCCCAAAGGCGCGCAAGCGAGAGAGTGCGATCTCCAACAGCGTGCGGCCAGCAACTTCCACCAGCGCCTTGGGACGATCGTCGGTGAGCAGCCGCAAGCGCGTGCCGAGCCCCGCGGCCAAAATCATCGCTTTCATTCGCCCAAATTCTCCAATTCACGATGCCGCACCAACACTTCCACCCCGTTCCTACCGCGCAAATGTTTTGCCAATTGCTCCGCCAGATATACCGAGCGATGCTGGCCGCCTGTGCAACCAAACGACGCCATCAAGCTCTTAAAGCCGCGACGCTGATAGTCGCTCACGCTGGCATCCACCAGCGCCGCGGCGCTATCGAGGAATTGATGCACACTTTCTTGCTGATTGAGATAGTCGGCCACAGGCTCGTCTTTGCCCGTAAGAGTTCTGAAGCGCTCTTCGCGTCCGGGGTTGGGCAGACTCCGGGCATCGAAGACGAACCCGCCGCCGTGCCCGGTCTCGTCTTTCAGCGGACCGCGGTGGAATGAAAAACTGCGAATCCGCACCGTGACATTTCCTGGTCCGGGAGCTAGACCCTGCAATTTGTCGGAGCCCAGAATGCTTTTGAACGCGTCCATCAGGGTCGGCAGCGCGATGGGCAGGTTGACATTATGAAGCAGCCAGCGCAGGTTTTTCAGCGCGTACGGCACGCTTTGCAGAAAATGAGGTTTGCGCTCATAAAAGCCGCGAAAGCCATAAGCGCCCAACGCCTGCATGCTGCGGACGTACACGTAGGCGTAGAAGTGCTGCATGAACAGTTCGCGATCAATCTCAATAAAACCCGCAAGCGTATCGAGATAATGATCGAGCAATTGCTGGCGCAGCTCCGGCGGCAGATCGGCCTTGGCATCGAACAATAGAGAGGCGATATCGTATTGCAGCGCGCCTCTACGGCCGCCCTGGTAATCCAAGAAAAATGGATTGCCGCCGAGCAACATGACATTGCGCGATTGGAAATCGCGATAGAGAAAGTAATCCCGGCCGGCGCTCAGCAAGAACTTCGTCAAGCGCCCAAAATCGTCTTCCAGCGCTTGTTCATTGAAGGGGATGCCGGCGAGCCTAAGAAAATAGTACTTAAAATAATTCAGGTCCCAGGCGATGGACTGGCGATCGAAGCTGGCACGCGGATAGCACANNCCACAACTTTGCGATAGGCTTCAACCGCTTGGGGAGCAATGGTCTCGCCAACGCGATTTCTCGACAGAAACTCAAAGAGTGTCGTGTCCCCCAGATCTTCCTCAAGATAAGCGCCGTGCTGCAAGTCCTCAGCATAGATTTCCGGCACCGGCAGCCCGTGCCGGCGAAAATGCCTGGAAAATTCGAGGAAGGCAACGTTCTCTTCGCGCACATCGTACAGAATACCAATCGCGCTGCATTTTTCGCTGGTAAGCCGGATGATTTTACGCCCCGAGCCGCCGAGCTGGTCCTGCAGCGGCCGCGCCCGCTCTGCCGGTGAGTGGAAATGCTCCTCAAAAAGCTTCTTGAGAATGTCCATGAATATTTTGATCAGTCAAGAGAGTTCGTCGCGCAGGGATGACGCTGGATCCCGCTCTCACAGCGAAATCCTGTGCCTCGATTGATTCTCTGGTGACAGGGACACCTGTTCCCGTCCGCAATTGTGTCAAGAAGGTTCCGGTCCTAAGCTTTCGAAGCCGCCGCTGTTTCCAACTGTTCGTCGTCGTCGTTCCAGTTGATCTGCGCCTGTTCGTTGCGATCGAGAACCGGATCGCTGCGCACATTGCCTAAATAGTCCCAAGCCCATTCAACAAAAGCTCCGACTTTCGCACGGCTTGTGGTCAGTAGTGCAGCGTGCACCCCGAGCCAGGCAGCGAAAGCAATCGCGCCCTGAAGTTCGTGGCGATGCTCGCCTACTTCGGCCACGGCTGAGTTGCGCCCAATCATCGCCATGATGCCTTTGTCGAAGTACTGGAACGGCTTTCTTGGCTCCCCCACAAGATCCAGTTCGATATTCCTGGCGCACCACTTGCCGGATTGTTCCGCTACCGATGCAAGCTGCGGCAACGGCTTACCGTCTTTACCTGAGATATTGGCAAAGTCGCCCAGGGCGTAGACACCAGCAAAGCCGCTTACGGTGAGGTCGGGTTGCACGTCAAGCCGTCCACCATGTCCGGTCTGGACCCCCGCATTGCCTGACAATGACGACGCTTTCAAGCCTCCCGCCCAGATCGCGGTATGAGTCAGGATCTTGGTCCCGTCAGAGAGCACCACGTGTCCGGAGGCCACCTCCTTTACGCTGGTGCCCAGGCGCAGTTGCACCCCGCGTTGCTCAAGCATTTTGGCGGCGTACGTCTGGGCTTTCTCGGAAAATGCGCCCAGCACAGCGTGGCCTTTATCCACCAGGAAAATTTGGGCTTTGTTCACCGCAAGGTCGTCGTACGTTTTCTTCATCCCTAGACGAGCCATGTCCCCAAATGCTCCTGCCAATTCCGTGCCGGTGGGACCGCCTCCCACGATGACGAAGTTCAGCGCTCCTTTGGCGACGAGCGAGGGGTCGCGATCGGCGGACTCGAGGACGGCAAGGATCCGCGATCGCAGCAACTCGGCGTCATGAATCGAGTACAGCGGATAGGCATGCTGGGCGGCTCCCGGTGTGCCGAAAAAGTTTGCCTGCGATCCAGCCGCAAGCACCAGAAAATCGCCCTGATACTGCTGTCCTTCAGCAGTTTCGACAGTGTGCGTCTTGAGATCGACGGAGACTACCTCCCCGAGCTTCACGTCAACGTTAGGGTGTCCTCTGAGGACACTTCGCAGGCTAAAAGCCACGTTGGTTGCCGACAGCGCAGCCGTAGCGACTTGGTAGAGCAACGGCTGAAACTGCTGATAATTGTTCTTGTCGATTAGCGTGACCCGAACGTCAGGACGCTCAGCCAGCTTACGAGCACAGTTAAGTCCGGCGAAACCACCACCGACGATCACCACATGTTTCACTCTGTTCAGCTCCTGTTGGACGGCTTTCGTCAGGTCCTGGTTTATCCCAGGTGTATGGACAGTAGAATCGATTGGCAAAATTTGCAACTGGGAAATTTACCAGTAGCAGTTCGTCGAAACAGTGAACACGAACGCGCCTGGTTCCCCTACCGCGGGAGTCGAAGCTTTCTGAATCTCACCGCTACTCGCAAAGTTCTGCATTTGTGTTCATCTCGGAGTTTTCATTGTCCGGTATTTGTGGAAGGCAACCGGGTCAACCGTTTTAACGAGGATTTAACAATCCGTGCCTTTCCTGGCTAACTCTGCGCGTACTGGCGCGGCGCGTCTCGCTAGCGCTCGTCTTCGCTCCAATGATCCGCAACGGTATCATCGGATTTTTCCGGGGACAACTGGGCAATTTACCGGTTGTAGGTTTGCGCCGGGGCTGATACTTTCGAGCGCGGCAAGTTTGAGCAAGCCCCGAGGCCTTGTGCCGAGCTGAGGAGGAACATGAGGATAGGAATCGCGACCGATCACGGAGGATATGGATTGAAGGAAGAGTTCGTCGGCGAGTTGAAAGCGGCGGGGCATGAGGTCGTCGATTTCGGCGCGCACGGCCTGGACCCAGGCGACGACTATCCCGACTTCGTCATCCCGCTTGCCGAAGCCGTTGCCGCCGGAAAAGTGGAACGCGGCGTAGCGATCTGTGGCAGCGGCGTGGGCGCTTCCGTCTGCGCCAACAAGGTCCCAGGCATTCGCGCCGGGCTCGTCCACGACCACTACTCGGCCAAGCAGGGAGTCGAGGACGATCACATGAACATTATCTGCATGGGCGGCCGCACGGTGGGACCCGCAGTGGCGTGGGACCTGGTGCAGACATTCTTAGCAGCCCAATTCAGCCAAGAATCGCGCCACCTGCGGCGGTTGGGCAAGGTGGCCGCATACGAAGCGGCGACGCGAGCGACCGCAGCCACAATGCCCAAGAGTTGAACCGATCAAGCCTCTCTGATCGCCACAAGTTCGGTACGGTCACTCAAAACTGATTACGCAGTCGCAAAAGACCGAAAACGTTGCAAGGAGAAAAGAAACACCATGAGCACCACGCAGGTTGCCAAATCAATGACCGACGCACAACTTGATCTACTCTGCATCAACACCATTCGCACGCTCTCGATCGATGCAGTACAGGCGGCCAACTCAGGACATCCAGGCACGCCGATGGCTCTGGCGCCACTCGCCTACACGATCTGGAACCGGGTGATGCGATTCGATCCCCAAGACCCGATCTGGCCCAATCGCGACCGGTTCGTGCTGTCGAACGGTCACGCCTCCATGCTGCTGTGGTCGGTGCTGCACCTGACCAAGACTATGGCGGTGAACGCTGACTACGAGATCGTGGGACAACCCTCGGTAACGCTTGAAGATATTCGCCGCTTCCGCCAAATCGGCAGCAAAGCGCCGGGGCATCCTGAGTACCATCTGGTTTCGGGCGTCGAAACCACCACTGGCCCCCTTGGACAGGGCATTGCGACGAGCGTCGGAATGGCCATCGGCCAGAAATGGCTCGCGAACCGCTTTAATAAGCCGGGGTTCGACATCTTCGATTGCAACATTTACACCATCTGCGGAGATGGCTGCCTGATGGAAGGCATCGGCTCGGAAGCCGCTTCGCTGGCAGGTCACTTGCAACTCGACAATCTTTGCTGGGTCTACGACAACAACCACATCACTATTGAAGGCAACACCCGCATCACCTTCACCGAGGATGTGGCCGTTCGGTTTCTTGCCTATGGATGGAGCGTGTTGCGAGTCGGCGACGCCAACGATCTTGAGCATATCGAAGATGCGCTCACCACTTTCCGCGACACCAAGCATCGGCCCACCTTCATCGTGCTCGACACCCACATCGGCTACGGATCGCCGCACAAGCAAGACACCTCGGCCGCGCACGGCGAACCGCTGGGCGTGGAAGAAGTCCGCCTCACCAAGCGCGCCTACGGATGGCCGGAAGACGCGCAATTCCTTGTGCCGGACGGCGTCTACGATCGGTTTGCGGCAGGGATAGGCGCACGCGGCGCCCAAGCCCGGAAAGAATGGAACGAGCTTTTCGCCAAGTACAAGGCGCAGTATTCGGATCTGGCCAACGAGGTCGAGCTGATGCAGCGTCGCGAACTGGCCGCCGGTTGGGACCGCAATCTGCCCGTGTTCGCCGCAGACGCCAAGGGCATCGCCGGGCGCGATGCCTCGAACAAGGTGCTGAATGTGCTGGCGCAGAACATTCCCTGGTTCCTTGGAGGTTCGGGTGATCTCGCGCCATCCAACAAGACCGCCCTCACCTTCCCAGGCGCTGGCGACTTGCAGCCCGAAACACCCGGAGGCAAGAACATGCACTTCGGCATTCGGGAGCACGCCATGGCCGCGATCGTGAACGGGCTGTCGCTCTCTAAGCTGCGAGCTTTCGGCGCCACCTTCTTCATCTTCAGCGATTACGCTCGAGGAGCGATCCGGCTCTCCGCCTTGATGGAACTGCCGTCCATCTTCATCTTCACGCACGACGCCATGGGCGACGGCGAAGACGGGCCGACGCATCAGCCGATCGAACAGCTCGCGTCGCTGCGCGCCATGCCCTGGATGGTTCTATTACGTCCGGGCGACGCCAACGAGGTGGTCGAGGCCTATCGCTATGTCATGCAACTGCGTCATCAGCCCGCAATATTGGTGTTGTCGCGTCAGGCCCTGCCCACCTTGGATCGAAGCAAGTACGCGGCAGCATCGGGAGTTGCCAAAGGCGCTTATGTGCTCGCCGACGCGCCGGGTGGAAGTCCCGAAGTTATCCTCATCGGAACCGGCAGCGAAGTCAGCCTGGTTGCGCAGGCTCACGAGATGTTGATTACTCAAGGTATCCGCTCGCGCGTAGTGTCCATGCCGTCCTGGGACATCTTCGAACACCAGACACAGGAATACCGTGACAGTGTTCTTCCGCCGAGCGTGAAGGCGCGGGTCGCGGTGGAGCAGGCCTCAACCTTTGGATGGGACCGGTATGTCGGCGAGGCCGGGCGAGTTGTTGGTATGAAGACGTTCGGGGCCTCGGCTCCACTGAAGGAACTGCAGAAGAAGTTTGGATTCGAGCCCGAACATGTGGTGGCTGTCGCCAAGGAACTGCTGGGGAAGAAGTGATCAGTTAAGTCATCTCATAAATACCTGAGCGGGCCAAACCGAAGTACCTCAGGGGCTAAAGCCCGGGTCCGTAAAAGGGCCATTTGCGGCACGGCTGAAAGGCGTGCCCCTTCAAAACCGGATTTATGAAATAGTTTCTAGTTGCCGAACTGAGGAATTGCGGATGAGCATCTACGACACCAGAGAAGGCGTTCGGCTGGTAATGATCCAGCAGAAAAGAGGCCACTGGAATCGCTGGGGACCATTTTTGGCGGAGCGCGCCTGGGGCACAGTGCGCGAGGACTACAGTGCCGATGGCGACGCCTGGAATTACTTCCCACACGATCACGCTCGTTCCAGGACCTACCGCTGGAATGAAGATGGTCTGGGTGGAATATGCGACCGGCACCAGTATCTTTGTTTCGCGCTGGCGCTGTGGAACGGCCACGATCCATTTCTCAAGGAGCGGATGTTTGGCCTGACAGGTAACGAGGGGAATCACGGCGAGGACGTCAAGGAATATTACTTTTACCTCGACAACACGCCCAGCCACTCCTACATGAAGTACCTATACAAGTATCCGCAGGCGGAGTTCCCGTACGATCGGCTGCTCCAGGAGAACCGGCGGCGGAACAGGCTGGAACGGGAATACGAACTCGTCGACACCGGGATTTTTGACGGCGGCCGATATTTCGACGTCGAGGTGGAGTATGGAAAGGTCGCAGCGGAGGACCTGCTGGTCCGCATCAGTATCAGCAATCGCGGACCCGAACCGGCGCCAATCCAAGTGTTGCCGACGCTTTGGTTCCGCGATTCGTGGAGTTGGGGGCGCGATGATCGTCGACCCTCGATCGCGGCGGCGGCCGATCCGCCAGGGAGCAAACTGAGGCGGGCCATCGCCCGGCATTGGGCGTTGGGCGAGTACGTTTTGTATTGCGGGGGGGCCGACGAATTGCTGTTTACCGAGAACGGGACCAACAACGAGCGCCTCTATGGCGTGCCATCATCATCGCCGTACGTCAAGGATGCGTTCCACGAATACGTAGTGCACGGCAAACGCGAGGCGGTAAACCCGGCCGCCACGGGCACAAAAGCCGCGGCGCGCTATGCCCGCACCATCAATGCTGGTGAGACCATCGTTCTTGAGCTCCGGCTGGCGGTAGCGACCGATGAACATCTGCTGGAGGACCCCTTCGCGGATTTCGATGCTCTGCTCACCAAGTGCAAAGAAGAGGCTGATGAGTTCTACGATGTCGTGCTGCCAAACGAGCTCTCGGCAGACGCAAAGCTGGTCGCCCGCCAGGCCTTTGCGGGGATGCTCTGGTCCAAGCAGTATTACCATTACGTAGTTACAGATTGGCTGAATGGAGATCCTACTCAGCCGCCCCCGCCTCCTCAACGTTGGCAAGGACGCAATCACGAATGGACGCACCTCTTTGCCCGCGACGTGATTTCGATGCCGGACAAATGGGAGTTCCCCTGGTTCGCCACTTGGGACCTTGGTTTCCACTGCGTTTGTCTGGCGCATATTGATCCGCAGTTCGCCAAAGAGCAGATCCTCCTGATGCTGCGCGAGTGGTACACGCACCCCAACGGCCAGATTCCGGCTTACGAGTGGGACTTCAACGACGTTAATCCACCGGTGTTGTCTTTGGCCGCCAGAGCTGTTTTTGAAGTCGAGCGCGGGGAAACAGGCGTTGCCGACTATGCTTTTATCGAGCGCGTCTTTCAAAAGATGCTCATCAACTTCACCTGGTGGGTAAACCGCAAGGACGCGCTGGGCAACAACATTTTTCAGGGCGGGTTCCTGGGGATGGACAACATCGGCGTACTCGATCGCGACAATCTTCCACCGGGATACATGCTGGGTCAGGCCGATGGGACAAGCTGGATGGCCGCCTTTGCGAAGAGCATGTTGTCAACCGCTTTGCTTCTGGCCGAACAGAACCCTGCCTACGAGGACGTGGCCAGCAAGTTCTGGGAGCACTACATCTACATTGCGAACGCCATGAACAGCCTGCGCGATCCGTACAAGTCCCTTTGGGATGAGGAGGACGGATTCTTCTACGATCAACTGATTTCCCCCGATCATGAGCCGTCGCCCATTCGCGCCCGGACCATGGTCGGATTCGTGCCTATGTTCGGTGCGTCAACCGTGCCCATCGATACCTTCGATCACTACCCCGATTTTCAGCGCCGGCGCGAGTGGTTCATCCAGCACCGGCCCGACTTGGTTGACAGTGTCGAGCCCATGGTGGTCCCCGGGCCTAGCAATCGAGTGATCTTGGGATTAGTGCGGCCGGACCAGTTGCGGCGTATGTTGGCTTACATGCTGGACGAAAACGAATTCCTTTCGCCGTATGGCGTGCGCGCGGTCTCCCGCTATCATCTGGATCATCCGTTGATTCTCAACCTGGCCGGCAAGGAGTATCGATTGGACTATGAGCCGGGCGAGTCCACGACCGACCTTTTCGGCGGTAACTCGAACTGGCGCGGCCCAATTTGGATGCCCGTGAACGTCCTAATCCTGCTTTCGCTTCAGGAATATCACCGGCACTATGGCGATGCGTTCAAGGTTGAATGCCCCACGGGCTCGGGCCAGATGAAAAACTTGGAAGAAGTGGGGGATGAACTGGCGCGGCGTGTGGCGAACATCTTCTTACGTAATCAAGAGGGCAAGCGGGCGGTTTTTGGCGACTGCGAGTTGTTCAATGCCGATCCCCACTGGCGAGATCTGATTCCCTTCCATGAGTACTTTCACGGCGACACTGGCCGGGGCTGCGGTGCGAGCCATCAAACGGGCTGGACCGGATCGATTGCCCAGATTTTGAGTGGCATGCGGGGTGGAGCCCCCCTGTCGGGGCACTGACGGGTAAAGGATGCTGGCAGCCAGCAATTTCGAATTCAAGAACCGCTTCTGGATTATCGGGGCCATCTTCTGTACCGCTTTCTGGAGCTACAGCATCGATCATCAAAATGCCGGTGTCGCTCTGACGGAATGGATGGCCCGATTGCGCGGGAGCACCGCGACGAATACGGACTACCGATGGACGTTTGCAATCGCTTCCCTGTTCGCCGTACTCGCTGCCGCGATCCGTACGTGGGGCACAGCGTATCTCAATCCTGAAGTCATGATTGCGGGGCGGGTGCAGACCTCGCGCCTGGTTGCCGATGGTCCTTATCGTTACGTCCGCAATCCCCTGTACTTCGGGAATATTCTGCTGGCAATTGGATTTGGCATGATGGCCAGCAGGGTTGGTTGCCCGATTCTGATCGTGGGAATGCTGGTGTTTGTCTGCCGGCTGATTTTGCGGGAGGAAGCCGGTATCGCCGCCAGCCAGGGGGACGCGTATCGCGCTTATTGTGCGGCCGTTCCGCGATTGCTGCCGACGCTGCGCCCGCGGTTGCCCTCAGCAAGCGGCGTGCCCAACTGGACGGATGGTTTTCTGGGAGAAGCCTTCATGTGGGTGATGGCGGCCTCCCTGGTGGCATTTGCCTTCAGCTTGAAACAGAAGATCTTCTTCTGGGTCTTGGGGGGCTCGTTCGTGGTGTACGCGATTTGTCTCGCGATCATCAAGCTGCGGCGCAAACGGCTTGACCCGAATCTCGAAGAGAAACGGGACGAATCTTCGGCCGCGTCAAAGCTCTAGAGCGGTTCCACAATAGATGCATCCGGTTTGTACGGGTAGTGCGCGCTTCAGCGCCGCGTTCGCCGCGGCCAAACACCCCGCTTAAGCCGCTGGGGTCGACGACCTCAGCGGCTTAAGCGATTTTCGTCTTGCCCCTATACGCGGGCCTAAAGGCCCGCACTACCCGTCCGACCGGATACAGTAACCTTAGAAACACTTTAGCAGCGAGGCACGCTCCTTGATCAAGCAAGTAGTAGCCGCCTTGCTCGTGCGCGGCGGAGAGGTCCTTTGTTGTCAGCGTACGGAGTATCAAGCGCTGCCACTCAAATGGGAATTTCCCGGCGGAAAGATCGAGGCCGGTGAAAAGCCTCTCGAGGCCTTGAAACGCGAGCTCGAGGAGGAGCTGGGCATTCATGCTCAGATCGGCTGCAAGGTTGCGCAACTACAGCACACTTACCTGAATGGCAACGCCGTGGAACTGCATTTCTTTAAGGTCGAACACTACGAAGGCGAACTGCAGAACCGCATTTTCCGCGAGATCCGTTGGGTGCACCGGCGCGACTTGCCGACGCTCGACTTCCTCGATGCCGACCGCACCCTGGTGCAACAGCTCGCCGAGGGCAAGCTGCTCTAGCTTCCCGCTTGGCCGGTGACGAACCAGGCGATGGTTAGCCCGATCATGATGATGGTGGTGGCCCACGCGATCAGGTTGAACCACGTGCCGTTAACGTGCTTGCCCATCAGCTCGCTCTTGTTCACCAGCAGCAGCATGAAGATGAGAACGAACGGCAGCACGATCCCATTGACCACCTGCGACAGAATGCTGATCTTCACCAACGGGATATTGGGCAGTAGGATGACTCCGCCACCGGCGATGAGCAGCAGCGTGTACAGCCAGTAGAAAACCTTGGCCTCGCTGAACTTATGTCCTACACCGGACTCAAAGCCCAGCCCCTCGCACACCGTGTAGGCGGTGGAGATGGGCAAAATGGAGGCGGCGAAGAGCGAAGCGTTGAACAGCCCTGCGGCAAACAGAATGTAGGCATAATCGCCCGCCAGGGGGCGCAGCGCCTGCGCGGCATCGGCGCCGTCGCGGATCTGCCGCACGCCATGCGCATAAAGTGTCGCGGCGCAGGCCACTACGATGAACCAGGCGACGATATCGGTGAAGAGGCATCCCAGGATCACATCCCAGCGCGACGCGCGATACTCACGCGGAGTGATTCCCTTCTCTACGATCGACGACTGCAAGTAAAACTGCATCCAGGGAGCGATCGTCGTCCCCACCACGGCAATGACCATGTAAATGTATGCGGACTGGTGGAAGGCCCCGCTGTGCGGCGGCTTGAAAGTGGCGACGAAGGCCTCCTTCCAACTCGGACCTGCCAGCACTCCTGCAATGATGTAGGCGAAGTAGAAAAACGATGCCGCCAGGAAGACTTTTTCCACGCTCTTGTAGGTGCCCTTTACCACCAACAACCACACCACCACTGCGGCAACCGGCACACTCACGTAGCGCGAAATGTGAAACAGCTCCAGGCTGCTGGCGATCCCGGCAAACTCCGCTACCACGTTGCCGAAGTTGGTGATGACCAGCCCCAGCATCATGAAAAACGTAATTCGCAGGCCATATTCTTCGCGGATGAGATCGCTCAGTCCCTTGCCGGTGGCCGCCCCCATGCGCGCCGACATCTCCTGCACCACGACCAGCGCGACGGTCATGGGGATCATCACCCAGAGCAGCAGATATCCGAACTGCGCCCCGGCGGCGGAGTAGGTATAGATGCCGCCGGCGTCGTTGTCCACGTTCGCCGTGATGAACCCGGGACCAATGACGGCCAGGAACATCAACAGGCGGATTCTCCAGACTCTAAGCCGTCGCTTATCGGACATGACACTGGGAATTACAGTGAGATGATAAAGACCTCCCAGAATACAGCAGCCAGTAGCCAGTAGCCAGTAGCCAGTGTCGAGCAGCCCTTTATCGCTGTCATCCTGAGCGCAGCACGCGTCCGCCACTGGCGGACGCGTGCGGAGTCGAAGGACCTGCAGTTCACCGGGTCAGTCACGTCGTCGAAAACAACCGCAGATCCCTCGACTTCGCACCCGCCCGACCCGCAACAGAAGCGGGTCGGAACCTCTTTGCGGGTGTTCCGCTCAGGATGACAATCTGGAAACTGGCGACTGGGTACTGGGTACTGGCTACAGCTTGGCCCGCAGCATGTTGATGACATCGTCAGCGGTGATGACGCCGGTCAGCTTACCGTCCTCATCCAGAACGGGCAGGGTGAGCAGGTTGTACTTATCGAAGAGCTCGGCAACCGTCTTCTCGTCGGCGCCGGGATGCACGGTGGTGAGGTGCCCAGTGCTCAACATCATCAGCAGCGTGCCCGGAGGCGCAAGCACAATCTTGGCCAGCGGAACGGCGCCCAGCAGTTTGTTCTTGTCGCCGACAATATAGATCGTGCTGATGCTTTCCACGCCTCCCTCGAAATTGCGCAGCATCTCGATCGCGTCTTCCACCTTCGCGCCCGGTCCCAGGGCCATATAGTCGGTGGTCATGCGCCCGGCGGCCGTATCTTCCTCGAAGTTCATCAACCCGGCGACTTCGGCCCGCTCCTCCGGCTGCATCTCGGTCAGGATCTCTTGCGAGTCATCGGGATGCATGTCGCCCAACAAGTCGGCGGCGGCATCGGGGTCCATCTCCTCCACGATGTCGGCGGCGCGGTCGGAGTCGAGCGAGGCGAGAATCGAAACCTGCATCTTGGGATCGATCTCTTCGAGGGTTTCGGCGGCTACCCCATCGTCCAGAGTCTCGAAGATGGCTTCGCGCTCGGCGGGTGCGAGGTCTTCCACGATGTCGGCGATATCGGCTGGGTGCAGCTTGGCCAGACGATCGAGGGAAATCTTCAGCTTGACGCGGCGGGCGGGATCAATCTCGATGAGGTCAACAAATTCCCACGGGATCATCCGCGGCGGAATCTTGGTGAGAAGCAAATGCAGCGCGGCTGCCGGAATCACGCCCTTCAGCAGGCGGCGGACCGCGCCCCGCGCGCCCACGTCCACCGCGCCAAGCTTGAGCACCATGTGGTCGTGGCCAAGCTCCTCGTGGATGTCAATGTCGTTGACCCGCACAACCTTGCGTCCGTGGACGTCAATGATCTGCTGGTCGAGCAGGTCGCGCTCCAGCAGGAGCATGCCTTCACCACCGGCGTAAGGGATCCACTCCGAAGCGGAGGTAGCAACCCGCAGGCCGCCATTGATCAGGCTGAGCGACTTGGTGGGCAGCAGACGGTCGCCGTGGCGGGTTTTCACCACAAAGCCCGCGATTTGACTGGAATTCTCCTGAGGCACCAGCGTGACTTCGCGCACTTTGCCGGCGGTCGTTCCGGTGTTGTCGATTACCGGCGCGCCAATCAGGTCGGAAAGTGCGAGTGAAGGCATTGCAGTCAATATATTCGATGCGTTCGGAAATGTTCAGCGAATTCGCATCGGCGATGAGGAGGGACTGCCCATACGGTCCATTCTGGGAGGCCGTCACCTTTTGCCAGAGGAGATCGGCGTTTGCGAAACTGACACATGTCCTCGTTCGCTTGCCATGCCATCCTGTTTGACCTGGATTTCGGGAGGGTTCGGAACGCTTGTCTTTCATGTTTGTCTTCCTGAGTATCACATGGGTCTGCGGCCCACCCATAGAAATGAAAATTAACCACGGAGGCACGGAGATCACTGAGAAAACTCTAAAGAAACTGAAACTCCCTGCCCTCCGTGTCTGAGCCTGCCCTGAGCGAAGCCGAAGGGTGGTGAATGATTTTCGACGGAGCGAGGCCGCCGCCCCGCCACGGCGGGTGGGCGAGTCGAAGGGCCCCTATAGCCGCTCAAGGCTATCCTGGGAACGTAGTTCCTGTTCAGTTCCGGATGTTTTCTAGCAGCTTTTCCACTTCGGTTTTCTTGTCCGCCGTGAGCGGCAGCAGCGGCAGACGCGGGACGCCGCCGAAGCACCCGTTGTAATCCATAGCATACTTCACGCCGGGGATGCTCAACCCGCCGACTATGCGCTCGGCCGCTTTAGCTATACGCTCCTGCTTCTCACGAGCGAGGGCCGCGTCGCCGTCTTTCCATGCCGCGTAGATCTCATAGCAGGCTGTCGGAGCGCAGTCGGCGAATGCCAGGATCGCGCCCACGGCGCCGGCATCGAGCGAAGGATGCAACTTCTGGGCAGCACCCACCAGCACCTGGAAGCCGACTTCCTTCTGTCGAGTTTTCAGACCGCCGACAACCTTCACCGCCACGGAGGACGGTTTCGGCGCGGCCGTTCCGGCCAGAGCGCCCACCGTCACCAAGGCTCCTCCCTCGGCGCTCGCCGAAGCTGCGTTGGCTGCGTTCAGCATTCGCCCCGTCACAGCAGCAAAGGTGTCCGTCACCGTGGCGCTGCGCTTGATGTGGCAGGTACCTTCGACCATCTTCTGCACTTTCTCAACCGAACCCGATGACTCCTTGATGCCGATCAGATTGGGGTGCTCGGCGAGTTCAACCACTACTTCAGCAGGAATGTCGTATCCAGTGGCCTGCGGGAAGTTATAGATGACAACCGGAAGCGGCGAACGGTCGGCCACGAAGCGATAGAAGGCCAGCATGTTGGCTGGCGTCATCTGCCCTTTGTAGTAGTGCGGCGTACGTACCATCGCGATATCGTAGCCCAACTCAGCGGCGTACTCGGTCAGGCGCAGGGTTTCGATGGCCGACTCGATTCCCGTGCCAGCGATGAGGATTTTTTCGTTCGCAGCAGATTCGCGGGCACACTTCAGGACTTCGCGGCGCTCTTCGTCGCTGAGCAGGATCGCCTCGCCGGTTGAGCCCAGCACGACGATGCCAACCACTGGGGTGAGCGAGTAGTGCTCGACATTTTGTTCCAACTTGCGGAAATAGATTTTGCCGTCGGGATAAAACGGCGTGGTAATGGGAGGAAAGATTTCGTGCAGGAGCATGAGGTGCCTCAGAAGTGATTATAGGACGCGGAGAGGAGCGGGCTGAATTGGACGCGCCGTTGATGGTGATATTGCGAAATTATCAACAGTAGTCGCTACAGGCGCAGGATCAAGATGCTGCACTCACTGCTCTTAGCGCATCTTTGAAGCGTCTGCCTCTGCCTGATCCCGTCCACACAAGAATCTTCTCCAATCCATCTTTGACCCTGTATTCGATGAGGACGGCATCCCGATAAGGCCATTCATCATTCAAGACCTCAATGTCTGTGATCTGATCCAGTTCTACAGCCCGCCAAGTTCGTCCAACGAGCAGACCGAAAACTAATTTGCTCGTTGTCAACTCAACTGCCAACAAACCCACGATTCTGATGGGGGCGCCTTTTAACCATTCCCACAGGTTCAGATGTGACTTGAAGGGCATCCCGACGGGGAAAAACTGTGCCGACATGAAGCTGTTGCTAAATGCAACCCTTTCACCCGCCGCCAGCGCAGGCCTTGCTTCCAAGAGGTTGCCGACGTAAACGTTCTCGGCATGACGAGCAATGAAGAAGATCGCGACGAGAACTAAGACCAGCCAGACGACAGAAAAAGCGTCATCGAACCAGTGTGGGATGACTCCGCGATTCCTGGCTGTCCCGTAAGCATACATGCCAGCGGCAAGAGTCAAAGCAAGAATCAATTGAAGGACTGAAACAACTCTTCGGCGCGTATCACTTGGCATCGCAGTCCCTTCTCTGAGACAACATCATTCTGCATCGACTAATTGTTGTGAACAGCCCATTTCACCAGGAACCGCAGATTACAGCAAAGCCGCTGAGCTTACTGACCTAAGCTGTTCCCCTTACAGCTGCAGGTCGGGCGATCGTCATAGCTCCATTCAAGATTGTCATCACGAGTCGACTTTAGTCGGCGAGGGATCTGCTTTTGTCTTCAGCGGTTCGATCGGCTTTCCCCATTCATCGGACAAATCCTCCCAAGTGGGATTCAAGGCCTCGATCAACGCGACCCGTTTCTTGCGATCCAAGCCTTTGATCTGCTTCTCCCGCTCGATCGCGTTGCCTACATAACGATATTTTTCGAAGTACACCAGTCGGTTGATGTGGTACTTCTGTGTGACTCCTTCTATGTGGCCGCTCTTGTGCTCTGCGATTCGGCGTGTGATGTTGTTCGTCATCCCGGTGTAAATATGCCGCGACTTGCTTGCAACGATATAGACCCAGAAGTGCCATTGACGCTTCATAAACACCGATGCACGTCACGAAACAGCAGATCCCTCGCGGGCTGAAGCCCACTCGTGATGACAATTCTGAGTGGGTCTACTTTTTTCACTTCCCTGCCGCCACTCGTTCCGCGTGCAGATGTTGCAGCGCATACACCTTGGCATCGCCGCGTTGCAGGGCGGCGATTCCCTCGCAGGCGGCACGCGCGGCCGAAAGCGTCGTGATGGTCGGGATGCGTGCAGTCACGGCGGCGCGGCGAATGGCTTTTTCGTCGAACCACGGCTCGACTCCGTGCGGCGTGTTGATGATCAACTGAATGCGCTCGCCCTTGATCAGGTCAACCACGTTGGGCCGGCCTTCCTTCACCTTGTAGACGCGCTCGACTCGCAAGCCCGCTTGCTCCAGCACACGTGCGGTCCCATGAGTGGCAACCACGCTGAAACCCAGTTCGACGAAGCGTTTCCCCAGGTCGGCCATGAAAGGCTTGTCGCGGTCGTTGGCGCTGATGAACACCGTCCCTGTCGTGGGCAGCACTTGGCCGGCGGCGGTTTGCGCTTTGGCAAAGGCCTCACCGAAGTTGTCGGCCACGCCCATCACCTCGCCGGTGGACTTCATCTCCGGTCCCAGCACGGTGTCAACGCCCGGAAACTTGCCCCAGGGGAAGACCGGCGACTTCACAAAATAGAAATTGCCGGTATCCAAATCGCTGGCGCGCTCAATATTGTCCGGCAGAAATTCACGCAGTTTGCGGCCCGTCATCAGGCGGGCGGCAATCTTGGCCAGGGGAACGCCCGTCGCTTTCGACACGTAGGGCACGGTGCGCGAGGCGCGCGGATTCACCTCGATCACAAACACCTTATCGCGCTGGATGGCGTACTGCACGTTCATCAGGCCAACGACCTTCAGCGCTCGCGCCAAGCGGAAGGTGTACTCGCGAATCGTCGCCAGTTGCCGCTCGGGAATATCGACGGCGGGAAGCACGCACGAGGAGTCGCCGGAGTGAATGCCGGCCTCCTCGATGTGCTGCATGATNNCGGCCTCCTCGATGTGCTGCATAATGCCGCCGATGACCACGTCTTCGCCATCGGAGAGCGCATCCACATCAATCTCGGTGGCCGATTCGAGGAAGTGGTCGATCAGCACCGGCCGCTCCTGCGAGTACTCAACCGCCTCCTTCATGTAATGGATGACCGACTCGTCGTCATAGGCGATGACCATGGCGCGTCCGCCCAGCACGTACGAGGGCCGCACCAGCACCGGATAGCCGACGCGATTGGCGTTGGCGAGTGCCTCCTCGACACTTGCGGCCGTGGCTCCCGGAGGCTGGGGAATGTCCAACTCCTCCAGCAGCTTTCCGAAGCGCTTGCGGTCCTCGGCAAGATCGATGCTCTCGGGCGAGGTGCCGATGATGGGCACACCTGCCGCCTTCAGCGGCAGCGCGAGATTGAGCGGGGTCTGCCCGCCGAACTGCACGATGACGCCAATCGGAGCGCCTCCAGCGGCTTCATGCTCGTACACCGCCATTACGTCTTCGTAGGTCAGCGGCTCGAAATAGAGCCGGTCGCTGGTGTCGTAGTCGGTGGAGACGGTCTCGGGATTGCAGTTGATCATGATCGTCTCGAAACCATCGTCGCGCAGCGCGAATGCAGCGTGGCAGCAGCAGTAGTCGAATTCAATTCCCTGCCCGATGCGGTTGGGCCCACTACCCAGGATGATAACTTTCTTGCGATCAGTGGGGGTGGCTTCGTCCTCTTCCTCGTATGTCGAGTAGAGGTACGGGGTGTAGCTTTCAAACTCTGCGGCGCAGGTGTCCACGCGCTTGTACACCGGCTGAACATTATGCTGTTTGCGCAACTGATAAACTTTCGCGCCCGCAGCTCGGCCTTCGTTCAGGTTCAAGCTGTCCGCGATGCGCGCATCGGAGAATCCCATGCGCTTGATCTCGCGCAAACGCTCGGCATCGATATCGCCCGAGCCCAACGTCGCCTGCACGTCGGAGATCTCTTTTAACTGGTGCAGGAACCAGGGATCGATGTTGGTCATCTGCGCGATCTCGCGCACCGTCATTCCCTGGGAAAACCCATAGCGAATGTAAGCCAGCCGCTCGGGATGCGGCGTGACCAGGCGCTTGGTCAGGATGCGCGGCTCGATATCGTCGGCGGTGGCCCTGCGTCCCGTATCGAGCGAGCGCACAGCCTTCAGTAGAGCTTGCTTGAAGGTGCGGCCGATGGCCATAACTTCGCCCACCGACTTCATCTGTGGGCCGAGCGACTCGTCCGCGCCGGGGAACTTCTCGAACTGCCACTTGGGAATCTTGACCACGACGTAGTCGAGCGTGGGCTCGAAGCACGCCGGCGTCTTGCGCGTGATGTCGTTAGTGATCTCGTCGAGCGTGTAACCGACTGCGAGCTTGGCCGCAATCTTCGCAATCGGAAATCCGGTGGCTTTCGACGCCAGCGCCGAGGAACGCGACACGCGCGGGTTCATCTCGATAACAACCATGCGCCCGTTATGCGGATCGACAGCAAACTGGATGTTCGATCCCCCAGTCTCGACGCCGATCTCGCGAATGACCGCAATGGCCGCATCGCGCATGGCCTGGTATTCGCGGTCGGTGAGCGTCTGCGCTGGAGCGACGGTGATGGAGTCGCCGGTGTGCGTGCCCATGGGATCGAAGTTCTCGATGGAGCAGATCACGATGACGTTGTCGGCGAGATCGCGCATCAACTCCAGCTCGTATTCCTTCCAGCCGAGCACCGATTCTTCGAGCAGCACTTCGTGGACAGGCGAGAGATCGAGTCCGCGCGCGAGAAGTTCCAACAGCTCTTCGCGGTTGTAGGCGATACCGCCGCCCGTGCCGCCCAGCGTAAACGAGGGACGCAGGATAACCGGGAAACCAATCTTGCCGCTGAAGTCGATTCCATCTTTCAGATTGTTGACCAGCGATGACTTCGGTACGTTAAGGCCAATGGCTGTCATAGCATCTTTGAATAGCAAGCGGTCTTCGGCCTTCTTGATCGCGCCAAGCTGCGCGCCGATAAGCTGCACTCCGTACTTTTCGAGTACGCCGCCGTCAGCGAGCTCGACGGCGAGGTTCAGAGCCGTCTGGCCACCAACCGTCGGTAAGAATGCAAAGATGCCGGGCCTGCCGGCGGCAGCAAGCATCTCAGTTTCAATTCGAATGATTTCTTCGAGATAGGTACGGGTGAGCGGCTCGATGTAGGTGCGGTCGGCCATCTCCGGGTCGGTCATGATGGTGGCCGGATTGGAGTTGGCCAGCACCACCTCATAGCCTTCGGACTTGAGGGCCTTGCAGGCCTGCGCGCCGGAGTAGTCGAATTCGGCCGACTGGCCAATGACGATGGGCCCCGAGCCGATGATGAGCACTTTCGCGATGTCGTTGCGGCGTGGCATGGTGGTCTCAGGAACTTTTCTTGCAAGCGATGGCCCTAGCCATCAAGGAAGTGATGAAATTCTCGAAGCTAGGTTCTAGGGCTGGTTCACGGTATTGGCCGGAAGGGCCGCTGTCGCGACTTGACATTAGAAAGCATGCCGAATCGTAAAGGCGTTCTCGAACAAGCTTCGTGAGTAAAATTTCATACCGCTTCGCATACGAAGCGCTCTTAAACTCCTCGAACACTTTAAAATGGGGCTCTTGAGCGCGGACAGGACGAGTAGAATCTGGCGCTTCTTCGAGCAGCATCAGGTACCCAAGCCAGGGTCTGACTGATGGTTTGAAAGCACCTTCCCGGTAAGCCGCCCAAATATCCGTAGCGCTGCCTAACGCTTCTTCGGTTCTGTTGTTGTAGTTGTTCCCAAACGATCCAACTTGTGACTTGAATTCGATCGCGGCAATCAAGCAGCTATCAACCACAACGAGGAGATCCCATTTCTTTTCGGGTCTGAACCACCCAGGAAGCTCCACGGAACGCTCCGTGAAAATAACTGGTTTTCCAATGCCGCTTTCTTCGAGCAGATCGCGGATCACGGAGATGAAACCATTCATCTGTGCTCCGCCCGTGACTGCGGCCCGAAAACCCGCATCGCGGATTCCGCTCCTCGCACCCTGTTTGCCGGCTTGAGATTCACGCGTAGTCCAAAACGCTTGTATCGCCGATCGCAGCCTTCGCTCGAGGTTAGGGCTAAACTCCATTTTCCTGGCCCTCATCAGCTTCAATCTTGACCTGATGAAACAATGACGTTGTTTCTTGCCTGATTCGAGCTACCGCCCCACGGAGATAGTGTGGATCAATCTCGATGCCGATACTGTTGCGCCCTGCTAAGGCTGCGGCGACAACTGTCGTTCCCGTTCCCAAGAAAGGGTCGAGCACCGTGTCGCCAACAAAACTGAACATTCGAACTAGTCGATCTGCCAGTACGAGCGGGTATGGTGCAGGATGGGAGCGGGTCGAAGCGCCAGTGACTCCTGTCCAGATCTGTTGAAACCAAAGTTTGTGATCTTCGGCACCGATCAGGCTTAGAATGCGGGTCGCAGGTTCCGGAGTTCTATATCCCCCAGACTTGCGCTCCATCAGGATGAACTCGATGTCGTTCTTAACCACTGCATTTGGTTCGTAAGGTTTTCCCAAAAAACCGGCACCGCCGTTTTCCACTTCGTGAGCAGCATTTGCAATCTTGTGCCAAATAATTGGTGCCAAGTTATCGAATCCGATCTTGCGACAGCTTTCTTGAATGGAGGCATGCAAAGGAACAACAGTGTGTCGGCCATCGTTTTTTCTGCGAGAGAGACACACGTCGCCGACGACGCATATCAGTCTTCCTCCTGGCACCAATGAACGGTAGCATCTCTGCCATACTCGATCTAGCTGTTCGATGAATTCGTCGTACGGCGAAATGTGGCCCATTTGGCCGTCCGTGTTCCGATATTCTTTCAAAGTCCAATAAGGCGGCGACGTGAGGACCAATTGGACACTATTGTCTGGAAGCTCCATCCCGCGGGCATCGCCAAGCAATACCTTGTGTTTTGTGGGAATCTTTCTAACCGACCTGGCAATCGCGGCGACCAGTTCCTCGTCTCTCGCGATCTGAGGAATTGCAGTTTGAAGATCGTCGATGTGGGTTAGCTCTGCGGGCAGGAACCCTTCGAAGGCGCCATGGACCGCTTTCGCTATGCCATTCAGACCCACGACACGAGAAGTCACTTCTTCCACTCCTCCATCATCTTCACAAAATCCTTGAACAGGTAGTGCGAGTCGTGGGGGCCGGGCGCGGCCTCGGGGTGATACTGCACGCTGAACAGCGGCAATGAGCGATGGCGCAGGCCTTCCAGGGTGTTGTCGTTCAGATCGATGTGCGTCAGGTCCACTTCGCTTTGTTTCAGTGAATCGGGATCGACTGCGAAGTTATGGTTATGCGCGGTGATCTCGATCTTGCCTGTCTTCATCTGCTTCACCGGATGATTGCCGCCATGATGGCCGAAGCGCAGTTTGTAAGTCTTTCCGCCCAGCGCGATGCCGATCAACTGATGCCCGAGGCAGATGCCGAAGATGGGCACGCGCCCCATCAGCCTGCGAATGCTCTCCTGTGCGTAGGTCACCGGCTCGGGGTCGCCCGGGCCGTTTGACAGGAAGACGCCATCCGGCTTGAGCGCGAGCACGTCCTCGGCGCTGGTCGTGGCGGGAACCACGGTCACGCTGCAGCACTCCCCAACCAGGCGCCGCATGATGTTGTGCTTGATTCCATAGTCATAGGCAACGACGTGATGCCTGGGCGGCTCGTTCTTCACCCCGACCACCTCCGTGGGCTCATGCGAGCGCACGCCTTCGTCCCACTGGTACACGTGGCGAGTGGTGACCTCTTTCGCGAGATCGGTGCCATCCATCTTCGGAATGGAGCGCGCCTTGGCGACGAGCTTGTCGGTGTCTGCCTCCAGCGTGGAGATAACGCCACGCATGACGCCGTTGTCGCGCAAGTGGCGCACCAGAGCGCGAGTGTCGATCTCGCCCAGCACGGGAATCTTGTAGCGATCGAGATAGCCCTCCGCGACCTCCTGCGAGCGCCAGTTGGAGCTGACACGCGAAAACTCGCGCACGATCAGCCCCTCGATGTACGGACGCGTGGCTTCGTTGTCGTCGGAGTTGGTGCCGTAATTGCCGATCTCGGGGTTGGTGAGAACTACGATCTGCCCGGCGTAGGAAGGATCGGTGAAGATCTCCTGGTAGCCGGTGATGGAGGTGTTAAAAACAACTTCCCCGTAACATTCGCCTTTTGCGCCGTAGCCTTTGCCGTGGAAGATCCGTCCATCTTCCAACGCAAGGATTGCCTGCATTGCATCTCCGGGGTTTGGATTTTACTGATTTTATCAGGGAATGCGCGGAAGCATAAGTGGGCAAGTAGCGGAATTGTTGTGCACAGGATGTGAGGCCCTACCGCAGCTTGCCCAGCTTGGCCACCGGCCAATACCCGAAGACCGCTTTGCCGTAGATAAAGGCCTCGTCCACCGGCCCGAAGTCGCGGCTGTCGTTGGAGAGATTGCGGTGATCGCCCAGCACGAAATAGCCGTGTGCCGGCACCACGGTCTCGGGATAGGAGCGCACGTCTTCATAGGCGTCGGGCACGTAGGGCTCGCTCATGCGATGCCCGTTCACGAACACTACGCCATCTTCGATCTTCACGCGGTCCCCGGCGACGGCCACCACGCGCTTGATGTAGCTCTTGGCAGTGTCGCGAGGATAGTGAAAAACGACTACATCGCCGGGTTCGATGGGCTCCAGCTTGTAAACAAACTTGTTGATGAAAACGCGTTCCTGATCGTCCAGCGTGGGCATCATGCTGGTACCTTCCACTTTGACCGGCTGATACAGGAAGATGATGAAGAAGGCCGAGACCGCGAGCGAGATCAACATGTCGCGCAGCCAGCCCGAAACTGCCGGCTTCAACCTCTTTGGCCCGGCAGGCGAGGCAACAGTCGGCCCTGTGGCATCTGGTGAAGATGCGGCGGGCAAGACAGTGGAGTTGTCTTCGTTACGCACAGAGTTCATCTTATATGGTTTAGACGGTTCGCCATCGGTATAGTTTCAATGTTGCGTGACGCTGTACGCAGGCGGTTCCGGATGTCCGAAGATTGCTTTTTTCACGTGCGACCTTCGACGAGCGCGACCAGCGTGCAGTGCAGTTGAACCTGGCGGGCTGCTAACGTGTCCGGAAAGCAGATCCCTCGCCGGCTGAAGCCGGCTCGTGATGACAAAAAATAAGGGACTTTCAGCGCCCTGTTTAGCCGCGCCCATCTCGACCCGGCGAGCGCTTCAGCACTGCTAGCGGCGGCCGAGGAACGACTCCAGCTTGCCGATCTCCGCGTTCGCCTGATCCAGATAACGCCTGGCCCGCTCGGTATCGGAACCGTCCAGCGCCTGCTTCGCCTTGGCCATGTCCGTGCGCATGCTGCTACGTGCGGAGACCATGTCTCCACGCAAACCCAAACCGCTTTGACGCATCTGCGACTCCATCGCCTCCAGACTGCTCTCGACCGCGGCGGCCCGGCTTTCCAGGTGATCGTTCTCAATCTCCATTTCGTCCAGGAGCTTCTTCTGTTGCTCCATGGCGATTTGCGCCTGCCGCAAATCCTCATTGGACGCGGGCGAAGGGTTCAGATGGGCTTGAGCTGCCTTAGCGCTTCCGACGGGTGCTTTCGGTTTGTCAGGTGAAGCGTCCTTATCTGTTGCTGCTTCGGAACCAGGGGGACTCTGAGCGGGAACGACCGGAATGTCAATTTTCGCCGCGGACTGATCTGGTCCTTGATTGCCAGCAGATGGGTCGGAGTGGACGGCGCAGCAGCGCCATGAGACATGGCTTCGACCGCATCCGCACTGGCTGCATTCTGCTTGTAAGTGCGATAGGCTCGAGCTCCCGCCAAGGTGGCCACCAAAAGCAAAATAGCAATCGCCAGGATCCAATACGGACGCCGTGGTCCAGCATTGGGCTGGAGCGCAGAATCCGTCTGGGCGGAGGCAGGAGTCGCAGAGGAAAAACTCGGGCTGGCCGCAGGCTGGCTCACAGGCGTGGGTGGCTTTGCAACATTAGGCGGAAGCTGCGCAGGCGGGGGCGTGACAGCGGCTGCGACCGCCTTGTCCACGCCCGGCGAGCCGCAAGACTCTTTGATCTGCGACAAGGCATTGCGGAAGGCGTCGGCCGTCTGAAAGCGCTGTGCCGGATCTTTAGCGACGGCCATGACGATCATGTCGCTCAGCGGCTTCGGCAACGAGGACTGGACTTCGATGGGCGGACGTGGAGTTTCTTTGACATGCGCCTCCATGACGGAATAGCTGCTAGTTGCAGCGAACATCCGTTTGCCGGTGACCATTTCGTAGAGCGAAACTCCGACCCAATACAGATCCGAGCGCGCTTCGGTAGGTTGCGATTGCACCTGCTCGGGAGACATGTAGTCCAGCGAACCCAGGGTTGTGCCGGTCACGGTGAGCCCGAGGTCGTTGCCTGACCGCGCAATGCCGAAGTCCATCAGCTTTAAGACTCCGCGCGGCGTCAGCATCATGTTCGCGGGCTTGATGTCGCGATGAATGATGCCCTGGGCATGGGCGTAGCTCAATGCGGCCAGCACCTGGTCGATGTAGTTCAAGGCCTCGACCGGTGGGAAAGGCCCCCGCTCCAGACGATGGGCCAAGGTGTCGCCCTCGACGTACTCCATGATCATGATGAGTTGATTGTCGGCCGAAAAAGCAGTGCGGAGCGCCGCGATATTGGGATGATCGAGGCTGGCCAGCAGCTTGATCTCGCGCATGAAGCGAGCGCCCAGGTCGCCCTGATTCGCCAAGTCGGGCAGCAGCACCTTCATGGCCTCAATGCGGTCCGAAATGAGGTTGCGCACCAGAAAAACCTGGCCCATCCCTCCGTGGCCGAGTTCTCGGATGATCTCGTAGTCACCGATCTGTTTGCGTACTGGCTCTGTCATATCGAAACCTCAAAACTCGAGAGAGGACGGCCCGCGAACTCAGTAGCGATGCGCGGTGAATTCGAATCAGGCCGGACGGCGCAGTTGCACCGAGGACAGCGAAGCGCAAGGGTTCCCTTGCACAGGAGCGGCGTAATTATGCGCTCGTCTCCAGCCAGGGTCAAGCTGAACTCGCCCCTTTCGCAAGGTGGCGATTTGGGCTAATTGGGCTGCTCCGCTAGAATGAGTCAGAATCCCTGGCGAGGACTGTCCCATGAAAAAATTTGCGCTACTCGCTTTGACTGCGGTGTTGGCTGTCGTCTGCTTCGCGCAAGGCGATCGTGTGCCCGCCTACCATGATCACGCACTGCAGCCGGGAGATGCCATGCCCATCCTGCCCAAGGACCAGCTTTGGGGAGAGTCCTTCAAGTATCCGTACCAAGTGCAAAGCTATGAGCTGGCGGCCAAGATGCCCAGCGTGCTGTACCAGTTGCCGTGTTACTGCTATTGCGACCGCATCGGGCACGGCAGCCTGCATAGCTGCTTCGAGACTACCCATGGAGCTCACTGCGGAATCTGCATGAAGGAAGTTTTCTACGCGTATCGGCAGATGAAGTTGAAGAAAACGCCAGCCGAGATTCGCGCCGGGATTATCAAAGGCGAATGGAAGTCCGTCGATCTCGAATCGGCCGCCAAAATCGACTGATTTCATGAGCGTCCCGCGCACAGAACGTTCGTGAGTTGACGGCATCCCAAGTTGCGGGTATAACTCAGCACAATCAGCCTACGCGTGACTAGGGTTTGCACAGCCCTGAGCAATTCCCCGTCGCGATCAACCCAAGGAAGCCAACGGATGAAGAAAAAAGCCGCGAAAAAAGGTAAGCAAACGACTGCTAAGCCTAAGGGAAATAGTGATTTACGCTCATCCGCGGCAGGCTCCGAGATGCGGTCCCGGGGAAGCAAACCGATGAAGTTGACGGACGATCCTCGTTTTACCCAAGCGGTGCAAAACTACGAGGCCGGCCTGAAGGCCCTGCAAGCGCACAACTACGATAGAGCCAAGGCCTGTCTCGAGAAAGTAGTGGCTGGTTCGAGTCCCGAACTCGCCGACCGCGCTTCGGTCCACCTGAATAGCTGCAACCAGCAAATGAGCCGGGTTGTAACCACTTTCAAGACGCCGGAAGAACAATTCGATTACGCCGTGTCGCTGATGAACATGGGCGACTACGTCAGCGCCCGCGAGAATTTTGAAGCGCTGACGAAGAATGTCCCCAAACTGGACTTCGTGTGGTACGGTATGGCGACCTTGAACTGCCTGACCGGCCGCTTTCCCGAAGCCATCTCCAGCTTGCATCAGGCGATTCGTCTGAACCCGGCCAATCGCTACCAGGCGCGCAACGATGGCGACTTCAAAAACCTGGCCGACGATCCCCGGTTCACAGAGCTGCTTTATCCCGACACCAGCGCAGGAACTCCGTCTCCGCCAAACCAGTGGCATTTTTAGCTGGGTACAATCCGATCGATAGCCATGCAGAACGACTCCAACTCCGCTGCGCCACGGGCCATAAAAGTTGTCGCCATGGGCGGGGGCACAGGGCTGTCCACGCTGCTTCACGGCTTGAAGCAATATGTCACGGCTGCAGGAGAAGCTCCGCTGCCTGGCATGCTGCCCCGCATCGACGATCTCTCTGCCATCGTCACGGTGAGCGACGACGGCGGATCCAGCGGGCGTCTGCGCAAAGAATTGAACGTCCCCGCTCCCGGCGATGTGCGCAATTGTATTGTGGCGCTCTCGGAAGACGAGGCCCTGCTGTCTCGGCTTTTCCAGTACCGCTTCCCTGCCGGCGAGGGCCTGGGAGGACACAACTTCGGGAACCTCTTTCTTTCGGCCATGACGGCGATTGCCGGCGACTTCAGCCAGGCGGTGAAACATTCGTCGGCGATTCTGGCGACCCGTGGACACATCTATCCCGCGACCACCAGCAACGCGCAACTTTATGCCATTATGGACGACGGCTCCTTCGTTCGCGGGGAAACCAACATAACCGCGAGTCAGCGGCGGATTGTCGAGCTGCGTATGGCGCCCGCGAACGCGAAGCCTCTGCCGGTGGCCCTGGAGGCCATCGAGAGCGCCGACCTGATCACCATCGGTCCAGGTTCCCTGTTCACCAGCCTGGCGCCCAATTTGCTGGTGCGCGACGTTTCCAAGGCGATCGCGACCAGCCGCGCGGTCAAGGTATTTGTCTGCAATCTGATGACGCAGGCCAACGAGAGCCTCGGGCTTACCGCTTCCGATCACATTCGCGCGCTTTACAAACATGCGCGTCATCAGTTTTTCGATTACGCGCTGCTCAATCGCACTCCTGCGTCTTCCGCGCTGGCGCTGAAATACGCCGAGCAGCAGCAGTCGCAGATCGAGACCGATGTTGACGCCATCGAGGCGCTCGGGGTGAAGCCGATCCTGGGCGAGTATCTGCTGGAAGCGATGGATTCCAGCGAAGGACTGGTCGCCCGCCACGATACGCACCGTGTTGCCCACGACCTGCTGCAGCTTATGATGGAATTAAGTGAGCCGCCAGTAACGACTCTCCACCGGGAGCGGTAAGCGTGTTTGGAATTGAGGATTCGCCGTTGGCATTGTCATTACGAGCGAAGCGAGGAATCTGCTGTTCTTTACGGCTGGAACGACGTCGAGGAAAACAGCAGATCCCTCACGGCCTAAAGGCCGTTCGTGATGACAACAGAGATCGCGAAACCGGATGTTATTCTCTGAATCGAAATGGCAAAGCCGACTTCCAACTCCGTCAAATCCGTTAAGAACAAACTTGGGCAGTTCGCCATCGCAATCCTCGCGGCGGGCAAAGGCACGCGGCTGAAGTCGCGCCTCCCAAAGGTCCTGCACGAGATCGCGGGAAAGCCGCTGCTGGCGCACGTGGCGGCGGCCGCCAGCGCCGTTGTGCCTCCACAAAACATCTTCGCGATCATCGGATACGAAGCCGAGCGGGTACGCGAGGCGCTTGCTCCAACCGGCATCAACTTCGTCCTGCAACGCGAACAGCGCGGCACCGGGCACGCCATGATGGAAGCGCGCGATGCGTTGCAGAGTTTCGACACTGTGTTGGTGCTCTCGGGAGATGTTCCGCTGATCAAGCCGGAGACAATCAAGCGGGTTCGCGATTTTCATAACGCGCAGCATTCCGCCATGACCATGCTCACCGCCGAACCGCCCGATCCCACGGGATACGGCCGGGTTTTCCGCAAGCAGGTCAAAGGCAAGGAGAGCGACGTAGTCGAGCGCGTCGTCGAGCAGAAATCGCTGCGTGGTAAGGAAGCGGAGCAACGCGAGGTCAACTCCGGCATGTACGCGTTCGCGACCAAGCCGCTCTACACTCACATCGGTAAGCTTAAGACCGACAATGCCCATCACGAGTATTACCTGACCGACATGGTGGCCCTGCTGGGCAAGGCCCGCGAAAAGGTACTGGCACTGCGTGCCTCCGACTCCAGTGAGGTGCTCGGGGTCAACACGCGCATCGAATTGGCGGAACTAGACGCCAGGCTGCGCGGCCAAAAGACCCGCGAGTTGATGCTGGCCGGCACAACCATCTTCCGTCCCGAGACGTGCGACATCGATGCCGATGTCGAGGTCGGCCCAGACACCGTGATCGAGCCCTTCGTGCAACTCATTGGCAAGACGAAGATCGGCGCCGACTGCCGCATTCGATCGTACTCCGTCATCACCAACTGCGAAATCGGCGATGGCGTTTTGATTCGGCCGGGATGCATCCTGGAAGATTCCGTAGTGCGCAACCACGCGCAACTCGGCCCCTACTCGCATCTGCGCCCCGGTAGCGACATTGGCGAAGGCGCGCACGTCGGCAACTTCGTGGAGACCAAGAAGGCGCGGCTGGGCAAAGGCTCGAAGGCCAATCACCTTACCTACCTTGGTGACGCCGAAATTGGGGAAGGCGTGAACGTCGGGGCGGGCACCATCACTTGCAATTACGATGGAGTGAATAAACACCGCACGGCGATTGAAGACGGAGCGTTCATCGGAAGCGATGCGACGCTGGTGGCGCCGATTCGAATCGGAAAGGGCGCCTACATCGGTGCGGGATCGTGCATCACAGAAGATGTTCCCGCCGATGCACTGGCTCTCGGGCGCGGCCGCCAGGTCACCAAAGAAGGCTGGGCGGCGGAGCGGAGGGCCAAGTTAAAGAACACGAGCAAATAGTTGGAGGTAGAGTGGTCCGCACAATTCCTAGATTCACAGGCTGCGGCTGGACTCGGGAAAAAGCAGATCCCTCGCGGGCTGAAGCCGGCTCGTGATGACAAGAATGAGGAGTTCGGATGCGAACCTGAAGGTCCGCATTGCCCGAACAAACTGACCCAGCTTCTGCAAGCATCAAAGAAGGGAGACCCGAAGGCCTCCCTGCATTTCCGATGTTGAAGGGTTACTGGCTTGGCGCCGGTTGATCCTGGGAAGCCTTCTTCGCCGGCCGCATCACCGTGATTGAATGGCCGAGCCTGAACGTCACCGCCGACTCCGCCGGAATCTCTACCTCCTTGTTGCCGGTGGCCGCCGCACCTGCCGTCCCGGCGCCCGCGCCCACCAGACCGCCGATCAGTGCGCCCTTGCCTCCGCCAGCCAGACCACCGATCAATAAACCAGCGCCTGCTCCGCCTCCGGCCATCTTCGCAGTGCGCTTGCCCTTACCCTTTACGATCTTGGTATAAGTAGACGTCTGGATAGCCACCGGCGCTCCGCCGACATTGACGGCGGTCAAGGCGATCGACAATACACCCTCACCTTTGAATTTGCCCGGCGACTTGGCATCGATGACCGTTCCGCTCACGCCGGCACGGGCAGGAATCGCGACTACCCCGCCTACCACGACCGCATGCGCCAGCGAACCAGTAAAGGTGTCGCCCGGATTCGCTGTTTTCGATGTGATGCTATTTCTCATACGAACCACGATGCTGGTTCCGGCCGGAATCACCAGCGGCGGAGGCGGTGGCGGCGGCTCCGGAGCTTGCGCCATCTGCTGCGCTGGCGCTGGCGTCATCTGCTGCCCTTGCGGGGGCTGCTGCGCTGGCGCCATCTGGCTAGTCGCAGGCTGGCTGCCGACCGGTTGGCTGCTGGTTGCAGGTGGGTTGGCCTGCGTCGCTGCGGAAGTGTCGCTCGCAGGTGCTCCTGTGTTCTGGCTTTGATCTTTCTTGCTACAGGCCGCGAAGCTCATCGCGACAATTGCGATGAACGTGAGCGTGAGTAATCGGGAACGCATAACATTGTCCTTTCGTTTCGTTGTGACGCCGGACGAGAATGCATCCAGCCGCCTACCGTGCGTGAAACGACTGCTCCTGCGCTGCCGGAATGAAGGCCCGCAAGGCGCTACGGTTCGAGACGAGTGCGCTACAAAGACCAGCCTAGCGCGGTCAAGAATCCTACAAATTGTATCGTGTTTCGTGGATTTTAACTCTCGCTAACGGGAGTCTCAGCTACTGCGTTTGAGCGCCGTCCGCCATCGCGCAGGGCGAAATACCCCAACACCCCGGCCAACAGTGAAGCCGCCAGCACTCCTGTCTTCGCTTCCAACAGATGAGACGGGTCGCCGAACGCCAGCGAGCTGATAAAAATGGAGACGGTAAAACCGATACCAGCGAGAATTCCGACCGCATGCAACTGCCGCCATGTGACCCCGTTAGGAACTTGAGCAAAGCCCGAGCGAACCGCCAGCCTGGCAAATCCTATGATTCCCAGCGGCTTTCCCACGACGAGCCCGAGCAGAATTCCCCAAGCAATCCGGCTGGTCAGCAAACCGCGCCACGTTCCTCCGGAAAACGTTACTCCGGCGTTGGCTAGAGCGAACAAGGGCAAGACAAGAAACGAAACCCAGTCATTCAATTTGCGGGTCAAAAGCTCGGACGGCGATTCCGTGCCGTGCACCAATTGCTCGATGGAGCCAAGCAAATTTTTCGCCGTTTTCTCGTCGCCGTGGGCCAGTGCTCGCCGGAACCTCTCCACGATTCCAGTACCGAGCTCCTGAAACTCGCGCAACGACAAGGTCGCGGTTGTGGGAACCATGAATCCCAGTACCACGCCCGCGATGGTGGCGTGAATACCCGATCGCAGAATCGCCACCCAGAAACCCACACCCAGCACGAAGTACAAGACCGGCTGCGAGATGCCGACCTTGCGCAACACGAAAATAAGGGCAAGCAGAATGAGGCCCACGAACAGAGACTGCGGGTTCAAGGAGTCTGTATAGAAAACCGCAATCACCGCGATGGCGCCGATGTCGTCGGCAATGGCCAGCGTAAGAAGAAAGATTTTCAGGTCCTGGGGAACCCCTTTGACCATGCCCAGCACGCCCAGCGAAAACGCGATGTCGGTGGCCATGGGAACACCCCAACCGTGCTGCCCGGCATGTCCAACATTCAGGGCCATGTAGAGGAGCGCAGGAACAATCATGCCGCCGAGGGCGCCGAAAATGGGCAGCGCCGCTCGACGCATGTCGGCGAGTTCACCATGTACGATCTCGTGCTTGATCTCCATGCCGACCAGGAAAAAAAAGATGGCCATCAAGGCATCGTTGATCCAGGCGTGCACGGGCAAGTTCAAACGGGAGAGGGACAGTTCCATTTCCCAAACATGGTGGTAGGAATCCTGCCACGGCGAATTGGCCCACACCAATGCAGTTATTGCCGCGCCCAGCAACAGGACACTGCTGATGCCTTGAATGTGGATAAATTGCTGGATGGGCAGGACCACAGCGCGCGTCACCAGCGATTCGCGCAGCCTGACCTGAAGCGCACCGAATGTGCGGGGCGGGATTCCCATAGGTTGTGACCGTACGCGAACCTCTCGCGCATTAACATTCAACCTGTAAAACGCAAGGCGGTCAATCCTGAAAGGTCTGAGGAAGCGCCGAGGGATATGTTGCGCTATGCTGTGGGTCTCGCATGAACGCCATCGTAAAGAACGTGCTGCTGGTTTTTGCCGCCCTGCTTCCCATTGTGAACCCGCTCGGCATGGCGCCCATCTTTGCGGAAATGACCCTGGGCTACGGCACGAGCATTCGCCGCACCGTGGCGATGCGGGTTGCGGTCAACGGGGTCGTTCTGCTGGTCGCGTCTCTTTTCATCGGCTCTTACATTCTGCAGTTTTTCGACATTAGCTTAGCGGCGGTCCAACTGGGAGGCGGCCTGGTGGTGACGGTAGCGGGCTGGCAAGTTTTGAATCGCCGGGGTGACCTGAAGGACAGCCCACTGGCGTCACAGCCCAGCCGCGAACGGATCCTGTCGCAAGCTTTTTATCCGCTCACCATGCCACTGACGGTCGGACCGGGTTCCATCGCCGTGGCGCTTACTCTGGGCAGCAACATCCACGAGGAAACCCACCTGCAACTGATCGTCAGCGCGCTGGCCGCGGTGCTTGGAATCTTGCTGATCGGGTTGACCATTTTTTTGTGCTATCGCTTTTCGGACAAATTGGAGCGGTTTTTGGGCCCGTCGGGTACCGGCATCGTAATTCGTTTGTCGGCGTTCATCCTGGTGTGTATCGGCATACAAATCATGTTCAACGGCCTGGAGGACTTCTACCACGCGCTCACCGCGGTTGTGAAGTAGCCGTGGTTTTGGAATTCCCATCTATTCCGGGGACTGAACCTGGATTATTCATGAGCGCACATAATTTTGGGGTGTCATCCCGAGCGACGAGCGCAGCGAGGAGTCGAGGGACCCCTTTGGCCGCAAGCAATCTCAAATTTGTCGCTGTGCCACGCGGCCAGATTGTGATCCTGCGATAATAGGGGTCCTTCGACTTCGTTCGGCTCCGCCTCACTTCGCTCAGGATGACACCTCCAAGTTTCCCTAGCGCAGCCCCTGCACGCCGGTCCCGGCTTCCGTACAATGAAGGCGGCATGAATTTTTCTGTAAGCTCCCGCCATCTCGCTTACGGCAGAAGTCTGTTCGTTCTACTTTTACTACTTCTCCTGACCGTCTGCTCCAATGCTCCTGCGGCCAAGCGTTACGAGTTGGAAGGCCGCGTAGTGGCGGTCGATCCCGCCGCTCGGCAGTTGACCATCGCTCACCAGGACGTTCCCGGCCTGATGAAAGGCATGACCATGCCGTTCACCGTGAGCAAGGCAAATAACTGGGTTTTCAAGACAATTGCGCCCGGCGATCACATCCACGCGACCCTGGTGCTCAGCGACCATGCCGAATTGCAGGACATCAGCTTCACCCGGCTCAGCGGCACGGAGAGCGATGGCGCCTCAGCGCTGCATATTCCGCAACCCGGTGACGAAGTGCCGGACTTCACGCTGGTCAACCAGAGTGGCAAGACCATCCACTTTCATCAGTTCCGCGGCAAACCGCTGTTGCTTACGTTCATCTACACGCGTTGTCCTTTCCCGGACTATTGCGTACGTATGAGCAACAACTTCGGCCAGGTCATGCAGCAACTGCAGAAAGATCCGAAGGTGTTCAACGAAGCGCAATTGCTCAGCATCAGCATCGATCCGGAAAACGACAAACCCGAGGTCCTGCGCAGCTATGGCGAGCATTACGTGGGACGTGTCGATCCCAGCTTCACCCACTGGGAGTTTGCCTCCGGTTCCCCGGACCAGGTGCGCCAGGCCGCCGACTTCTTCGGCCTGGTTTATAACCAGAAGGACGGGCAGATTGTCCACGGGCTGCGCACGGTCCTGATAGGCAAGGACGGAAAAGTGGCCAAGGTATACTCTGGAAACGATTGGAAGCCCGACGACGTGGCCGCCGATTTCATCGCTGCCTTGGGCGCATAGGCGCTGGCTATTGGAGAGACAGGTGTTTTTCCCGCGGCCTCCAACCACACAGTTATTGAGGATTGCGAATCATAGTGACACGTCGGCAACAACAAATGAGCCGGTCATCACTTAAGAATTGTCATTACGAGCGCCCTGGTTTTGGGCGCGAGGAATCTGCTGTTCGGTGGAAAAGGCAAAAAGCAGGTCCCTCGCTGCGCTCGTGATGACAAACATTACAAAATGTCACTACATTGTGCGAGCCTCAAGACCAACACCTAAGGAGCTTACATGGCGCAGACCTACGACTCAGTGGCCAAGCTAAACGAATTGATCAAGGACATCGATTTTGCGATGCTGACTACCATCCGGACTGACGGCAGTTTGCATAGCTGCCCCATGGCGACCCAGCAAGTGGATACGAACGGTATCATCTGGTTTTTTAGCCATATCAATACTGAGAAAGTGGAAGCCATACGCACCGACCCCCGTGTCAATCTGGCTTATTCCGATGCCGATAGCCAGCGATATGTCTCGATCACTGGCCGGTGTGAGCTGGTGCGCGATCATGTAAAGGCGAAGCAACTGTGGAAGCCAATCTATGCGACCTGGTTTCCCAAGGGCAGCGAGGATCCCAACCTCATCCTGTTGAAGGTGCACGTACAGGAGGCAGCGTACTGGCATGAGAAGGAAAACCGCATGGCGAAGCTGCTCGGTTTCGCAAACACAAGCATCAGCGGCTAGCGCGGTGGAAGAGGGTGCCTGAAAGAGTCGTTGCAAAGGGAAGGAACGGCAGACCTCGCGGGCTGAAGAGCGTGTGTAGGACGTCTGTCGTCCCTACGGGACTGGGATATATTCTCCACTTAACCCAGTACTTCGCCTGCGGCTCCGTGCTGAGCTAAGTTGTTTCGCGCCTACGACGCCGGATTTTTTCCCGCGGCCGCTGCCGTGATGCCACACTTGACTCTGACACGGACTCTGTAGCGAACCCGGAACCTTTCCGGCTGACCCGCATCCAACCAAGTCTGCATTGCTTCCCTGGATCCCATGACTGAGACGCTCGAATTCGTAGTTCGTTACGGTTATGCCCTGCTCTTCGTGTGGGTCTTGGTCGAGCAAGCTGGACTGCCTATTCCGGCAATACCGCTGTTGCTGGCTTCCGGGGCCCTGGCTGCACAAGGCCGCATGCATCTCGCACTGGCCATGCTGATTCCGGCATTGGCTTCGCTGTGCAGCGATAGCTTCTGGTACTTCTTTGGCAAGCGGCGCGGCGCTATCGTGCTGAACCTGCTCTGTCGCATCGCGCTCGAACCCGACTCCTGCGTCCGCAAGACGGAGACCACGTTCACCAGGTTCGGCCCGCGAACCCTGCTCATCTGCAAGTTCGTTCCCGGTCTTAATACCGCGGCGCCGACGCTCTCCGGAATGGTGGGGGTGGATTTTCCGCGCTTCGTCCTATTCGACTTCCTGGGAGCGTTGCTGTGGACCGGCGCCTACGCCGGACTTGGCTTCCTGTTCGGCAAGCAACTTGACCTTATTGCCGCCCGTGCCTCACGCTTCGGGGGATCGCTGCTCCTACTGTTCGTCGCAGTGGTGATTGCGTATGTGTTCTACCGGTGGAACGAGCGCCGGCGCTTCATTGAGCAGGTCAAGGGCGACCGCATCACTCCCGACGAGTTGAAGCACAAGCTGGAATCGGGCGAGCCGCTGACCATCATTGACTTGCGGCATCCGCTCGACCGGCTCACGGATCCCAGAACCTTGCCTCATGCTCTGCAGATCTCGCCAGAGGAACTGGAGGCGCGGCACGGAGAGATCGCTCGCGATGGGGAGATCGTGCTGTTCTGTACTTGACCCAACGAAGCGACCAGCGCCCGGGTGGCGCTGCAATTACGCAAGCATGGCATTCGCCCGGTGCGTCCGCTGCTGGGCGGATTTTACGAGTGGAAACGTCTCGGGTTCCCGCTCACAGAGCCGATGGAGAGCGCAGAGGACATTGTTCCCAAAGCCGGTTCGTCGTGGGCTGAAGCTCGCGAGGGATGAAAAGAATAAAGGGGCCCGAACGCGGGCCTGAACCTGGATTATTCATGAGCGCACGCAAATTTTGGAGGTGTCATCCCGAGTGACGAGCGCAGCGAGGAG
>PLQW01000160.1 GCA_003160215.1 Acidobacteriaceae bacterium
ATTAGTGTTAACACTCCCTAGCGCGGGCGCGACCGGCCAGACGCTCTACGTGACCGAAGGACAGCTCTGGCAGAAGCAGGGCGAACAGTGGCGGCTGGCAGGCACGAAACGCTCCGATGCCACGAAACTGCAACAGCCGGCCTCGACCAGCAAGGTCATCTATGCTCCCGGCGTCGACGCCCACGCCGAGATCAAGCATGCTTTACAGCTCGCCGCCAAAGGACACAAGCGGGTGCTGGTTGTTTTCGGTGCGAACTGGTGTTACGACTGCCACGTGCTCGACCTTGCATTCCTTCGGACCGATATCGCCGGTGTGCTCCAGCAGAACTTTGAAGTCGTGCATGTCGACGTGGGCGAAGGCGACAAAAACCAGGACCTCATGGCGGAGTATCAGGTGCCGATGAAGCGGGGCATTCCCGCAGTCGCCGTCCTCGACAGCGATGGCAAGCTGCTGTACAGCCAGAAGGGCGGTGAGTTCGAGAAGGCCCGGGCCCTGGCACCGGAGGATGTGCTGCAATTCCTGAATAAATGGAAGCCTGTGGCGCGGTAGCCCTGGCGAGACTCGCGAGTCCGTTATCCGTTACTATAGCGACAGTAGAGCGTCTAAAGTTAGCCGCTAGTCCGGCGCAACATGAGGGAACACCTGGAATGAAACGTACTCTGATCCGGCAGTTCGCCCTTGCCGCGACTGTGCTGCTTGGCGGCATGGCAGCGTGGGGCGCCGATACCTCAATGCTGCGGCCTCCCAAGGGATCGAAGGTCGCCATCATCGTCTTTGAAGATCTCGAATGTCCCGACTGCGCGCGCGCGGCGCCGCTGCTGCGTGACGCGGCCAAGCAATACAACATTCCGTTGGTGCAGTATGACTTTCCGCTACCCATGCATCCCTGGTCCTTCGAAGCGGCGGTGAATGCCCGCTACTTCGATACCAAGTCGAAGAAGCTTGGTGACGAGTATCGCTTCTACATCTTTCAGAACCAAACACAAATTACCAAGCAGAATCTGCGTGGCATGACCGAGCGATTTGCCAACGAGCACAAAGTCGCACTGCCATTCGTGATGGATCTCACCGGGGACCTTGCGGCCAAAGTCAAGGCCGACTATCAACTGGGGCAGCGCATTCCTCTCGATCACACTCCCACCATCTATGTGGTCAGCGATACCGTGCGCGGGCAGCCCTTCGTCGAAGTCGTCGATCGGACCAAGCTCTACCAGTTGATTGAGCAGGTGATGAAGGAAGCCGGCAGCAATCCGCCGGCGGCCAAGACAGCCAACGCCCATAAGGCTGCGCACGCCCAATAAGAAGGGTGAGTTGATGCCAGAAAGCTCGCCCCGACGGCGAGCTTTTCCATTTGATGGTTCGCAAGTCCCGGCCAATCCACGAGGGCGACGGAACTTTCAGTGCCCCGTCGGGTTGCTATGATCGAAGCGATATGCCCGACAAAGCTGCCGTACAGTCCATGTCTCCCCTCTCCTCCCACGACCGTATCTTGATGGCGGGCAAGCACTTGTTCGCGCGCAACGGGTACGAAAACACCAGCACGGTGGCGATTTCCCGCGAAGCGGGCACTAGCGAATCGCAGATGATGAAGCATTTCGGCAGCAAGCAAGGTTTGTTGGCTGCTATCTTTGACCGCGGTTGGGCGACGATCGCCGAACGTGTGCAAATGGCCCAAAAGAGTGCCTCGCTCTCGGAAAGGCTCTTCGGAGTGTTGGAGGCCATTGCCATCGAACTGGAAAACGATTCCGATCTGAAGGAAATCATGATGCTCGAGGCCTGGCGTGTGCGCAAAGACAACCGGGACGTGCTGCTGAGCCAGGGATTTCACCGCTTTGCCGATGTGGTGGACGGAATCCTGAGCGAGATGAGAGAGCGCGGCCAAATCCGCCCGGATGTGAACCTTCAGGCCGTGCGCGCCGCCTTTATCGGGATGACGGAAGGCCTGTTGCGCGACCAGGTGGTGGCGAAACGCTCTGAGTTTATCGCCAATTACAATTTTGACGATGTCAGAAAGGTCCTGGAGATCCTGGTCCCAGCCTTCCGCGAGGAGCAGGCCCAGTCGTTAAAAGCGGTTAACGAATGAATTATTCATGAACGCAAGGATGTCATCCCTGAGCGTCACATGGGCCTGCGATCCACCCATAGGGATGCAGACTCACCACGGAGATCACGGAGAAGACTGCGTAGAAACCAAAACTCCGTGTCCTCCGTGGTGAACGATTTTCGACGGAGTGAAGCGCCGCTCTGCCCGTACTCGCTGACTTACACCAATTCCGAAACTTCTCTACAGCTTCCGCAACACCTCAAATATGTCCTCATTGCTCGGTATCTGGCCGAGGGGATAGATCTTGGCGAACGCCAGCTTGCCGTTCTTGTCCACGATAAATATGGCCCGCTCATTGACCCCGGGGAGCGGATCTCCCTCGCGCTGAATCCCGAAAATCCTGGCTACTTTCCCATGCGGATAAAAATCGCTGGCCAGGGGAAAGCTCAGTGAGCCGATCTCTTTCTTCTGCCACGCAGTGTGGCTGGGGATCGAGTCTGCGCTGATGGCCACGACCTGGGCATCGTAGCCGGCGAGCTTCTCCGTTTCAGCACTCAGGGCGGGCAATTGAGAGGCGCAAACCGGCGTCCAGTCGGCGGGGTAGAAAGCCAGGACAACGTTCTTCTTTCCCCGGTAATCGCTGAGTTTGAATTGCTGTTTGATATTACCCACCACCGCCGGGAGTTCGAAATCCGGTACCTCATCGCCGATGTTAAGATTTGCCATTTCTTGCCTCCAGATCCTTCTTCGATGCAACCAGCGATTCTAGAGGTCATGCTCCATGGCGAGCAAGTCCGTAACGGCTGGTGTTGTTTCAGTTTGGTGAATCAGGGCGGCCGCAGAGATCCAAGCTCGATAGAAGTCAGGGGCCTGCCAAAAAATGCAACCATAGAGTTGTTTTTTTGATTTCCCTACGTTAATATGCAACCCGGAGGTTGCTTAAAATGAATGACCGGGTCGAAAAGCGCATGGATCTGAAGGCCTCGGTTTCGCGGGTCTGGCGTGCGCTGACGGATTACCGCGAGTTTGGCGAGTGGTTTGGTGTAAAGCTGGAGGGCCCATTCGTACCGGGTGAGGTCTCGCGCGGCCAAATTACCCATCCCGGCTACGAGCACGTGCGATGGGAGGCGGTCGTGCAGAAAATCGAGCCCGAACGGCCTTTCTCCTTCACCTGGCATCCTTATTCCGTCGATCCCAAAGTAGATTATTCGAAGGAGACGCCCACTCTCGTCGAATTCAGGCTGGAGAAGACCACAAGCGGCACGCTGCTTGTGCTCACGGAGTCCGACTTCGACAAGGTCCCCAGTGACCGCCGCGCCGAAGCATTCCGCATGAATGAGGGCGGTTGGACAGCGCAGATGAAGAACATCGAGAAGCATGTCGCAAAGACGTCGTAGCCGCAGGGCCTCCAAACGGCAGGCCCGTGCACCGGTATTTGCCGCGCTGGGCGACGAGACGCGGCTATCGCTGGTGGCCAAGCTCTGTAGTGGGCGGCCTTATTCGATCTCTCAGCTAACACGAGGTTCCAAGCTGACCCGGCAGGCGATCACCAAACATCTTCGAGTGTTGGAGAGCGTGGGGATCGTGCATAGCGTCCGTTCGGGCCGCGAAAGCCGATTCGAATTCGATCCGCAGCCAATGGAAGGAATTAAGGAGTATCTCGATTTCGTCTCAGCGCAGTGGGACCAGGCTTTGTCCAGGCTCAAGGCGTTCGTCGAAGAGTGACTGGATGAGGGTGTGCCTTCAACCGTAGGCCTGATAATCCTCCCAGAACTCAGGCCAGCTCTTGTGCGGGCTGCCACACACAAAAATGTCCGGGTGATCCTTGCTTTCCTCGTTCTCTACACCGTAGGGATTGCCGTTATGTCCTGCCAGCCGGCAAGACGTAAACGCTTTCTCAGCCTGTTCGCGCGAAAAGCCGAGCACGATCAGGGTCGAGGGAGGCGGCTCAGGATAGCCGCGCAGCCACGCTGAGTTGGTCATGCTGATGGGCGCGGGCAGGTGGTAGGGCGGCCCCAGAATTTCGATTGCCCCCTGCTCGCCATAGTTGCCCGCTAACACGCCCACATGCTTCTGCTGCTCCGGCGGTAACCAGTCGCGAATGCCAGCCACTGTCTTCACCAGTTCGTCCCAGCCGATCTCCTCGCGCAGTTCGCCGTTGTTCTCGAGCGCAAAGTTCTTGAGCGGACCGCTGGACGCCAGGGGCAAGATTGCGGTGCAGATGTACATCCCCCATGCCACCAGCAATGTGAAGTACGCCGTTTCCACGGTCCATCGCCACCACCGCGGCAGAGACCCCAGCCAACGTTCGGCCAGGGTAGCGCCCATCGCCATCAGCATGGGATACGCCGCTGCCAGGTAGTAGCCGCGTCCTTTGCTAAGCAGGAAAAGCGCCAGCGGGACCAAATACATCCAGGCAAGCAGGCGATATCGCCGGTCGCGCAAAAAACCCAGCAAGCCCGCAATCCACAGCGGGGCCGTAAACCGATTGGCGCAGAGCACGAACTGATCGCGCAAAAATCCGTTCGCCCGACCCTCGCCAACGTCGCGCACGTGAATATGCCTGAGGAAGTGCAGCGAGATGAAATCATGGCGCACTTGCCATATGAGATTGGGCAGAAAAATCAGCAAGGCCAGCCCAACCCCAGCCCAGAGCCACCAGTTTGCAAGGAAACGGCGCGCCGGCGTCAGCAAAAGTCCTACCAGAATTCCAGCCACGAAGAAGAGCATCGTGTATTTGGTCATCAGGCCGACGCCAACCACCGCGCCAATCGCCAGCCACCATCGCGGGTTCCCGGTCTTTAGCAGGCGAATGATGAAGTAAGCGACCAGCACCCACCACAAGTAGTCGAAGCTGGTGTATTGGAACTCCGTTCCCTCGAACAGGGGCAAGGGCGAGAGCGCAACGCTCAGGGCAGCCGCAACCTGGGCCAGCCGTCCACCGCCAAGTTCCCCAGCCATCAGCCCGGTGATCACGATAGCCAGTGCCTGCGCTATGACCGCAAAGAGTCGCAGCCCCACCAGAGAGACGCCAAAGAGATCAAGGCCAATCCGCTCCAGGAAAGGCGTCAGCGGAGGATAGGCCACGAATCCCCAGTCGAGATGGCGGGCGTCGCTCAGGGTTTGAAGCTCATCGCGGTGAAAACCGTAGCGGCCATTGGTGAGCAGGTGGACGAGCGCCACCATAAAAGCGATTCCCAGCAATGCGGCGATGTCAGCCCGAAAACGGGTGCGCATCCAGCCTGCATTCCGCTCCACATTCATCACCAGGCCGCTCCGTTGTCGCGCGTCTGAAGCCGTGTCCTGATGCAAACCTGACCTACGACTATTTTTGAAACACGTTCTAGTTGCTTTCTACTGGTAGGTAACCCTTTTTTCGCCCTTCACGATGCGGCCAATGGTGTAGCCTTTCTCGCCGCAACGCTCCAGGATGGTCTGCACCTTCTTAAACTTGTTCGCGGGCACGACTAGGATCATGCCGATCCCCATGTTGAAGGTGCGCAGCATCTCGTCTTGGGGAACGTTGCCGATCTTTTGCAGGTGTTCGAAGATGGGGGGCACCGGCCAGGAGTTGATCTCGACGATCGCGCCGACGCCCTTGGGCAAAGCGCGTGGCAGGTTTTCCGTGATGCCGCCGCCGGTGATGTGGGCCATCGCGGAAACCGCATCGGCCTCGATCATGCGCCGCATGATCGGCCAGTAGCTCTTGTGGGTTTTCATCAACTCGGTGCCGACCTTGCCCTTGATCTCGTTGACATAGGAATCGGGCGTGTAATGCGCGACAGAGAAGAAAAGCTTTCGGGCCAGGGAATAGCCGTTGGTGTGCAGCCCGGTCGAAGATAGACCGATGAGTACATCCCCGGCTTGCACCGCTTTGCCGGTGATGAGCCTGTCGCGGTTCGCAACGCCGACGATAAATCCCGCCAAATCGTACTCGCCGTTGCCGTAGAAGCCGGGCATTTCGGCGGTCTCGCCGCCAATGAGCGCACACCCGTTCTGCTTGCAGGCATCGGCGATGCCGGCCACAACCTTTTCGGCGATTTCCGGCTGCAGCTTGCCGGTCGCGAAGTAGTCCATGAAGAACATGGGCGCGGCGCCCTGCACGGCGATGTCGTTCACGCAGTGGTTCACCAGGTCGGCCCCGACGGTGTGGTGCAGGTTCATTTCGAAGGCGATTTTCAGCTTGGTGCCGACTCCGTCCACGCTGGAGACCAGAACGGGATCCAGGTACTTTTTCTTGTCGATGGCGAAGAGCCCGCCGAAGCCGCCGATCTCGCTCAACACGCCACGGTTGAAAGTCTTGTGGGCAAGATACTTGATGCGCTGCTTAGTGCGATTGGCGCGCTCAATATCCACGCCAGCATCGGCGTAGGTGATGATTCGGGTTTCTGTCGTCTGTTGTGCCAAGAGTCGGGGTCCAGTTCAGAGGGCGCATCGCCGCAGATTTTTGCGCGGGAAGAGGCATTGTATCATTCCGCGATTTGGGCGGGCTGCGATGGCTGTTTCCGGCCCGGAGGACGAAGGAGGGAAAGGAGTTAAGCCGCGCCCTCGGAAAGAAAGGGCACACCGCAACCGCGGATTTTCACGACCCGGCTGATTACAGCCTTCCCGATCCATTTTTGCGAGGTGCCGGAGACGGAAATTTTGTGATCCGCATCACGAATTTCTGTGACAAGTTGCTCCCGGCGCAATCCGCCAGGGCTTAAACTGGAATCTGAATCCTGTGAGGGAGCATGAGCACGATTTCTACCACTAAACCCGCAAGCACAAGCCCCATCAAAGCCGATCCTTCATCCGACGTTTACCGGTCCGAGAGCCATCCTCTGGATCCCTTGTTTTCACCCCGCAGCGTTGCGGTAATTGGCGCGTCGGAGCGGGCGGGCAGTGTTGGCCGTTCCGTGCTATGGAACCTGCTGAGCAGCCCGTTCGGCGGCACGGTGTTCCCGGTCAACGCTAAGCGCTCCAATGTGCTTGGAATCAAAGCATATCCCAGCGTTCGGGACTTACCCGACAAAGTGGAACTGGTAGTGCTCACCACCCCGGCCGATACCGTTCCCGGCCTCATTGCCGAATCGGTGGAGCAGGGCGTCCCGGCTGCCATCGTGATCTCCGCCGGGTTCAAGGAGCACGGTGAGCACGGAAGAGAGCTGGAGCGGCAGATCTCGGAGATTATTCGCGGCAAGATGCGCCTCATTGGCCCTAACTGCCTGGGGGTAATGAATCCCGTCCGCGGGTTCAATGCGACCTTTGCCCACACGGTTGCACGGCCGGGAAACGTCGCTTTCATCAGCCAGAGCGGTGCGCTATGCACGGCCGTGCTGGACTGGAGCCTGCGCGAGAATGTTGGCTTCAGCGCGTTCGTGTCCGTCGGTTCCATGCTCGACGTGAACTGGGGCGACTTGGTGGACTACTTCGGCAGCGATCCACGGACCCACAGCATCGTGATCTACATGGAATCGATTGGCGACGC
This sequence comes from Acidobacteriaceae bacterium, assembly GCA_003160215.1. Taxonomy (GTDB): domain Bacteria; phylum Acidobacteriota; class Terriglobia; order Terriglobales; family Acidobacteriaceae; genus Bog-257. The sequence goes on from PLQW01000160.1 coordinate 7,516, forward strand.
GCGGTCGTTCCTCTCCGCCGCGCGCGAGGTCTCGCTGACCAAGCCGGTCATTGTAATCAAGGCTGGACGCACGGCTGCCGCGGCCAAAGCGGCGGCTTCCCACACCGGAGCGCTCACCGGCAGCGATGAAGTGCTCGATGCCGCATTCCGGCGCAGCGGTGTACTGCGGGTGAACAGTATCGCCGACATTTTCTTCATGTCCGACGTGTTGGCCAAGCAGCCACGGCCCCGAGGCAAGCGGCTGTGCATCCTGACGAATGCGGGCGGTCCCGGCGTGCTGGCCACCGACGCGTTGGTTGCGGGTGGAGGCGAGCTGGCTGAATTGTCGCCCGCGACGATGAAGGCATTCGACGAAATTCTTCCCGCTCAGTGGAGCCACAACAACCCGGTGGACATCCTCGGCGACGCCGAACCTGAGCGTTACGCGAAATCGCTGGAGATCGCCGCCAAAGATCCCAGCATTGACGGGATGCTGGTGGTGCTGACCCCGCAGGACATGACTAACCCGACCCAGATTGCCGAGAAGCTGAAGCCGTATGCCAAAGGATTTGGCAAGCCGGTGCTGGCAAGCTGGATGGGTGGCGCGGAAGTCGCGGCGGGCGAGCAAATCCTGAACCAGGCGGGCATTCCGACCTTCCAGTTTCCCGATAGCGCGGTGCGCGCCTTCAACTATATGTGGCGGTACTCCTACAACCTGAAGGGGCTGTATGAAACTCCGGCGTTGCCGCAACACGCTGACGCCGCGGTGCAGCGCGGAAAAGCGCAGCACATCATCCAGCAGGCCCGTCAGTCGGGCCGCACCATCCTGACGGAGTATGAATCGAAGCAGTTGCTCAAGGCCTACGACATTCCCACGGTCGATACGCGCATAGCGGCCACCGAACAGGAAGCGCTGCAAGCTGCGCAGGAGATTGGCTATCCCATCGTGCTGAAGCTGTACTCGCTCACCATCACGCACAAGACGGATGTGGGCGGGGTGCAGTTGAACCTGCACGATGCGGGTGCGGTGAAGACGGCGTTCCAAGCCATCAAGCAGTCGGTCACCGAAAAGGTTGGCGCCGAGCAGTTCCAGGGCGTTACGGTCCAGCCCATGGTGAAGCTCGATGGCTACGAGTTGATCGTCGGCAGCAGTCTCGATGCGCAGTTCGGCCCGGTCATACTGTTCGGGACCGGTGGGCAATTGGTCGAGGTTTTCAAAGACCGCGCTCTCGCCCTGCCGCCTTTGAATTCCACGCTCGCCCTGCGAATGATGGAGCAGACCAACATCCTCAAAGCGCTGAAAGGAGTTCGCGGACGCAAGCCGGTCGATTTGGCGGCGCTGGAAGATCTCCTGGTGCGCTTCAGCCAACTGGTCGTTGAGCAGCCGTGGATCGAGGAAATTGACATCAACCCGCTGCTCGCTTCATCGGAACGCATCGTCGCGTTGGACGCGCGGGTGGTGGTCCATGGTCTGGATATGACGGAAGACCAGCTGCCCACCACAGCCATTCGTCCCTATCCGATTCACCTGGTCAGGCCATGGCAGACGAAGGACGGGAAGGACGTGGTGATCCGGCCTATCCGGCCGGAAGACGAGCCAATGATGATTGAGTTCCACAAAAAGCTCTCGGAAAGAAGCGTCTATCTGCGGTACTTCCAGCCGTTGAAGCTGACCCAGCGCACCGCCCACGAGCGCTTGACCCGCACTTGTTTTATTGACTACAACCGCGAAATGGCGCTGGTTGCGGAGCGCAAGAACGAGGCTGGCGAACCCGAGATTCTGGCGGTCGGCCGTCTTAGCAAGTTGCATGGCCGCGATGAAGCCGAACTCGCCGCAGTAGCCACGGATGCCGCTCAACACAAAGGTCTGGGAACGGAGCTTTATCGCCGCCTGATCGAATTTGCCCGCGACGAGAAGCTCAAACTGGTGGTCTCCAACATGCTTCCCGAGAACCGCGAAATGAGGGCCGTGTGCGTCAAGCACGGGTTCAAGATGTTCTCGGACCTGGAAGACAACATGATTCGGGCCGAGCTGGAACTATAACGGCGCGATGCCATCGCCGCAGCAGTTCCGCTGCGGCGCTTTGTCCGGGGCCTGCACCTACTTTGCCTCTATCATTTTTCGCCACAAACCGTCCCCGGTTCCTGTATCATGGCGCTCGCGGCTGCCATGTTATGATCGGGAGCTTGTAGAAGTGTAATCGGCAGCGCTTGCCGCAGTGCGGCAGACGCGTCCAAGGGGCGATCGGTAGAACGTGCCAAGCGAAAAACAGGTGAAATGGTCGCAGCTCCGGGTTGGACTGACCGTCCTTATTGCCCTCATAACCCTCGCGGTTCTCATCTTCGTCATGACCGGCACCACCGGTCTCTTCACTAAGAAAATCATCGTTCGCGCTTACATGGACAACGCGGGTGGCTTGCGTGTTGGCGCCCCCGCGCGCCTGGAAGGCGTGGACATCGGCAACGTCACCGGAATTCGCGTGGTTTCCGACCCCTTGCGTAGGTTGGCGCCGGTGGAAGTGACGATGAAGATCACCACGAAATACGCGGACACGATGAACAAGGGCTGCCAGGTCGAGCTGACCACGGCCGGTGTCCTGGGTGAGGTCTTCGTGGACGTGGATTGTCGCGAGGCCAAGGGCGGCCCTATACAAAGCGGCGATGAGCTGCCCACGAAGGACGTGCCGCAACTGCAGGACGTGGTGCGCGCCAGCCAGGGCACGCTGCAAAACGTCGACACTTTGGTAAAACGGCTGGACAGCATTCTTTCCTACATCCAGAGCGGAAAAGGCTCCATCGGCCAGGTCATTTACGATCCCTCGCTGTTCAATCGAGCGAACGACATGCTGACCCAGCTACAGGAGGTCGTGGGCCAGGTCAACTCACCGAATGGCACGATCGGCAAACTCCTAAACAGCGACGAACTCTATAACAAGGCCAACGCCTCCATCGACAACCTCAACAAGATCATCGACGAGGTCAACAGCGGTAAGGGCACGATCGGTAAGTTCCTCAAAGATCCCTCTCTTTATGACAACGCCAACAAAGCCGTCGTTCAGTCTAACGAGCTTATCGGCGGTATCAACGCCGGCAAAGGCACGTTGGGCAGGCTTGCCAAGGACGACGAGCTGGCGCGCAAGCTCGACAACACCATCACTCGCCTAAACAGCATTGCTGACCGGCTCGACAAGGGCGAAGGCACGGCAGGCAAATTCCTGAAGGACCCCTCGTTGTACACCAATGCCGACAACCTTCTGGTAGAGACGCGCAACCTCATCAAGGCCGTCCGCCAGGACCCCAAGAAATATTTGACTATTTACCTGAAGCTCTTCTGAAAAAGTAACCACTTTAGAGCGATTCCAGAGTGGCTGTGGTTCGGGTAGTGCGGGCCTGCAGGCCCGCGTTAAGAACGCCCGCGCAATTCTTGGCGCTGAGGTCGACGCCCTCAGCGGCTGAAGCGATTTTTCTTCTCGCTCTTGGACGCGGGCCTGAAGGCCCGCATTACCAGTACGAGCGGATACGCCAATCCTGGAACCACTCTATTCCCGCTCACCCAGCACTAATTTCCCAGTCTAATAGTCGTTGTAGTAGTGTTTTCTGTGGAGTTCTTCGTCTCCGCAGGACGTACGTGGTCCTACCTTTCGTGACCGCGCCTCGCCAATGCCGATTAGCGTGCGGCCGGGCGACATTTCATTTTCGAGGCAAACATGCGGATTCGCTCTCTTTCCGTTTTCCCGCTGCTGCTGGCAGCCGTTCTTTCCGTGGCCCAGGCAGCACCTTCGAGTTCTTCTTCCTCATCCGACACTCCCAAGCAAATCCCTAACTTCGATCTGACGGCCATCGACAAGACCGTCGAACCCTGCGTGGATTTCTACCAATACTCGTGCGGCAACTGGATGAAGAACAATCCAATTCCGGCGGACAAGACAAGATGGGGCCGCTTCAATGAATTAGACGAGCACAATCTCTACATTCTGCGCGATCTCGTCGACCAGGCACAGGCGCCCGGGAAGCATAGCGCCATCCAGCAGAAGGTTGGCGACCACTATGCGGCGTGCATGGACGAGAGCACGGTCGAGAAAAAGGGGACCGCGCCGCTTGAGGCGGAGATGAGCCGCATCGCGGCCATCAAGTCGAAGCAGGAGATCATTCCGCAGGTCGCCTACATGCATGGCCATGGCATCCCGGTGCTGTTCAGTTTCTATCCCATGCCCGACATGCACGATTCCAGTTTGACCATCCCGAACCTCGACCAGGGTGGAATCACGCTGCCTGATCGCGACTACTACATCAAAGACGATGCCAAGTCGGTGGAGACGCGGCAAAAGTATCAGGAGCACGTGCAGAAGATGTTCGAGTTGGCAGGCGATAAACCGGAGGACGCTGCCGCCGAAGCTAAGACCGTGCTTGCGGTCGAGACCGGGCTGGCGAAGGTTGCCATGGACCGCACCGAACGCCGCGATCCCAAGAAGCGCGACCACATGATGCAGACGACGGAGATCGTTGCGGTGGCCCCGAACTTCGAACTCACCCAGTATTTCGCCGATAACGGCTCGCCCAAGTTCACCAGCCTCAACGTCGGCAATCCAGATTTCTTCAAGGCTGTGAACGAGCAGCTCAACGCGGTGGCGCTCGACGACTGGAAGACCTATCTCCGCTGGCGGACCTTGGATAGCTATGCCCCGGTGCTGACCCAGGTGTTCGTGGACGAGGACTTCGAGTTCAACCGCAAGTACATGGCTGGCCAGAAGGAGATTGAGCCGCGCTGGAAGCGCTGCGTCCGCTCCACCGACCGCAACCTCGGCATGGCCCTTGGCCAGCTCTACGTGGATAAGGTATTCGGGCCGGACAACAAGGCACGCACTGTCAAAATGGTGCAAGCCATCGAGCAGGCCATGCACAGCGACATCGGGCAGTTGCCCTGGATGTCCGACACAACCAAGCAACAGGCGTACCTGAAGCTGGCCGCGATCGTCAACAACATCGGCTATCCCGACACGTGGCGGGATTACAGCACCGTAATCGTCAAGCCCGACGATTACGCCGGCAACGCGACCCGCGCTGCCGCCTTCGAGGTCAAGCGCCAGTACAACAAGATGGAGAAGCCGACCGATCGCAAAGACTGGTCGATGACGCCGCCGACGGTGAACGCCTATTACCGTCCACCGATGAACGACATCAACTTCCCCGCCGG
>PLQW01000251.1 GCA_003160215.1 Acidobacteriaceae bacterium
CCGCCCGCACGTCCTGCGTTTCGTGCTCCAGCAAGTCACGCATGTCGGAACTGGTCTCGGATATCCCGAGCAGCCCGGAATGGAAATTGACCATTTCGTTGAATTGCTTGGTGCTCATTTTTTCAGTGCGCGTCAGATACCAAACCAGTCCGGGATCGAGATCGCCTGAGCGGGTGCTCATCGGCACCCCGGCGGTCGGGGTGAGACTCATGCTTGTGTCCACGGATTTGCCGTTGCGCACCGCCGCGAGGCTCGCGCCGTTACCGAGATGGCCAAGGATGACCCGGCCGTTCGTTGCCGCCTGATCGCCGAGGCGGACGAGTTCTTCCATTAAGAACGCGTACGACAAGCCGTGAAACCCGTAACGCCGCACCCCCTGCGCTTCGTAGCGCCGCGGGATTGGCAGGAGTTGCGCCACGCGCGGCATATCATGGTGAAAAGCCGTGTCGAAACACGCTACTTGGGGCAGATCGGGAAATCGGCGATGAAACGCCTCGGTCAGCAGAATCTCCTCAGGCATATGGTCAGGATCGAATGGACTGAGGCGACGCAGCTCCTCAACCATTTCCGCAGTGATTCGCTGCGGCTTGTAATACTTCGGGCCGCCATCCACCACGCGATGCCCAACCGCGGCCAATGCGTCACGCCCGCTGCGTTCCTCGATCCAATCCATTAGAGCGCCTACCGCTACGGTATGATCTGGCGCCGTCACTAAGCGCGAAAAGTTGTCTGCCCGATTCAAGCCCTTCACCCGCAAGGTGGCCTCCGGTAGCCCAATTCGCTCAATGACGCCCTCTAGGATCCGTCGGAGCGAGTCACCAGCCTCGAACAGCGCGAACTTGATGCTCGACGAGCCGCCATTGATCGTTAGGATGCGTGGGTTAGCTGGTTTCATACATGACTCCTTCGTCATTACGGCTGGACATGGCGACATTAACCCCTGCTTACCCTTTCCTGGGTTCCCAGGGGCAGAGAAGAGCCCGCCCGAACGTTAGCGCTCTCGGAGATTTCCGAGATGTAATGATGCAACTCGCGTTGGGGCGTTTTCATCATCGTCGCCATGGAATTAGTGCGGATTCCAACGGAACCGCCGCTCCGGAGCGCTGAGGTATCACGCGGGCCGTGTAGTCTGTCGCTGGACGTGTAGTGGCTACCGTTGCCTGATAGACGCAGCGGCGGGATGCGTCAGCAAGCACTCGCGCACACTTCATTTCCTCCCGTACGGGACCGCCTCCGTTGATTCCGTCCGCATAAAGCTCAACTCGCACCGCATTCGGATCGAGATCGTTCAGAAAGACTTCGACTTCAAACACGCGACGGTACGTGTTGGTTTCGACGCGCAAGTTTCCGAAGCGCAACGAGTTCCGCTTCCGATCGACTGCATGCTGCCAATCGACGATTTGCCTGCCGATTGCGCCTTTATTGGCAATGCGCAAATGGTAGGCGGTAGCAGCCGGAAGGTAGTGTTGCTCAGTGTATACGCGCACCGTGCGGTCGGCAGAGAAGCGCGGTGTCAAGCGTGCCATGCTTTCCCGCATCCGCTTGATCCATGCCGTGGGAATGCCGCTCTGGTCTCGGGCATAAAACTCCGGGACCACCTCCCGTTCGAGCAGGTCGTAGAGCGCGTCGGCTTCGACCGCATCCCAAGCGGGACCGTCGCCATGCTCCCGGCCATCCCCCAACGCCCACCCACCGCGGGCGATTTGGAGCTTCTCTCAAGAGAGTCAATCGATGTCGTGGTTGCGATGAGAAATGCACAGCTGCGCGCCTGTGCGCATTGCAACCTGCATGTGCGGATGCTGCTGCTTAGGCAAATGCAGGAAGTCTTTAACAGTATCGAGCATCGGGCCTACGAGTTGTTCGAGAGCCGCGGAAGTCAGGACGATCTGCATCGCACGCGGATGCCAACTCATCGAAGTTGGTAAGCCTCTCCCGGGCTTGTCAGCGCGGTGGAGAGGTAGAGAGGAACAATCTGTATGCCCGCGAAAGAGCAAGCAGTTAGCGTTGATCAGGACAGCAGCCCAAAATCGCTGGGGCAGAGCCGGGATCAGGCCGGCAAGCCTAAGTTTGCCTTCGATGTGCCTCTGTCTACCGCTATTGCAGCGAATGGTCAACGACAAACAAAAGCACCGGCTCCTAAGGGTCCGCTCACCCCGGACATGCTCGACAAGATGAACCGCTACTGGCGAGCTGCAAACTACCTCTCCATCGGCCAGATCTACCTCTTTGAAAATCCCCTGTTGCGAGAGCCGCTGAAAGCGGAACAGATTAAACCAAGGCTGCTCGGGCACTGGGGAACGTCACCGGGACAGAACCTCATCTATATTCATCTGAACCGCCTCATCAAGGAGCATGATGCAAACATTATTTACGTTGCCGGTCCCGGACATGGCGGTCCTTCGCTCAATGCCAGCTCCTATTTGGAAGGCACTTATACCGAAGTTCACCCGGAGATCACGGCGGATGAGAACGGCCTGCGGCTTCTCTTTAGGAAGTTCTCGACGCCAGGCGGCGTGCCCAGCCATTGCGGACCGCACGTCCCGAATTCCATGCATGAGGGCGGTGAACTTGGCTACTCGCTGGTTCACGCCTTCGGCGCCGCTTTCGACAATCCCGATCTGATCGTTGCCTGCGTGATCGGTGACGGAGAATCCGAGACTTGCCCGCTCGAAGGAAGCTGGAAGTCAGTCAACTTCCTCAATCCGGTCCGGGACGGCGCAGTCCTTCCGATTCTGCACCTCAACGGCTACAAAATCTCCGGACCGACTGTTCAGGCACGGACGAGCGACGAAGACTTGAGGGCCCTGTATATAGGGCGTGGGTACAAGCCCTATTTTGTCGAAGGCGACGATCCGGAGGTCGTGCATCAAATCCTGGCTGGAACGCTGGACGAATGCTATGCCGAGATTCGAGCCATTCAGCAGGAGGCGCGCCAGAGCGGATTCAAGAAGCAGCCGATCTGGCCGATGATCGTCCTGCGCACACCCAAGGGATGGACCTGTCCGAAGGAAGTGGATGGAATTCCAATCGAAGGCACTTTCCGCGCCCACCAGGTCCCTCTCGCTACGGTCCGCGAAAATCCCGAACATCTCAAGATCCTTGAAGCCTGGATGAGAAGCTACAAGCCGCAGGAGCTCTTCGATAAAAATGGCAAATTCATTACGGAATTGGCAGAACTCGCGCCAGCGGGTAACCGCCGCATGGGAGGGAATCCTCATGTGAATGGCGGACGGCTGCTGACCGCGCTCGATCTGCCAGACTTTACAAATTATGCGCTCGAGATTCCAGGACCAGGTCAAGTGGTTGCTGAAGCTCCGCGAAAGCTCGGGGATTTTTTTAGAGATGTTTTCAAGCTGAATCCAACGAACTTTCGCATGTTCTGCCCCGATGAGACCAACTCCAATCGCTTAAACTCCGTCCTCGAGGCTACCAAGCGCTGCTTCATGGCGGAAACTGTTTCGATCGATGACGAACTCAGCCCCGACGGCCGCCTAATGGAGGTTTTGAGCGAGCATTGCTGCCAGGGATGGCTCGAAGGGTATCTGCTGACTGGGCGGCATGGCATGTGGTCTTCCTACGAAGCTTTCGCACAGGTCGTGGATTCGATGCTGACGCAGCATGCCAAGTGGCTGGAGCAATGCCGCGATTATCCCTGGCGTAAACCACTCGCCTCCTTAAATATTCTACTAACAAGTCATGCCTGGCGAAACGATCACAACGGTTTCAGCCATCAGGCGACTGGATTTGTGGACAACGCACTGGCGCGCAGAAGTGAAACCATACGCGTGTACTATCCTCCGGACAGCAATTGCCTATTGAGCGTTTTCGACCATTGCCTGCGAAGCCGCAACTACGTAAACATCGTCACTTGCGGCAAGCAGCCGCAGCTTCAGTGGTTGAACA
>PLQW01000233.1:0-575 GCA_003160215.1 Acidobacteriaceae bacterium
GTACCTTTTTGCGAGCGTGGTCCTTTTAGTTACAAATCCTTTTAACTGCCCAAATCCCTGAGACAGTTTTGCAGGAGCAGGTTATGGGGCCCACATGCATTCCGCCGTCGGAGCAGCTGGACCAGCAACCTTGACTTGTTAAGTCAAGGTGATTTAGCATCACCCTGAATGACCGGGCCGAAGGCATCCAGGACGGCTGGTGGGGCACCGGACTGAGGAGGAAGCGTTATGCGGCGAAGAATACTCGTGACCGCGGTAGCAGCGTTGGCGCTGACTAGCGGGTTGGCCCTGACTGCGGCTTCGGCGGTGTCCGCCAGCTCAGGGGGCACGATCAAAGTCGTCTTTCAGATTCAGGGGGGTAACCCTGGCCTGACGACCCTCATGCACACCGCGGCGACGGAGTTCCAAAAGCAGTACCCGGGCTGGAAGGTTAACTTCGAGCCGATCACCTCTCCTGCGGAGAACGACTACTACACCAAGCTCGACCTGATGAATCAGTCTGCGTCAACTGCTCCCGACGTCATGTACGAGGACACCTTCTTGGTCAACAGCGACGTTGCCGCCGGCTATCTGTC
>PLQW01000233.1:587-3718 GCA_003160215.1 Acidobacteriaceae bacterium
GGCTCTGGTACAACAAGGCAGTGCTCGCCAAGGCGGGGGTTGCGCTCCCCTGGCAGCCGAAGACCTGGGCTGACGTGCTGGCGGTGGCCGAGAAGATAAAGGCGACTGAACCAGGCGTCACTCCGATCAACGTCTACGGCGGCGTGGGTCAGGGCGAAGGGTCCACGATGCAGGGGTTCGAGATGTTCCTGTACGGGACCAACAACACGCTGTTTGACTACAGCACTGGTAAGTGGGAAAAGGCTGGAGCCGGCTTCAAGGCCGCACTCGGGATCTACCAGACGATCTACAACAAGGACAACCTCGGCCCCAGCGTGCAGACCGCCCTCGGCAGCCAGGCCTGGCAGGTCGTGCAGCAGTCCGATATGCCCGTGGGCAAACTGGGAATCGACCTCGACGGGAGCTGGGTTGGCGGCACCTACTTGCCCACCGGACCCAAGCCATGGCCCCAGTGGCAAAGCGCACTGGGTATTGCTGCCATGCCTACGGAAAACGGGCAGGCACCCGGAAAGGTGAGCATGTCCGGAGGATGGCTTCTGTCTGTGGGCTCGCGCTCCACGAACAAGCAGATGGCGTTCAATTTCATCACAATCGCCCTGAACCAGCAGAACTCGCTGTACTACGACGTCCACGCTTCGCAGATCGCCAGCCGTGCCGACGTCGCTTCAGCGCCCGCCTACAAGGCGCAAGGCCACGCGGCCGCTGCGTTCTCCTCGTTCGTGCCCTTTACTCACTTCCGCCCGGCATTCACCGCGTACCCCAAGCTCTCTACTGAGATACAGGAAATCACCGGAGAGCTCATGACCGGCCAGGAGACGCCTGCCCAGGGTGCGGCGGCGTACAACAAGTACCTCCTCGCGACGGTCGGAGCGAAGAACGTCGAGGCTGCACCGGCGTAAATCTGGAATTGCCACAAACGGGCTCTGGCCAGGAAGTGCCTGAACCCAACTAGGCTTTAATCAGCTGCCTGTCCGTTGAAATGGGGCGGNNGGCGCAGGACGCCGACCTGGCGGTGGCTCGGCCCCATGGCCCCGGCCCTCGGCATCATGGGTCTGTTCTTTGCGGGCCCGATCATCTGGAGCGTCTACATCGCCTTCACCAACAAGGCGCTGACGGGGGTAGGAGCCCAGCATCCTAAGTGGGTCGGCTTCGCCAATTTCACCCATATGTTCCAGGACCCGTTGTTCGTCCACTCCCTTGTCCTCACTGCCATCTTCGTTATCGGCTCGGCCATCATCGGGCAGAACACTCTCGGGTTCCTCATCGCCCTTCTCGAAAGAGGCAAGAACAGTTTCGTAACCAGAGCTCTCAACACGTTCATCATCGCCGCCTGGGTCATGCCCGAGATCGTCGCCGGCTTCTGCTGGTACGCGTTCCTCTACCAGGGCGGAACGCTTGATACTTTCCTGCAGCACTTCGGACTAAGCCAGGACTGGCTGTACACGACGCCGATGCTTGCCATCATCATCGCCAACATCTGGCGCGGGACCGCATTCTCAATGCTTGTGTATTCGGCGGGCCTTTCCGACGTGCCGGCCGAGCTGCTCGAGGCGGCAAAGGTCGACGGCGCGAGTCAGATCTCACTTCTGCGTCGAGTGATCATCCCTCTGCTCCGGCGCTCGATAGTGACGAACTTAATGCTCATAACCCTGCAGACACTGGCCAGCTTCACTCTTATATTTGTGCTGACCGCCGGCGGCCCCGGAGAAGCCAGCCAGACCACGCCGTTATACATCTACCAGCAGGCTCTCCAGCTGTACGACATAAGCTATGGGACCGCGATGTGCATAGTGCTCCTTTTGATAGGCGCCCTCTTCTCTGTGGTCTATATCAAGTTGATCCGGGTGGAGGAAGTGGGATGATCGGAGTTCTGAGTTCGGGCGAAAGAAGGGCAGCCCGTTCAAACGCGCGCCCACGTAGCCGCTTCCGCATCACATCACCGCGGATAATGGCGGCGCGCGTGAGCGCGTATGGCGTTTTGGCTCTGATAGCTGTTTTCTTCATAGCCCCGCTCCTTTGGCTTGTCCTTTCCGCATTCGAACCCGCTGCCAGCGTGGGGTCCGCAGCACCGCTTGTGCTGTCGTTCAGTAACTTCGCGAAGGTCCTCAACTGGACGACGACATACAAACCGCTCATAAACTCGGCGATCCTGTCGGGAACGACGGCGGTGATAACTGTCGTTGCGTCGCTGTTTGCCGCTTACCCGCTTTCGCGCTATCAGATGCGGTTCCGCAAGCCGTTCCTGTACACCATTGTGTTCTCCACGGGGCTCCCGATCACGGCGATTCTCGTGCCAGTGTACTCGATGTTCGCGCGGTTCAACCTTGTCGACAATATGTCGGCCGTGATCTTGTTCATGACGGCGACTTCGCTTCCCTTTGGGATCTGGCTGATGAAGGGCTTCATGGACGGGGTGCCTCTCGAGCTGGAGCAGGCCGCTTGGGTGGACGGGGCGACGTGGCTCGGGTCGTTGAGACGGATAGTGGCGCCGCTTATGCTGCCCGGAATAATGGTCATTACGATCTTCACTTTCGTCAGCCAGTGGGGCAATTTCTTCGTCCCGTTCATCCTTCTGGAGAGCCAGAGCAAGTTCCCGGCTTCAGTCAGCATCTATACGTTCTTTTCGCAAGTATGGGCTTGGTCGACTACGGGCAGCTGGCGGCGTTCTCGATTCTGTACACGTTGCCTGCGGTAGGGCTGTGGGTTGTGGCGGGACGCTTCTTGAAAGGCACGTTCACCTTCGCAGGCGCAGTGAAAGGCTGACCGACACCATGCATGACGACCAGAACAGGACCAGGGCCCGGATCAGGCGGGCCCTGGACATGCGGTTGGGTCCTCGGATCTTCGAATCGCGTGAACCCTGCGAGGTCTCGTTGTTCTCCTGCGGGGACCCGGTAAGTGTGTGGGACGCGCTTGCCGCGGCGTATGTTCCCGTCGAGCGCGGCGCGCCCTGGGGAGCGCCATGGTCAACGACGTGGTTCCGGGTTTCAGGCAGGGTGCCGGCGGAATGGGCGGGGCGGAGGGTCGAGGCAGTGTTCGACCTCGGGTTCAATGACCGGAGCCCCGGGTTCCAGGCCGAAGGGCTGGCATTCGGAGTGGACGGCAGGCCGATCAAGGCGGTGATGCCGAGG
>PLQW01000110.1 GCA_003160215.1 Acidobacteriaceae bacterium
TGCCGAGCAGGTACTTGTGCTCATACACCGCGCCAGCCTGGATTGCGGGAAAGGCGTAGTCCGTCAGGAACTCCTGACGCAAGTCTTCCACGATCGCCTTGCTGGCGCCGGTCGCGTATGCTTTCTCGACCACCGCGTCCAGGTCGTCGCCCTGTCCCACGTCGGCAACGTACGCGATGACATCGCAGTCGTAGTTCTCTTTCAGCCACGGAATAATGATGGAGGTATCGAGACCTCCGGAATACGCCAGTACGACTTTCTCACGCATATGCCCTCCTCGGCGGAAAGCGGTGAACGCCGCCTTCCAGCAATAAAACCATGATGGCTTTTTGAATGTGCAGGCGATTTTCTGCCTGATCGAATACCACGGAACGCGGCGAATCAATCACCGCCGCCGCCACTTCATCTCCACGATGCGCCGGAAGGCAATGCATGAACAGCGCATGCTTTGCGGCATAAGAGAAGAGCTTCTGGTTCACCTGGAAGGGCAGGAATATCTTGCGCCGCTCGGCGGCTTCGTCTTCCTGGCCCATGCTGGCCCAGACGTCGGTGTATACAGCGTCAGCCCCGGCGACCGCCTCGATGGCGTCGTTGACGACCTGCACTCGGCCACCCGAGGCTGCCGCCAACTCTTGCGCCGCGTTCAGGACAACTTCGCTCGGCTCGTATCCTTTGGGCATCCCTACCGAGATCGCCGCACCCAGGCTCGCTGCTGCCAGCATCAGCGAGTGCGCCACATTGTTGCCATCGCCGAGAAAAGCGAGATGCACATTCCTCAGGTCGCCGAAATGTTCCTGCAAGGTCAGCATGTCGGCCAGCGCCTGGCATGGATGCTCCAATTCGCTCAGGGCATTGATCACCGGAATTGAGGCGTGCATGGCCATGGTCGTGACAGTCTCGTGGGCGAACGTCCGCAGCACTACGCCGTCTACCCAGCGCTCCAGGTTATGGGCCACATCGCTGAGGCTTTCACGGGCGCCCAGCCGCGACTGCGTCTGGTCCACGAAAAACGACACTCCACCGAGACTGTTGATGCCGGCCTCAAACGTCAAGCGGGTGCGCAGCGAAGGCTTCTCGAAGAACAAGACAATCTGCTTGCCGGCCAGAGTGCCGCGATAGTCCGCCGGCCGCGCTTTCATCGCGGCTGCCAACTCCAGCGCACAGGCGAGTTCCTCCGGCGTGAAATCCTGGATCGAAATCAGGTCGCGCCCGGAAACGCTCCGCTGCGTATACGGAGGGGCGCTAACACCTGTGGGAATTGAAGTCGCAATCATGTCGTACCTCCTTGGTTTTGGACTCGGTAGGAACCGGGTGCTATTTCTCGGGATTCAATGCCAACGACATCCGGCATCGTCGCTCAAACGTCCGATCAGATATGCATGTCACGAGGCAATGACCTCCGTGCCGCATTCAATCGGATGGCTGAAGAAACCGGGCAACTCCTCCGCGTGGTCCGCGGGCAGTATGCGAACCCGGGCGACACCTCTCTTCAGCGCCTTGGTGCAAGCTTCCAGTTTGGGCAACATGCCGCCGCTGACCGTGGCTTGTTGCACCATGGCAGCAATCGCTTTCACGTCGAGCCAGCGAATGACGGAACCTTCGGCATCCTTCACGCCGGCAACGTCGGTGAGATAGATCAACGCATCCGCGCCACAAGCCACTGCGCATGCTGACGCCATGTGATCGGCATTGATGTTGTAGTACTCGTCGTCAACGCCAAGCGCCAGGCTCGACAGCACCGGAACGATGCCGGCGTTCCACAGTCGCTCGATCCACTGCGCGTCAACCGAGCAGATTTCGCCGACATAACCGAGATCCGGTTGCTGTTTTTTGGTTGCACGAAACATGTGCAAGTCTCCGCCGCAGAGGCCCAGCGACGGCTGTCCGGCCGCACCAATCGAGGCCACCAGCCGCTTGTTGAGCTGTCCGGCCAGCACCATTACGGCCACGTCGCGCGTCTGCGCGTCGGTGACCCGCAAACCGTCGACGAACGTCGTTTCGCAACCGAGCTGCTTCAGGGTGCGGCTGAGGGCCGCTCCTCCTCCGTGAACAATCACCAGTTTGTGACCCTCGCGCCAGAGGCTGGGGATTGTCTTGGCAAACTTCGTGACCAGTTCCTTGTTGTCAAGAGCTGCGCCACCAATCTTAATCACCAGTTTCATTGCAAGCCTGCTTTCTCGTCGAAACCGAACATGAGGTTCATGTTCTGCACCGCCTGGCCCGCGGCGCCCTTCAACAAGTTGTCGATGCACGACACCATCACCGCCCTTTTGCCGTCCGGCGACAGCGAAAATCCGATGTCACAGAAATTCGTGTTGCGCGAAAACTTGATCTGCGGCAACCGTGCCGCTCCGAAGACACGCACCCACGGCTTGCCAGCATAGAACTCGCGCAGGCATTGCTCCAACTCCCCTGCCGGCACAACCTGCGCCAGCTTCACATAGATGGTGGAGAGAATGCCGCGCGGAATCGGCAGTAGATGCGGGGTGAACTGCAGCAATCCACTCTCGATACCGAGTTGCTCCAGCATCTCACCGGTGTGCCGGTGTCCAAAGACGTTGTAAGCGCTAAAGTCACCCTCGACTTCCACGAAGTGCGTCTTCGCCGACGGGGTCTTCCCCGCCCCCGAAACCCCAGACTTCGAGTCGCATATAATGCCGTGCTCGACATCCACATATCCGGCGCGGATCCACGGTGCCAGAGGCAGAATGATCGAGGTCGGATAGCATCCCGGATTCGCCAGCAAGGCGGCGTCTTTGATCGCCTGAGCGTGCAGTTCGGGCAACCCGTAAACCGCAGCTTCATCGAGGAGAGCTGCATTCTGTGCATTAGCATCGCTGAATCCGTACACTTCACGATTCGCGGATTGCTTCAAACGCCAGGCCCCGCTCAGATCGATCACACGCAAGCCACGGCCGATCGCTTCCGGAACCCACTCGCGCGAGAACTCGTGGGGCGTCGCCAGGAACACGACATCTACTCCGGCATCCTTCATCCGCAGCCACGAGAAAGTCTCCAACGGAAATCCACCGTTACCTGCCAGTTGCGGATACGCTTCGCTCAAATCGCCGTATCCTCCACTCTCTCCGTTGCGCTGGAAGAGCAGCGGCTTTTTGACTCCGGGGTGACGCGCGAGTAAACGCACCAGCTCTAAACCGGAGTAGCCGGTCGCGCCAAACACAGCGGGTTGTACAGTGGCATTCATCTTTAATCCCCGCTTCCGATCAGACCGCACCTCTTATGCGAAATATTCCCGAATACGCTTGGCCAGCTTCTCCGCGATTCTGGCGTCGTGCGCGATGACCAGAATGGTGTCGTCGCCACCGATGGTGCCCACGACCTCCTCCCACTCTTCGGCGTCGATGGCCGCCGATACCGGCTGCGCGCTGCCGGCACTGGTCTTCACTACCACCAGGTTTTGCGCGGTCTTCACGTCATAGACAAACTCGTGAATGAGCCGCTCGATGGAAGGCAGAAACGCCTCGGCAACCTCGCCCTGCGGCAGCTTGTAGCCTTCCGCGGTCTTCACCAGCCGCAATTCATGGATGTCGCGCGACAACGTCGCCTGCGTCACCCGGTGTCCGCCCTTGTAGAGCAGGCGCCGCAGCTCTTCCTGGCTGGCAACCTTCCGGTTGGCAACCAGGTCGCGAATGGCGGTATGGCGCGAGAGTTTCGACATCGTATAAATATACAGACATATGTATATTTATACTTTTAGAAGAGAGATGTCAAGTTATGCTGCGGCCTGGTAGTGGTGCAGTTTGCGCCACTACCTGCGACCGGGGCCCAATCTGATCGGGATATCTTCTTCCTGATCGATCCGAAGCAAAACGGTGCCGGAGACCCTTCGACTTTGGCTGCTATGGACACCGATCTTAGGGTCTATTGCACTTTCGCCTTTTCGTCACCTGTTGACTGTGTCCAATTTTGTGCCGCCTCTTGGGTCTATTTAGAACAACTCGGGTACTATTTCCTCGGTCTTGGATAGCGCGCGATCACAACCGTGCCGATACCTCCGCGCGGACGAAACTCGCCTTTGACTTCAGCCCATTTCGGCTTGCTGGCGCGCACCACGTCCTCGAGAACGCGGTTCACGATGTTTTCCTGGAAGATGCCCAGATTGCGGTAACCGATCAGGTATTCCTTTAGCGACTTCAGTTCGAGGCAGCGCTTGTCGGGCATGTAGCGAATCCACAGCGTCCCGAAGTCGGGCAGGCCAGTCTTGGGACATACGGAGGTGAACTCGGGTATATCAATCACAATCTCGTAGCCGGGAAACTGGTTCGGCCAGGTTTCGATTTCCGGAAACTTAGCGGAGAGACCAGCCTCGGCATGTTCCGGAGTGTAACGTGCGCTCTTTGCCATGGACCTATTGTAGCGATACGCGCTGCGTCTTCGGGGCACGCTCGAACATCAGGCATACAGAGGCAGCAGGAAACTCCATCGCACGCTGGACTGGAGGACACGATGCTGAGCGGGTTGGCCTTAGTAACTAAAAACCCGGACACAGCCGAAGTGGAAGTTGTGGTCTACGTTATACTTATAAATTCGAGAGAAAATGGCAGATGCAACTGAGAACGGCCACGGCCACGTGAACGCAAGACGAACCTGGATCATTGTAGTTGGCCTGATTTTAGCAGTGGTGGTGCTCGCGGCTTTCGTGTCGCTGCACCGTTCTCAAGTAGCTATTCGGATCGGCCGCGCCGATCGGCAAACCATTACCGAAAGCATCGCCACCAACGGTAAAATCGAAGCTCTGAATAACTTTGAAGCTTACGCCCCCATGGCCACAACGGTGAAAAAGATCAATGTGCAGCAGGGTTCATGGGTGAAGCCCGGGCAATTACTTCTGCAACTCGAGGATGCCAATGCGCGCTTGCAGGCCGCTCGAGCCGAGGCGCAGTTGAAGGGTGCGGAAGCGGACATCAACGCCGTGGAGAATGGCGGCACCAAGGAAGAATTGCTGACCACGCGCAATGCTCTGGTAAAAGCCCAGGCCGAGCGGGATGTTGCGCAACGGAACTTGCAAGCGATGCAGCATTTGTTGCAGAGTGGGGCCGCCTCGCAAGCCGAAGTGGATGCCGCGCGGAACCAGTTTCGAATCGCCGAAGCCAACGTGCAACTGCTCCAGCAGAAGCTAGGCGGCCGCTACTCGAAACAGGAAATTGGCCACGTCGAGGCCCAACAGGCTGAAGCTCGCGCCTCTCTTGCCGCAGCGCAGCAGTTGCTGAAAAATTCGAACATCGTCGCTCCGCGCGCGGGAATGGTCTATTCCCTGCCGGTGCGGCAGGGTGCGTTTGTCAATGCCGGAGATTTGCTGGTGCAAGTGGCCGACCTGCACAAGGTACGCGTGCGCGCCTTCGTCGACGAACCGGAGATCGGCAAACTACAGAAGGGCCAATTGGTTGAGGTGACGTGGGACGCCGTCCCCGGGCGGGTCTGGCAAGGCACCGTGGACGCCCTGCCGACGACGGTAGTGCAGCACGGGACTCGAATGGTCGGCGAAGTGACCTGCGTGGTGGAGAACGGCGATCTCACGCTATTGCCTAACACCAACATCAGCGTCGCCGTCGTCATCGCGCGGCAGCAGGACGCGCTAACCGTACCGCGAGAAGCCGTGCACCAGGACGCCAGCGGCCAATTCGTATTCCAGGTGACCAATGGAGAGTTGCAGCGACGCGACGTGAAGACTTCAGTCGCCAACCTCACGCGGATCCAAGTCACCAGCGGCCTCACCGACAACGCGGTGCTGGCGTTGGGAGCCATCAACATGCAGTCCCTCCGTGCGGGAATGCCGGTGAAAATCGCTAATCCATGAAGTTTCCGTATTCAAAATTCTCTATTCTCTTTCTGCTGCTGGCCATCACGACCATCGGCGCCGCGGATCCCGCGACTGTGCAGCTACTTTCTCTTGGCCGCATGAATGAAGCTATCGGCGGGTTGTCCAACCGCGGCGATCCGGAATCGTTCAACCTGCTGTCCCGCGCCTACTACGCCATGGAGCGCTGGGACGATGCTGTGAAATGGGGCGAACGTGCGATCGCTGAGCGGCCCCAGGATGCCAGCTATCATCTTTGGCTGGCACGGGCGTATGGCAGGAAGGCGGGAGATTCGAATCCTCTGGCCGCTGCAGGAATCGCGCGCAAGGCGAAGAATGAGTTTGAGCGCGCAGTGCAACTGGATCCCACGAACGTAGAGGCCCGCAGCGATCTTTCCAAGTACTACACGGAAGCTCCCGCCATCATGGGTGGAGGGCTCGACAAGGCCCGTGACCAGGCGGCGCAGGTCAACAAATACGACGCTGCCGAAGCGCATTCGATTCTGGCACAGGTGGCCGCCAAGGAAAAACGGTACGATGAGGCTGAGAGCCAGTTCCGCAGCGCTATCAAGGAAGCCCGAAATCCTGCGCAGTATTGGTTGCAATTGGCCGATTTTTACCGTCTCCGCGGGCGCTTCGACGATGTGCAGAAGACCGTGCTGACGGCCACGGCAGAGCCCAGCAGGTCTGCCGAGGCCTATTTTGACGCCGCCAATGAACTGTATCTTAGCGGTCGTGATTTTCCAGAAGCGGTGCAATATTTACGGAAGTATCTCGATTCTGGCGGACTGATGGAGGAGGCGCCGGCTTTTCGCGCCCACTACCTGCTAGGTCAGGTCTACGAGAAGATGGGTCGTGGTTCGGCCGCCACCTCGGAATATGAGGCATCGCTTGCTCTGGCGTCCGGTTTCGACCGCGCCCGCAAAGCTCTTGGCCGGCTGCAGTAGCCGGATGTTTTCAAATCGTTTCAGTAGGTAGAGCTAAGGATGCCCCCAAGACCCCGCTGTTTCAGAATGACTCGGGTTGGTTGTGGTGTGAGGGTGGCCGCTCTCGCCTGCGCGCTCGTGCTTTCTTGCGCTCCTTGCATGGCAGCCGATGCTGTGGCTGTGGAACCGATTCCCTTCCGTAAGGCAGTGGACTTGGCGCTGCAGCACAGCGGTGTCATGGGTATCGCCACCCTCAACCAGTGGCGGGCGCGCAAGGCCTACGAGGAAGTGCGGGCGAACTACATTCCGCAGCTCACCATAGGCTCCGGTCTCGGCTACTCCTATGGATTTCCGCTCACCCTGGAAGGCTCGGCACCCTCGGTGGTGAACTTCAGCTCGGTCCAGTCGTTCTTCAACCTCTCGCTTCGGCAGTTCATCAAGGCAGCGAAGATCGACTGGAATGCGACTTCGCTCGATGTACAGGACAAGCGCGACTCCGTCATTCTGGATACTGCGCTGACCTACGCGCAACTCGATCAGCTCACTGGCAAGCTGAAAGCGTTAGGCGAAGCTCAGAGCGCGGCCGACAACGCACAATTTGTCACCGAACAGCGCCTGCAGCAGGGCGTGGACAGCAAGCTTAATCTCACAAGAAGCCAGTTAGTGGCAGCTCGTATTCGATTGAGAATTGCCGAGGCGCAGGGACAAGCTGACGTGCTGCGCGAGCATCTGTCCAAGCTGCTGGGATTGCCCGCCGAATCTATCGCGGTCGATCCTGACTCGATGCCTGAGCTGCCGTTGATTTCGCAGGATGACGATCTGCCGCCGCGCGCGGTGGAGAATAGTCTTGCCGTGAAGCAGGCGGAGCAGAAAGTGGCAGCCGCACAGGCACGGGCCACGGGCGAACACAAGGCGCTGACGATGCCCATTATCGATCTGGCGTCGCAATACGCTTATCTAGCCAAATACAATAACTACGATCTCTACTATCGTAACTACACTGCCAACAATTTCAGCGGTGGCCTGAATATCAGGTTCCCCATCTTCAATTCGGTGCAGAAAGCCAAGGCGGAGCAAGCTGATGCCAGTGCCTTGATCGCGAAGAAGCAAGTAGAGATCACAAAGAACCAGGTCAGCGAAGATGCCTTGAAGCTCCAGAGGTCCTTGCGACAGTTGGCAGCAGCGCGCGACGTGGCCAAATTGGAATGGGAAGTTGCTCAAGGCGACCTGGA
This sequence comes from Acidobacteriaceae bacterium, assembly GCA_003160215.1. Classification (GTDB taxonomy): domain Bacteria; phylum Acidobacteriota; class Terriglobia; order Terriglobales; family Acidobacteriaceae; genus Bog-257. The sequence goes on from PLQW01000110.1 coordinate 7,977, forward strand.
TGCTGTGAAGGGCCGAATCGAGACCGGAAACGCCAATGCCCGCGATCGGCAAAACGCCCGCCTCGATGCCGAAGATATGCACGCGGCCTACTTTGACGCTCAACTCGAAGTCAGCCGGGCCGAACTGCAGTTGCTCCGGCTTACCGGTGAACTGGAAAAATGGGCCATTCCGTCCCCCTAATCGACCATTCGCTGCAAGCCGTGAAATGCATCTAACTGAAAGACAGCTAAGGGGTTCCGCCAGCGCGGAACAAATGATACGATAACTAAAGATTATGCCTTTGAAAACTCTGTTCTTGAGTCCTCCTTCTTTTGAAAACTACGACGGCGGCGCCAGTTCGCGCTGGCCGGCCACGCGCGAGATCGAGTCTTACTGGTACCCGGTCTGGCTGGCTTACCCGGCGGGCATGCTGGAAGGCTCACGCCTGCTCGACGCTTCTCCGCACAAGGTAACTGCGGAAGAAACCATCAAAATTGGGAAGGATTACGAATTCCTGGTCCTATTCACCAGCACTCCGGCCTTCCAAGGCGACATTAAGCTGGCGGCGGCCATGAAGGCTGCCAATCCCAAGTTGAAGATCGCCTTCGTGGGACCGCACGTGACCACGCTGCCAGAACCATCTCTCAAGGACGGTCAGGCGATCGATTTCATTGTGCGCCGGGAATTCGATTACGCAGTAGTCGAGTATGCCAACGGTAAGCCATTGAATGAGATCCTGGGCGTTTCCTACCGCGGCCCGAACGGCCAGATACTCCACAACCCCGACCGTCCGGCGGTTGCAGATCTGGACGCTCTGCCTGATGTTGTGGATGTGTATAAGCGCGACCTCGATCCTCGTCGTTACAGCGTGCCCTTCCTGCTTTATCCCTTCGTCTCGCTGTACACGACCCGCGGCTGCCCAGCGCAGTGCACGTTCTGCTTGTGGCCGCAGACACTCAGTGGACACCCGTGGCGCAAGCGCTCGACCGACGCAGTGGCGGCGGAAATGGCGAAGGCCAAGGAATACTGGCCGTGGGTGAAAGAGTTTTTCTTCGACGACGACACCTTCAACATTCAGAAGGTTCGTACCATCGAACTTTGCACCAAGCTGAAACCGTTGAAGCTGACCTGGTCTTGCACCTCACGCGTCACCACGGATTACGAGACGCTGAAGGCAATGAAAGAGTCCGGCTGCCGCCTGTTGATCGTGGGCTACGAGTCGGGCGATCAGCAAATCCTCAAGAACATTAAGAAGGGCGCGACCGTCGAACGGGCGCGGGACTTCACCCGGGACTGCAAGAAACTCGGCCTCATCGTTCACGGCGACTTCATCCTCGGTTTGCCCGGCGAAACCAAGGAAACCATCCGGCGTACCATCGATTTCGCGAAGGAACTGGACGTCGATACCATTCAGGTATCGCTGGCGCATGCCTATCCGGGAACGGAACTCTACGATTTTGCCAAGGCAAACGGCTTCCTTAAGGCAGAAGGCTCCCAGATGGTCGACGCCATGGGCCATCAGGTCGCCATGATTGAGTATCCGGGCATTTCTCGTGACTACATCCTGGAAATGGTGCACCGTTTCTACGACGAGTACTACTTCCGCCCCAAGGCCGTGTTCCGGATCGTCAAGAAGGCCGTATTCAACTCGTCAGAACGCAAGCGCCTGTACAAGGATGCGAAGTCGTTCCTCAAGCTGCGCGCGGCGCGTAATCGTTCCGTGAAGGAGTCGCGCAATCAACCCAGCGCCATGAACCCACCTGCGCCTCCAGTGGAAACATCGAAGACTGGCGCTAAATCCGAGACGGTTGAACCGGTCAGCGCCTAGGGGTTGGCGTGACCTTTCGCAAGTATCTTGTCCTGTTCGCGGTCGTGCTCTTCGGCGCCTGTGGCGATGTTTGCCTCGCGCGCGGGATGAAGGATTTTGGGGCGGTGACTTCCGCGAACTGGCGCCACCTGTTTGCTTCCCTGTGGAATCCCTGGGTGCTGAGCGGCATTTGTTTGTTGCTGCTGTTCTTGTGCAGCTACCTCAGCGCGCTCTCCTGGGCCGATCTGACGTACGTACTTCCGGCCACCGCCATCAGCTATGTGCTTATGGCCCTGCTTGGCAAGTTCTTCCTCCATGAAACTGTAACGGTTGGGCGTTGGCTGGGAATCGCACTGATCACGGCAGGGGTTGGCTTCGTGGCAGGCGGACCTGCGCTAACACCGGCAGCCTATGCACATTCCAAGCTCGATCATCCTGCCAGCCACGAACACCTCGAGGCACAGCTTTCCGTGGCTACCGGCGCCGAGAGCGACGCATGACGGGTGCTGCCACGTGGGCGGGAATCGCAGCCATCGTCATTACTGCCACCTCCGGCGATATACTGCAATCCCGCGCGATGAAAGAGATCGGCGACTTGGGTGCCCTTCGAAAATCGCAAGGCTTCTTCCAAGTCGTGCGACGCGTGGTCGCCAGCCCACAATTCATGTTGGGGCTGCTGTTCATGGCGTTGGCGTTTGCTAGTTTGCTGGTGACGCTGTCCTGGGCCGCTGTCAGTATCGTCGGCCCGGCATCCGCATCGCTCACCTTCATCGCCAACGCTCTGGCGGCACGAGTATTTTTGAAGGAGCACGTGGACCATCGCCGCTGGCTGGCTGCCGCGTTTGTGGCTGCTGGTGTCGCCCTGCTGGCCCACTGAGTTAGCAGTTAGCATCTGGCTTGGCAATCTTAGTAACCGGTAACCAGCAACTCACAGGCCGCAGAATTGCATCCGCTATAGAGGCTAAGAGCTAAGAGCTAAAGGCTACTTGCTAACTGCTAACTGCTGAGGACCTCATGAGAAAGATCGTCGTCCCCTGTCTTACGCTGCTTTGTATGCTGGCTGGCTGTTCGTCAGGCAACAAAAGCGAGAGCAGCAATGAATCGCATCCGTCGGCCAAACCTGCCGTGAAACAAGCCCAGTACGAAACCGGACGCACTGCCTTCCAGAAGCTGTACGTGTCATCCCGCATGTGGGCAGCCGACGTGAAACCATTCCGCTTGCAGTCGCAGTTTACAGTCGGCGCTCCCGTCAACGAGGGCAAGAGCGGCCTGTGGCGCGGCTCCTTTGCCTCTCCAGCTAAGCGCATGATGAAACTGTTTGTCTGGTCGGGTTTGGTGGGATCTCACGCTCCGGAAGCAGGGGTTAGCTTTTCCGCCGAGGACACTTGGAATCCGAGTAACACTTCGACCCCAGTATTCGATCTCGGATTTCTGAAGGTGGACAGCGACGCTGCTTACTTGGTGGCGCAAAAGCACGGCGGTGAGAAACTCACGCAAAAAGACCCCAAGCAACCGATCCTCTTCGTTCTCGACTGGGACGCCTCGAAGAACCGATTGCTATGGCACGTTATCTATGGAAACAGCCAAGACGAAGCCAAGTTGCGGATTGCCGTGGATGCCACGAGCGGCGAATTTGTACGGGTAGAAAAATAAGGCCGAACTTCTGGCCCGGTCACAGGTCCAAGAAAATGGGCGGAGGCATCAGCTTCCGCCCATTTGTTTAGAGCAATTCCAGAGTGGTTGTACCTTGGGTAGTACAAGCGGATACATCAATCCTGGAACCGCTGTAAAACCGCTGATGAGACTCAAGTCAATAAGTAGGTTCTCACACACGCTCTTCAGCTCCTGAGTGAGATTGCCAACGGAGACTCGCGATTCGACTCGGCTGAAGCTTTCGATCATCGCATGCACGCAGACCCGGCCAACGATGTTCGTGTTCCGAGAGATAATAGCCAAAGACTACTTTAGTACTTCGACTTTGTTTTCCGCGAACTACTTGTCACAAGGAATTTACATCTCGGTGCCGTTTTGCCGGACGAAGTGCAGCTTCTGCAACTTCGCTTCCGGGGTATTTTCGCGCGCGCTGTTCGACCGGTACGTCGGCCAGGTGTGCGCTGAAATCGAAGCCGCCGACGATATGGCGCGGCAACTCGGCGGGCAGTTGGACCGCCACGTGGATTCGATCTATCTCGGCGGAGGCACGCCGTCGGTGCTGGCGCCCGATCAGTTGCAACGCTTATTTCAGGCCGTTCGCAAGAACTTCGAGGTCGAGCCTGCGGCCGAGATCACGGTCGAGTGCGCGCCCAGCACCATCTCCGGCGAAGTCGTCGACGTGCTGCTGGGCTGCGGCGTGAATCGGGTGAGCCTGGGCGTGCAGTCGTTCGTGGACAAGGAATCATCGTCGGTCGGTCGCCTGCACACGCGAGCGATCACGCTGGACGACATCGCCCGGCTGCGGTCCAGCGGAATCGGCAACATCAGCATTGACCTGATCGCGGGCCTGCCGCATCAGACGGAGGAAAGCTGGCAGCTTTCGCTTAGCGAGACGCTCGCCAGCGGTGTGCCTCACGTCAGCGTGTACATGCTGGAAGTGGATGAAGACTCGCGCCTGGGCGCCGAGGTGCTCGCGGGTGGCAGCCGCTACCATGCCCACTTTGTTCCCGACGACGATCTGACCGCCGACCTCTACCTCGCCGCGTGCCAGCGTCTGGCGAAGGGCGGAGTGCAGCAGTACGAGATCTCCAACTTCGCGCGGCCGGTCACGCACGGCATCGGGCTGCGCGACTCGAAACATAATCTGAAGTACTGGACGCGCCAGCCGTATCTCGGATTCGGCGTAGATGCGCACTCCATGCTGCTCGCGGGGGATGACCTGCAGGCGACGGGAGTTGATGCGGTACGTTTTGCCACTCCAGATTCGCTGGAGGGTTACTCGGCGGCGGCCAATGACGCGAACCCCATCGCTGCTCGCGCGGAACGACTTCTGGCGTCGCGCACCCTGGTCAATGCGCAGGCTGCACTCGAGGAATCGTTCTTTCTGGGACTGCGGCTGAATCGGGGCATCTCGCTTGCTTCGTTAAAGGTACGGTTTGGCGACCAGGCGATTCGCACCTGCGAGCGAGTCATGGCCGAACTCATTTCCGACGGATTGCTGGAGCATGGCGCTGACCGATTGTGCCTCACATCGCGAGGCCGTCTGCTCTCGAATGAGGTGTTCGCGCGATTTCTGCACGAAGAAACGATTAACCACAGAGACACGGAGGCACAGAGAATTCTTTAGTTTTGAAATGGTTTCACCCCACCACTTGAAACTCGAAACTTGAAACTCGAAACTAAAAGATTCTCTGTGTCTCTGTGGTGGATTTACACTAATTGCAGAGGACTATGCATGCACCTTTCCGCTACTGCCATCGACCTGCGCAGCGACACCGTCACCAAGCCCTCGCCCGAGATGCGGCGGGCCATGTTCGAAGCCGAAGTCGGCGACGACGTGTACGGTGAAGACCCGACCATCAACCGTCTGGAAGCGATGGCTGCCGCCATCTTCGGGCGCGAGGCGGCGCTGTTTGTTCCCAGCGGGACCATGGGCAACCAGATCGCGATCAAGCTGCACACCCATCATGGCCAAGAGGTGATCTGCGAGGAGCGCGGCCACGTCTTCAATTACGAGATGGCGATGATGGCGCACTTCTCCGGCGTGGTGCCGCGCACGGTGTGGGCGGAAGATGGCATTCTTACCTGGCAGCACGTGCAGTCCAAGCTCAAGACCAAGAGCTACCACGCCGCCAAGACCGGCCTGGTTTCGCTGGAGAATACGCACAACATAGCCGGCGGTACCATCACGCCGCTCGACATTTTCGACGAAGTCTGCGACCAGGTACATGACGCGGGCCTGCCGGTCCATCTCGATGGGGCACGCGCTTTCAACGCTTCCGTCGCCCTCGGCATTCCGGTCGGGCAACTGACGGCCAAGGCCGACACGGTCATGTTCTGTCTGTCAAAAGGGCTGGGCGCGCCCGTGGGGTCGCTGCTGGTTGGTAGTGCGGAGTTGATGGACCGTGGCCGCATCTATCGCAAAGCGCTGGGCGGTGGCATGAGGCAAGCGGGAATCCTGGCGGCCGCCGGCGTGATCGCGCTCGAGCAGGGACCGCAAAAGCTGAAGCAGGACCACGCCAACGCCCGCGTCCTGGCCGATGGCTTGGCACAAATTCCGGGTATCAAGATCGATCCCGCCAAGGTGCAGACCAACATTTTGATCTGCGACGTTTCGGGCACAGGCATGACATCCCACGAACTCTCGCGCAAATTGGCGCAGCGCCATGTGCTGGCGAATGGTTTCGCTCCGCAACTCATCCGCTTTGTCACCCATCTCGACGTGAATCGCGAACAGTGTGCCCAGGCAGTGGAGATCGTGGCCTCGACCTGTGGCGCCAGGGCGCAGCCCGCCTAGCTCGAATCGATGCGGGTCGGCTAGCGAATTGAGGAATTCTCCAAAATATCGCCCCTCTTTTCGGCTTTCTGGATGTGCGTGGTCCTGCTGCTTTGCGCCACTTTGCGTGCACAGGAGGCCTACAGGTGCTCTGGCTTGCTGCTGAGCCGCGGGGCATTCAAGCTTGGACATGCTATATTCTCGGGTTGCCGGTCGCCGTCTATCTTCCGTGGAAGCGCAGAATGTTGGAAAAAGCCCGCGGTTTCCGTCGAACTGTCACGAGATCGCTGCGTGAAGACAGATACACACCGCTGGGAAAGCCCCCGGCATCCCTACCGTCAGGCAACCGGGCAGACAATTCGTAACTCTCGCCTGCGGTAAGCTAAAGTAGTCAATACCTGCTAGGACGAATGGCCCTGTAGCTCAGATGGATAGAGCAGCGGTTTCCTAAAATTACGTCCCCATGCCTGTTTTGTTTGGACTCAGTGACTTATGTTCGGAGATGACACGCGGTTTTCGGGTAAAAGGCCCCTGTTCGGCACATTCTGTGCAATGAAAGTGCAATGCTCCCGTCGTACAAGACATCTCATTTCGTGCGTTGGATTGTGGATTGAGATTCCGACTCTTTTGCAGGTTTGGCTTGCGCCAGGGGTTGGGCAGCCATCAAGATGTTTCAAACCCATCCGCGCGTGCTTTGTAGGAAACTATTCGGTGCCTTTGATCAAGCCAGAGATGGTCCTTGCCAGGTGGTCCTCAAAGATTCGCATTCCGGGTGGCGTATAGGCATAGTGGATGTATCTGACGGATCTAAGATCGAAAGGTACATCCGCCTGGTTCTGCGTCGTCAAGATGACCGGCTTACCAACCGTGTGGGCCATCCCGATCTCATAGAACACGTTCGCATTCCGCCCAGTGCAATCGGCGATTATCAGTCTTGAGCGGTATACGGCCGTCCAAATATCCTCAATCACAGCGTGCGCCGTAAAAAAGTCATCTGCCCTGGCCACTGTTAATTGCAACTGGCCTACAACCTTTCTAATGTGCTCTTCGTATATCGGTTTCAGATCCGGGGCAAACGACATAACGACGAATACGTCCGGTATCGGCAGCTTGCTAGGCATTCCGAACACAGGATTAACAGTTAGAGAAGATGCGGCGCGAGCCGTCTCGATCAGAGTCGTCAGGCTTATCCCGAGCAGCCCCTGGAGCTTCATCCATTCGTCTGTAACTGTGAAGCGGCCGCCTTCGAACTTGACCAGCCCTGCTTCCTGCAGCTCGCCGACCATTTTTCGAATCAGATAGCGATCACCTTCGCAACCGGCCAGCGCTTCATCGAGAGCCCGATGATCGACTGAGGACCCATCGCGTATCGTCTTCAAGACGCGGGCGGGAGTTATCGAATGAACGTCCATGTGGCAATGATTGTAGCTTATACAAGAGGCCTCACTTCTTGGCAGTTTGAAAGCCCCTGAATTGCCCAAGCTTAATCGAACAAAAAGCGAATCTTGCACAATAATCCTCCGCATGCCCCGCCACCCGCCGCCGCGTCTCGCTCATTGACTCCGACAGAATCTCCCGCGTCGTCAATGTGCAGGCTGAATCCCTACCAGCCCTGCTCTCTCCGAGGATGACTCGCTCAATTAGCAACGGTCGGCGTTTTAGCCACCTTCACATGCGACAGCGATGCGTTTTGCTGCGCATTCTCCGATGCACTCAAGATGATCGTCGCCAGTGACGTCGGCGGCCGCGTTCACCTCCTCCGCCTCGAAGAGTCGAAAGCGAAGAGCTGAGCGCCCTGAAACACCGGTCAGAAATGCCGACGAGGACGGCCAAGCCAAACCCAATTGGTAGTCTGAACATAAGGCGATGAAAATACCCGGCGAGACTCAGGCAAATGAGTTGCTGAGAGGCGGCACCCTGACCTCTACCGTGTCAATCTAACGCTCATAGGTTTTACAACGACTTACAAGACCGCGGGGACTGCCTAAGCACGCGGAAGTCATACAAGGCATCACTTTTTGTGGGTTGGGTTGTGGGTTGAAAATTTGGGTATACCTTCTGCGTACGAACGCCATCTGCAAGTTAAGAGACAGCTGAGCACACACAGCGGGTCGCCCTCCTGATGCTCGCAGTCATACCCTTTCTCCGGTGCAAACATTACCGGAGGAGGAAACATGCGAGCACGCTACCAACGAGGATATCTTCGGCTTGGCCATCGCAAGACGGGACCGGACTGCTGGGAATTTCTTTGGTGGGACATCGAACTTACCGGGGAGAGAGTACGCCGCAAGGCGGTCATAGGAACCGTTCAGCAATACTCGAATATTGAAGCGGCTTGGCAAGCCAGCAACGGTCTGCGGGGGTCCATCAACGAGGCTCGAAACCGGCAGCGAGAACAATTGGTTACGGTCGCCGACTTAGTGGATCATTACACTAGGACGGAACTCGGCGTTGATCCATCAGACGGAGGAAAGTCACACGCCACCAGGACTGTATATAAGAACTTTCTTGCCAGATGGGTCAGGCCTGCGTGGGGCAGCTTGAACATCCGGGCCGTTCGCACAACGGCTGTAGAACAGTGGCTTCGTCAACTGATGCGTGCAGACGGCGGTCCGCTCGCTCCCTCGACCAAGGCGAAGATCCGCAATTTGATGAGCGTGCTCTTTAATCATGCTATCCGGCATGAGTGGCTGGAGCAGGGCAAGAACCCCATCCTTCTCGTCCGTCAAGGTGCTAAGCGGCAAACCATTCCAGAGTACCTGGAGCCCGAAGAATTGCGGGCGCTGCTTTCCCAACTCGATCACTGCTTCCGTGTGATGGTTCTTCTGGATGCAGCCACCGGACTGCGGCGCAGCGAACTCCTCGCGCTCAAGTGGGAAGACATTGATTTTGAACGATGGCAAATCAATGTCCGGCGTTCGATCTATCTGAATGTTGTAGGCAATTGCAAGACCGAGGCGTCTCGAAAACCTGTGCCGCTGGATCTGACTCTGGCTTCAGAGCTCTGGACCTGGAAGCAGGACAGCGCGTACGGCCAGCCTAATGACTGGATATTTGCGAGTCCTCATAGTCGGGGCAGAAACCCGTACTGGCCGGACATCCTACTTTCTCGCGTGGTGCGCCCGGCGGCTGCGCGTGCGGGGATTCGGAAGCATATCGGCTGGCACACGTTCCGGCACAGCTTTTCCACCATGTTGATGGCGAACGGCGAAAACGTAAAGGTCATACAGGAACTCATGCGTCATGCCAACTGCCGGTGCACACTGGAGATTTATTCTCAGGCTCGGCTACAGGCGAAGCGAGAGGCACAACATCGGGTCGTCGAACTCATCATCCCTCGGGAGCGCGAGGCCAACGATAGTGAATCGCCCTTGATCCTTGCGAATAGGGGGAGCCGCCACGATGGAGATGCCATGACCCGATTGTGCCTTAGACTTTGAGCAGTCCCGCACATCTCCCAGAAGCCGGTTTCGGGACCGTGATAGTTAGGAGTCGAACAGGGGGCGGACTCTTGCGCCTCGGACGTTGCCCCCGCCGTCACTTTTTCGTTGGCGACTGCGATTGAGGGACCTCCTAACGTGTTCGAACTGCCCAACCGAGCATCAAGAGACCGCTGGCTGCGATCCAGCTTCCGGCGACGCGGACGGCAATTCGGGCCCAGTGTGTACGTAGCCGAACTACGAACGCCGCAGCGAGGGCGATCAGGATAAACACCGCAAAAACCAGTCCGAGAAGCGCTACCGCGGCAGTGTCGAACTGACCCATGCCGATTCCATTCAAGTATCCGTGATAGAGGCCCAGTAGCGCGGCAAGGGCGGTAGTCACGCGCAATGAAACTTTCGCGTCGGCGGCCAGCAATCCTCCGAGCAAGAGAAACCAAGCTGCCGCGATAAATGGATGGGGCTTCGCGGTCATAGCGCTTAGTCCGGCGAGACCGCCGAGCAACCATGCAACGGGAAGAGTGAACAGTGCCCGCCGCCCGTAACGAGCACCGCGCAAGCCAGCCAACAGCGCGAGGGCGAGCACCGGAACAATGTCCTCGGGGCTCATGAGGAAGTGAATCAGGCCGTCGTAGAACGGCCCCATACCGGTGGAGTTGAGGTGGGCCTCGGCGGGGAACACGCACATGACACATGTGAATACAACAAATGCGTACAAGGGCAGACGAGATTGGGTCGCACCTTTCATGCGACCGCCTTCCACATGAAGAATGTGCCCCCGACAACAACCAATCCTCCGGCAACCCGCAGCAATTTCTGTCCCCACGCCCATCGATGGACCGTACCGATCCCGATCCCCAACGCGTGCAAGCACCCTGTCGCGATGACGAAGCCCATGCTATAAAGCAGCGCGCTTTGGCCGGGCGGCAGTTCGGTTCCGTGTGCATGCCCGTGGAATATGGCGAAGAAGCCAACCAGCGCCGCGGCAACACCCAGGGGCGGGCGCACTTCGAACATTACTGCGGCGCCAAGGAGGATTGCCGAGAGAGCGATTCCATATTCGATTCCCGGCAGCGGCACTCCCATCAGTCCCAGCATCCCGCCGGCAGCCATCACCATGGGAAACGCGACAGGCAGAACCCAAATCGCCGGAGAACCGAGTTGCGCACCCCACAGACCGACCGCAACCATAGCTAGCACGTGGTCGAGTCCCGAGATCGGGTGGCGAAAGCCTGTGAGGAACCCAACGGCTTCGCCTTTCTGCGGGTGGGCAAGAGCCGTCTGAGCACACAGGAACACAAACACGGCCAACGCCATCGCTTGGATCAGAGGATTGTGTCGAGTCGTGTTCATCGCGCGCCTCCGAACATGATAGCCAGACGCTGCACTGTCCAGAAAGCTCCAAGCGAACCCACCGTGTAGCCGGGAAGCGCTTCGGCCCAGCGCGGCCAGTGCACTTCGAGGATGCGGAAAGCGCGCTCCAGCGAGAGAATGAGCGCGACGAACGAAAGCTGACCAATCTCGACTCCAACATTGAAAGACAGCAGTGCAACCGGCAATTCCGCCTTGGGCAATCCGGCGCTGGTGAGAGCGCTGGCAAAGCCAAAGCCGTGAAGCAGTCCAAACGCAAACGCCACAACCCACGGATGCCGAATGGTGAAGCTGGTTTCACCGCGCCACGAGCGCACGATCTCCGGGCCCAGGAAGAGGATGCTGAGCGCAATGGCCGCGTTCAACGGGAGCACGGGAGCCTCGGCGTAGCCGAGGGTCGCAATCGCGAGCGTGATGCTATGCGCGACGGTGAAGGCCGTAATGGTCTTTAGCAGCATCCAGCGGTCTTTGACGATCAGCAGCAGTCCCAGCACGAACAGCATGTGGTCGGCGCCGAAGAGAATGTGCCGGATGCCCTGAACGATGAAGGTGCCCATCACCTCCAATCGGGTCTGGGCTGCCGTGATCTCCACCCATGGCTGCGAGGGGTGGACGATAGTCGTCCAGCTTCGTCCGTCGAGCATCTCGACCCGGACTAGCACGTCAGTGATGGTTCCCTGCAGGCCGGGGAATTCGATGCGCTTACCGGCCAGACCGTTTGGCCCTGCGTCAATCCAGCGTCGTTCCAAAAAGGAGTCCGCAAGTTCCTGTACGCTGGGTTCTCGCAAGTTCTTCACATCGTCGGGGAGCTTGAGCACGATGGGAAGGCGCATGCCTGCGAGTACGGGCGTCCGCCAGAGCAGGCTGAATTGTCCGGCGGAGGTTTCCTTGACTTCGAGGTATGNNACTCGTGGGCCGAGGCGACCGAGACGGCAAGCAGCAAACAAGCCGCGAGCCAGGCGACGCGAGCACGAAAGCAGGTCACAGCGGTCCCTCGCCGGAGGGTGCAGGTACTTGTTTCTTCGGCGGCGGACCCGGAGTCTGCACGGCCCCCTTTTCGGGAGGAGCGGGCAGCAGCACCGTGTATTTGGCACGCATCTCCGTATAAGCCTTCTGCCAGGCTTGTTTCTTCTGTTCGCCCAGCCAGGCGGTTCTTACATCCGGTTCCATCTCCTCGAACGCCGGGATGCGCCCGGGAATGACCGTGTCAACATACACCAGGTGCCAGCCATATCCCGACTCAATCGGCCCTTGCCACGAGCCGGGTTTGAGCTTCTCCAAGGCCACCACGAATTGGGGACCGAATTCCTTCGCCAGAGCGTCGGGCGCGCGGTCGCCGTAGTAGTCCTGGAACATGAACTGGTCGGCGAGCGAGGCGGCGAGCTTGGAGTCTTCGGGCTGGCTGGAGATCTTAGCCAAGGCCTCAGCAGCGTCGTCCTGAGCGTTCTTTCCACGCTTGTCCGGCGAAAAGTAAAGATGGCGGAAGCTGTAGCGGCTGGGCAGGGCGAACTTGTTGCTGTTCTTCTCGAACCAAGCCTTGAGTTCCGCGGTGGAAGGCTCGTGAGCGGCGGCCACATCTTCGGCTAGGAACTGCATCTTCTGCGCCATGCGGCGCTTCACGATGGTGTCGTCTTTATCCAGGCCCATGGCGAGCGCCTCGCGATAAAGAACCTCCTCGCGGACCTTGTCTTCGACCATGGCTTGAAACTCGGCGGGCGTCGGCTGGCGATGCCATTGCGATTCGAAGTACATATCCATCGTGCGTAGGTCGTCGAGGCTGAGGGCGATCTGCTTGGAAGACTCGACTCCGCCACGGCCGCGCTGCATGTAGGCATACGCGGCAAACAGCACGACACCCAGCAGAAGGAAATGCAGCAGCGGCTCGCGCACCCAATGTTCTAGCCGGGGAAGAAAAGACTGGCGCCGCCGCAACGATTCGGTCGCAGGCTGCGCCTCAACAACTACGGACACTTCATTCACCAACTGTCTCCAACCAAGGACGGCAGATCATCGGTTCAGGTTCTTACGCCGCCGGCATCTTTTCACTCTTGAATCGCGCGCGGACGAGAAAAGCGCTAAGAATCGCATGCGCCACAACTGCCGGCCACAACAACACCCCAGCGAATTCTCCACGGACGCCGATGTATGTAAGGTACAACATGGCGAGCGTGCTATACGTCAGCATTCCGTTCAGCGGCTGGGAGGCAGAGTTGGAGGGCCAGCAGGCCACACCCAGGCCGATCAGGGCAATACCGGCGATGCGGCTCATTACGACACCGATGCCACTGATGTCTGCGCCGAAGAGCAGGCGAACCACGAGCGACGGCCAGGCTAGCAGAAGCAGGCCTGTACCTGCTTCTGCGGCCGCCGCCAATGCAAGGACCTTGTTCTTCATGCCCAGCGATTCTTTCTTGCTTTCTGGCCCTACATCTCAGTCTTGATCTTGGCTTCCGCCTTCTGAATCGCCTGGCTGCCCATCTTCTCGATCATGTTCCGTCGCGCCTCGTCACGCAGGGACTGGAACTTCTTTTGCTGCTCAGGATTGAGGAGCGGCGTGATCTTGGCATCGATGGCGCTGCCGATTTGCTTCAACTGCTCTATCTTCTCCAGAGGCTTGAGCGAGGTGTTCTTCTTTAGCGCCCCCAGTTGCTTTGCCTCGTCCTGCAGGAAGGGGACAATCTGCTGTTTCTGCTGTTCGTTCAGCCCCAGTTCGATCGAAAAGGTGTTGAGCGTAGCGGTCAGCGGATTGAGCACGAACTGCGGGCTCGGAATGATCTCGTAGTTGGCGTAGCCGAATTCGTTGCTGCGCGCGCCATAATAGGTGTCACCCAGCTTGTAGATCGTCATCGAGAACGGAGTCTGGGAGATGTTCGTCACCACCTTGCCCCCTTCGATCTTGTAGGAAGTGGTTACACCTTCATAGCCATGGCGCACCGGGTCGCCAACATAGCTGGGAGTGGTGGCGCTATGGCCGATATGCCAGATATTGCTATTACCCTCGGCCGTGTAGGCGACGCTGAACTGCTCACCGGTCGCGTTGTTGCGCACCCAGAAGGCCTTGCCCACGATCAGCGCCTTCAGTTGCGCATCGCCCAACTGGGTTGCACTCTTTGCCTTGAGGTCGGTCACCGTCATGCCGGCGGGCGCGTTCTTGCGCGCATCGGCGCTCGGGGTGTACCAGATAGGCGAAGACCAGGCGCGTTCCTGTCCGGTCAGTGGAACCACGTCCGGCGGGGTCAAGCCGGCCTTGACGGACTGGATGAGGGTCCAGCGCGGGGTGGGGATTTCGAGCACCCGGGCGTAGTAGAACGCATGCAGGCTGGCATCGAATTCGGGATCGGTCCAGACGGTCTTCAGTTCCGTCGAACCCACGGTGTTGGTGTAGGTGGCCTTCTCCAGATCCACCGTGCTCTCGATTGCCGGAACCCTGCCTGACCACTTGTTGGGCTTGCGGTCGCCGGACCAGGCTACGTCGAAAATCTTCTCGAAGCTCTGGCCATTCTTGGTCCAGCCTTTGATGACCTGGATGCGGTCGAGATTGCCGGAGGTCGGGTCTTTCACCGCCCAGACCACGAACGTCGGAGCCGTGCCCTTCATGGGAGGCAGGTCGGCGCCCATGGGGACGCCCTTCGCATACGACTGATGCACCCAGTCACTGGCGTTCAGGATGTCTTTGTTGTAGTCCCAACCGCCGAAGAAGCGAACCTTGATGTGCGGGCCGCTGACGCCGAAGGTTTCCTTGCGATACATCGCGTCCCAAATGGACGCACGAGTGTTTTCCTCGGCCCATACGCCGGTCAGTCCGCCCGGATTCTCCAGGCGAACGTCAATCGTGCCAAACGCCATGACCCCGGCCATGCGCCGGTCAACGGTTCCGTCGATCTGAGCGTGACCGCCGTAGAAATTGTCCTGGCGGTACGGACTGCCGGTGTTGTGGGAGTCGGAGCCACCAGCCATGCCCAATTTGTAAGGATTGTAGCCGCGCACGTCCTGCATGGTGATGCCGTCTTTCAGTGCCTGGCGGGCAAAGCTTCCTTGAATGTGATCGACCCGGCCAACGGTCGGTGGCGCACCGAGCAGGCCGGTGAAGAGCTCGTAGTTGGCGAACTCGTCATTGGGCGAGAGCAAGGGATGGGTCTCCGACTGTCCCTTGATCTGCTTGATCTCGACCAGGCGTTCGTTGCGGTCGCGGGCGGATGCCCAGGCTGCGTCGATGGGGCGGCCGAAACTGTCAACGTCGGTCGGATACATCCATCCGTCGCTCAAGTTGGCGTTATGCGAAATGGCCAGCAACTCATTGCCTGCCTTGCGCTGTGTGTCCATCCACTTCCACAAGTCTTCGGGATGCCAGGAGTCCAGAGCGCTGTAGGGCATCACCGGCACCTTGTCACAATCGCGGAAGAAGATATTGCGGTGCAGGTTCCGGTTGTCAGGGGCGGAGGTGTACTCGTACGAGCAGAAAGCAGTGAACTTGCCCGGATGATTGTTCTCGTCGGCGATCTTGACGTTGTCCTTCCAGATCGAGCCGGCCACCTCGGGGCTCATCAGAGCTTTCACCGGAGGTCCGGCGAGCATATTCACGAGGTACGTGAAGACCTTCTGAATATCCGCCTGGTTATTGGGATCCGTGAGAATAAGAGGCTGAGCTGCGGGCAGCTTACTGAGCGCCGAACCCGGCGTGTTGGCTTCCTTGGTAACGCCGACGTACTCGGAGTGGTCGGTCACACCCATGAAGTCCATGGGCGTGTCGATCTTGATGTCGTAACCCAGGGGATGCTTAATGGTCTGGCCCTGAGCATACTTGAGGGCGTCATCAGGTCCGGTGAGGCGGTTGCCCATGAGCCAGGCATCCACCGACCAACTGGTGTGGATGTGTTCCTCGCCGAAATAGGCATTGCGGTCGGGGTTGGGCTTCGGAGCCTGCTCAGGATTCGAGGTCTGGCCAGTCTGGCCGACTGGCGCTTGTTCTGAGGTTTTTGCTTTGTTGCAAGAAGTGAGGGCGCTGATGCTGAAAAGGACCAACGCCAAAGCTGCCGTTGCCGCAACTCTCGTCTTCATAACTGCCTCCGTCCTAATGACTGGCACGACTATGATCCCACGCAGGTGAAGCGCATGCGCGCGTTGCACCCCATAAACTCAACGATTTGGGAACTTGTATGCATCGTCCGGCCCTGTGATGCAGTTGCCGAAGATCCGTGCATCCACTGACCATCTGGTATGAAGGTGGGTGATTTCCCCGAAATAGGCATTTGCGCTCCGGGTTCTTCTCCCGCGCCACGCCAGGAACAATACTCAGGCTCGCGCCCAGCGCGAACATCAGACCGCCGATCCAATCGTTCTGAATTTCATTGGCGACTCCACTCTGCTCCCTCGCAGGACAAACGCCGCGATGACAATTGCTTTCAGGCACATGACCGGGCTGAGGCCGCAGTATTTCTTGGACAGGAAATTCTAGGCGAGCGAGCAGGCTTGTGCAACAGGGGGAAAACAGGGGGAACTGGAATGCACTGGCGGATTGTGGCTGGTGAGACCCTGAGTTCCCCATAAGTCTGGTTCGAGGAAGTGTGGAACGTCCCCTGCCCGCGCTTAATGGAGCCATTTGGAGCCTTGCAGAGCGGGGTCCGAGAAGCTAACTAATTGAAAGAAATGGTAGGCACGAGGAGACTCGAACTCCTGACCTCTACCGTGTCAACAAGTTGTGCAAGACATCGCTTTTTGTGGGTTGGATTGTGGGTTGAAAATTTGGGACACCTGGTGCCGCACGAACGCCATTGTAAGTCAAGCGACAACCAGCGGGTCGCCCTCCTGACGCTCGCAGTCATACCCTTTCTCCGGTGCAAACATCACCGAAGGAGGGAAAATGCGAGCACGCTATCAACGAGGATATCTTCGGCTTGGCCATCGCAAGACGGGACCTGACTGTTGGGAATTTCTTTGGTGGGACATCGAACTTACCGGGCAGAGAGTACGCCGCAAGGCGGTCATCGGAACCGTTCAGCAACACCCGAATATTGAAGAGGCTTGGCACGCCAGTAACGGCCTCCGAGTGTCCATCAACGAGGCGAGAAACCGACAGCGAGAACAGTTGGTTACGGTCGCCGACTTAGTGGATCATTACACAAGGATGGAACTCGGCGGTGATCCATCAGACGGAGGGAAGTCGCACGGGACCAAGACTGTTTACAAAGACTTTCTCGCCCGATGGGTCAGGCCTGCGTGGGGCAGCTTGAACATCCGGGCCGTCCGCACAACGGCTGTAGAACAGTGGCTTCGTCAACTAACCCGCACAGACGGGAATCCGCTCGCTCCCTCGACAAAGGCGAAGATCCGCAATGTGATGAGTGCTCTTCAATCATGCTATTCGGCAGGAGTGGCTGGAGCAGGGCAAGAACCCCATCCTTCTCGTGCGCCAGGGTGCCAAGCGGCAAACAATCCCGGAGTATCTGGAACCTGAAGAATTGCGAGCGCTGCTCTCCCAGCTGAGTGACTGCTTTCGTGTGATGGTTCTCCTGGATGCAGCCACCGGGTTGCGACGCAGCGAGCTCCTCGCACTCAAGTGGGAAGACATTGATTTTGAACGCTTGCAAATCAATGTCCGGCGTTCGATCTATCTGAATGTTGTGGGCAACTGCAAGACCGAGGCCTCTCGAAAACCTGTGCCGCTGGATCTGACGCTGGCTTCAGAGCTCTGGGCTTGGAAGCAGGACTGCACGTACGGCCAGCCTGTTGACTGGGTGTTCGCGAGCCCTCACAGTCGGGGCAGAAACCCGTACTGGCCCGACATCCTTCTTTCTCGCGTGGTGCGCCCGGCAGCTGCCCGTGCCGGGATTAAGAAACACATCGGCTGGCACACGTTCCGGCACAGCTTTTCTACAATGCTGATGGCAAACGGGGAGAATGTGAAAGTGGTGCAGGAACTCATGCGCCACGCGAACTGCCGGTGCACGCTGGAGATTTATTCTCAGGCTCGGCTACAGGCAAAGCGAGAGGCACAACATCGGGTCGTCGAGCTGATCATTCCTCGGGAGCGTGAGGCTACCGACACTGAATTGCCATTAATTCTTGCGAACGGCGAGGTAGCTAGGATATAGGTGTCATGAACCGATGGTGCCTGGACGTTGAGCAGTCCCATACATTTTCCAGGAGGTGGTTCTAGCTAACTTGCCGTGGTCCAACCCTTCGGAACGCCCGATTCGTAGAGACAAGGGATCTATCGTTTAGCAGGACTGATCGTGCCCGGTGACGCCAGCAAGAGCAAAGAAAGCGGCCCGGGAGGTGGAAAGGCCTTGTGGACGACTTGAGGATTCCTGGCGGAGCCCGGAACAATCAAATACCGCCAGCATTCACTTGAGTGGTTTCTATCAGGGCAGCTAATGTACGCCCGCAGATCTTTGCCATTCTCTGAAGCGCCAAGATACTAACACCTCCCTTCTTCATTCTCTAGGTGGTTGGGATAACTTTTTGTGGGGTAAGATGCCCATGTGCAACGCGTCCGTCCCGCCACGGGTGCGTCAATAGATTCCTGGATCACTGAGTCCTAATGAGTTGGGTGACTATCATCTGGTCGACGATTGCGTCGGCGTGTATCACGCTGGCGGGGATTTATTTGCTGGTCTGGTGCAGGAATCGCACGGCGTGGGTCAATCTGCTCTTTTCCTTAACGGCGGTGGCCGCGGCGGGCTTCGCGTTCTCCGAGTTGTCGATGATGCTGGCGGAAACGCCAGGACAATTCGGCACAGCCCTGAGATGGGGGCAGGTATCGATATGGCTGTGGACCGTGTCTCTCGTCGGGTTCGTGTGGCTCTACCTGAAGGCCGGGCGGCCATGGCTCGCGTGGGCGACTTGCGGCCTGCGTACCTTCGCACTACTGCCTAATTTCCTGGTCGGTCAGAATCTCAATTACCGCGAGATCACAGCCTTACGACACATCCCGCTTCTCGGAGAATCTGTCGCGGTCGCCGAGGGCGTGCCCAATCCCTGGATGGTGCTCGGCCAGTTGAGTTTAGTACTCCTCGTCATCTTTGTCGGCGATGCCAGTGTCACTGCCTGGCGGCGGGGCGACCGCCGGAAGGCGCTGATGGTTGGTGGCAGTGTCGTGCTCTTAGTGCTGGTCGGGCTAGTTGAGAGCATGCTGATCTTTTGGGGAAAGGTTCAGGCGCCGCTCACCGTGAGTCCGTTTTACCTGTGCTTGGTCCTGGTGATGGCTTACGAGTTGGGCCGTGACGTCCTGCTCGCATCGCAACTCGTCGGTGAGTTACAGGCCAGCGAAGCCGGGTTGCGCGAGAACGAAGAGCGGATGAGTTTGGCCGTCGATGCCGCCAACTTTGGCATCTGGATTCGGGACCTCGCGCGGAACGAAATCTGGGCGAGCGACAAGTGGCGGAAGTTGTTCGGATTCGCGCCGTCGGAGCGGCTAGACCTCGGTGCCATTCTGCAGAGGCTGCACCCTGACGATCGCGAAGGCTTCCGGCAGACCGTGGGGGCGGCGGTCGCTGGCGAAGGTCGATACGAGGCGGAATTCCGGGTGATGCTGCCGAATGGCGGAATACGCTGGATCACTTCCCACGGCCGTGTCGAATTTGACGCCACTGGCCAGCCAGTCCGGATACGCGGCGCCTCCCGCGATGTTACTGCGGACAAACAAGCCGAGTTGGAGACGCAGCTCTTGCGGCAACAGGTCGCTCACGTGGGCCGTGTCACGATGATGGGCCAACTCGCCACGGCTCTGGCGCATGAGATTAACCAGCCGCTAGGCGCGATCTTGCGCAACGCGGAGGCGGCGGAGCTTTTCATGCAGGAAGCATCA
Organism: Acidobacteriaceae bacterium; assembly: GCA_003160215.1. GTDB lineage: Bacteria > Acidobacteriota > Terriglobia > Terriglobales > Acidobacteriaceae > Bog-257. Next base: position 27,810 of record PLQW01000110.1, read on the forward strand.
CCCGACCTCGACGAAATCCGCGCGATCATTGCCGACATCCGCGAGGACGACCAGCGTGCGGGCTCCGTCATCGACCGGATGCGCGGGCTGCTCAAGCGGCAAAATCTCAGTACGCGGCCAATCCATGTGGGCGAACTCGTTGGCGATGTCAGGGCCCTCGTGCGGGTTGACGCTGCGGCGCGGCACGTGAAGCTTGACGTGGGCGTGCCAGGCGATTTGCCGCCCGTGCGTGGCGACCGCGTGCATCTTCAACAGGTGTTGCTCAACCTCATTCTCAACGGAATGGATGCGCTCAGTGGGGCGAGCCTGGAGGACCGGCGGATCAGTGTGACCGCGTTGCTCGACGGAGCGCAGACCGTCGAGATCGCCGTGAGCGATACCGGTACCGGCATCCCCGATGACAAACTCGCACACGTCTTCGATCCTTTTTTCACCACCAAGCCGGACGGTATGGGCATGGGCTTGCCGATCTCGCGCACAATCATTGAGGCGCACGGCGGACGGTTCTGGGCGGAAAACAACAAAAGCGGTGGGGCAACGTTTCGTTTCACGCTGCCGATCGCGGAGGAGGCCGCCGCGAAATGAGCGTGACCGAACCTACCGTTCAGATCGTCGATGACGATCCGTCTTTTCTTGCAGCGGCCTCGCGGCTGCTGCGGGCGAGCGGGTTCGCGGTGAAGACATTTTCGTCAGCGAGCGACTTTCTCGCGCAGCACGATACCGATGCGCCGGGATGTGTGCTGGCTGATTTGCAGATGCCCGGAATGAACGGACTCGATCTGCAATCGGCGCTCGCGCGATCGCACAATCCGCTGCCGATTCTCTTCCTCACCGGCCACGGCGACATCCCGTCGAGCGTGCGCGCGATGCGTGGCGGGGCCGTGGATTTTCTGGAAAAGCGCGCGCCGAAAGAAAAGCTGCTCGATGCGGTGAGGCGCGCCCTTGTCCGCGATACGCGCGAACGCGAGGAGCGTGCCCGGCAACGTGAGTTGCGCGCGCGCTTCGACGCGCTCAGCGAACGGGAGCTCGAAGTGCTCTCCCATGTCGTGCAGGGCAGGCTCAACAAGCAGATCGCCTCCGATCTCGGCATACACGAGCGGACGGTGAAGCTGCACCGCACGGCAATAACGACGAAACTGGGCGTGCAGTCGGTCGCGGAGCTCACACGGCTTACGCTGGAAGCGGGCATCTTCGAGGCGTCCACGCCAACCTTCCCTAAAGGGCAGTAGTCGGCAGTCCCCGCCGAGGCCTATGGTGCTTATAGGTCCCCAGTGAGCAAAACCACACTCATCTACGTCGCCGTCGTTGACGACGACGAACACCTTTGCCGATCACTTGGCAGGCTGCTGCGTGCGGGGGGCATTCAGCCAATCACCTATGCCTCAGCGGAGGCGTTCCTCGCGGATACGAAGCATCCTCAGTTCGACTGCCTGCTGCTCGACATCCAGCTCGATGGCATGTCCGGCATCGAACTCGCACGCCGACTGACGGCCGAAGGCTGCCATCCTCCGATCATTTTCATCACGGCTCACGACAATCCTGACATACGCGCAGAGGCCGAAGCTGCAGGTTGCACGGCTTACTTCCGCAAGTCCGATTCCGGCGCCGAAGTGCTCGACGCCATCCGGAGAGCCGGCGGCCTGAACCGCACGATATGAACAAACCAACGAAATCCAGAATGGACGTAATCATGAAAATTACAGGCAGTTGTATCCTCTCCGCGGCACTCATCGGGGTGCTGGCATTGGCAACAACTGGAGCATTCGCCCAGGTCATTGACACACGCATCGGCAAGATAGAGACCGTCAACGGCTTCCCGACTGCCGAAGCAGCCCAAAAACTTTTTAACGAGAGTGACTTTCAACGTGCCACGCAAGCCTATCTTTGGGGCCTGCCGGCGGTCGGATTCCAGGGCCTGCATCTCGCCCATCTCAATGTATTCGGCGCCAAGGATGGCGAAGTAGTCCTTTACGTCACGCTCAAAGATAAGGCCGGGATGCTGACGCCGAACCTCACCACCATCTACGCGATGAGCTTCTGGAACCTTGAAAAACAGGGTCCGCTCGTCATTATCGTACCGGCTGGTGCCTCGGCGGGCGGCGTGCTTGATATCTGGCAGCGGCCAATCACCGACGTGGGCCAGACCGGTCCCGATAAGGGACAGGGCGGCAAGTTTCTGATACTGGCTCCAGGAGCGCCTGACCCCAAGAACTCTGAGTTCATCACTGTGCGTTCGAAGTCGAATCAGGTCTGGTTCGCGACGCGTGGCCTTGGCGCCGATCCGGCCGTCGCCGAAGCAACCGTCCGCAAGTACAAGCTTTATGCCTATGACGACCGGCCCAACCCGCCAGCGACAAAATTCATTCCGGTCGGCGACAAGACGTGGAGCTCAGAGCAACCGCGTGATCTAAGGTATTGGCAATACCTCCACGATGTACTTGCACTCGAAGTACCTGAGGAGCGTGACCGCTTTTTTTACGGCATGATGCTGCCCCTTGGCATCGTGCAGGGCAGGCCGTTCACACCCACCGATAGTCAGAAAAAGGTTCTCACCGAAGCGGCGGTAGTCGGCGATCTGCTCGGGCGTCTGACAGCCTATTCAAAACGAGTAGAGGGCACGGAAGTCTGGCCGGACAAGCATTGGGAGTACGCCCTCATGGTCGAACTGGACCAGACTTACAAAGGCTATGGCCAGATTGATGAGCGCGGGTCGTGGTTCTATGAAGCGATCGGCAATACAGTTGGCATGCAGGGCCGCACGCTCGGCTTCGGACAGCTCTATCTCGAGGCGCAAAAAGACAATACCGGCGCGTGGCTCGATGGCGGCAAGAGCTATCACCTGCGCGTGCCGCCGAACCCTCCGGTCGAGTTGTTCTGGTCGTTTACGATCTACGACAACCTGACACGCGGTCCGATGATCACGCCACAAGGCGCGGCGGATATTTCATCCCGAACGAAAGACCTCGAAGTGAACCCCGATGGTTCAGTAGATCTCTATTTCGGTCCGCGCAAGCCGGCACGCGCCAACGCCAACTACGTGATGACCATGCCAAACAAAGGTTGGTTCACCTACTTCCGTTTCTACGGGCCGAAGGAAGCCTACTTCGACAAGTCGTGGCAATTGCCTGACATGGATGAGGTGAAGTGAGTAGCCCAATCAGGGACTGCAAAGATACAACTATGGAAAATACAGGAATAAAAACAAGAACCATCCTCGCCGCCACGCTCGCCTGCGCGGCTGCATTCGCACCCGTCGTCGCGCAGGCACAAGACTCCATGCCACCGCTGGTGAAGCAGATGTACGACGGCACATGGCCGGACAAGACGGCCGACCAGCAATTGATCCAAGAGCGCCTCTACCAACGCGGCATCGAGGCTTACATGCTGACGCTGCCAATCCTGAATACCATTGGCATGCGCGACGGCTCGGAGGGAAAGTTTGGCAAGGGTTACAACGTGCTGCCGGTCTGGAAGGATCGGATGAACGCCAAGACCTGGGTGCCAACGCCGAATTGCGACGTCATCTATTCGATGAGCTACCTCGACCTCAAAGCGACCGGGCCGCTCGTCGTGTATGCCCCGCCGAACGTCATCGGGATGTTCACCGATTTCTGGCAGAAGACCATCACGGACGTTGGGGCCATCGGGCCCGACCGCGCTCGCGGTGGGCTCTATCTGCTACTTCCGCCGGATTATGAAGGCCAAGTGCCAAGCGGTTACTTCGCTTTCAAGTCTTCGACCTACAACGTCTTCCTCTTTTTCCGCACCGTGCTGAAGCAGGGCGAGAACGGCTCCGACGTCAGAGACGCCGTGGCGCTGGCCGAGACGACACGTGTCTATCCCCTGGAAGCGTTGGATCGGGAGCGTAAGCCGATGCAGTTCCCGAACGCCTCGAACATCCGCGTGAACATGATGTATCCCACGGACTTCTCTTACTGGGAGAAATTGAAGGCGTTTGTGGACTATGAACGGGTAGCGGCCATCACGCCGGAAGTGCGCGGCGTCCTCGCCTCGATCGGCATCGTTAAAGGTCTGCCCTTCACGCCGAATGCAGCGGAAAAGGCCGCGTTGACCAAGGCCGTCGAAACCGCGCCGAAGATGATCTTTGCGTGGCGTCTCGCAGGCCGGGCAGATCACAAGGAGCTCTATTACACCGACCGGCAGTACTTTAACGCCTGGGCCGGTGTTGATGCCGAATGGTTCCGCCCCAGCTATCTCGACGTGGACCAGCGTGATTCATTCTTCCAAGTCGCCTACTCATCGTCGCCGGGCATGGTCATGGGGTCGATCAACCAAGGCTCGAAGTATCCCTCCACAATGCGGGACAAGGACGGCGACCTGCTGGATGGCAGCAAGTTCTACAAGCTGCATCTTCCGCCGGGCATCCCGGCCAAACTCTATTGGGCAGTGACCATCTACAACCCGGCCGACGGCACGATGCCGGAGACGGATCAGCCGTTTCCGTCCCGCAACACATTCGACAGGGTGCAGAACGCGGATGGGTCAATTGACCTCTACTTCGGCCCAACCAAGCCAGAGGGTGTGAACGAGAAGAACTGGATCCAGACGCTGAAAGGCCGCGCCTTCCTCGTCACCATTCGACTCTACGGCAGCGGCACAGAGTTCTACGACCAGACCTGGAAGCCGGACGACGTGGTGAAAATGAAATGAAACAAAAAATGCGACTAACTCAAAGAAGAGTACTTGTGTTTAGGCTTGTGTTGCGAGTTATACCGCTCTTGTTGCTGTGTCCAATCATCCTGTTGGGAATGCTAGCGTCCGCTCAGGATGACTCGCAGAGCGAACCGGCTACGGCTAACACCGCCGGGGCGCAACCTGCGACAGAGGGAGACACCGAAGCTCTGGCGAAGGCTGCGCAGAATCCTGTCGCCTCGATGATCAGCGTGCCGCTCCAGAACAATACGGCTTTTGGGGCTGGACCCTATGACCGCACTCTAAATGTATTGAATATCCAGCCCGTCATTCCTATTAGCATCAGCGAGAACTGGAACCTGATTGCTCGCATTATTCAGCCGATCGTCTGGCAGCCGAACGTCAGTCAGACATCTCAAGGCTGGTTTGGGCTCGGCGACATGAACCCCACGTTCTTCTTTTCCCCAGCAAAGCCAAGCAAATTGATTTGGGGCGTCGGGCCAACCTTCGTTATCCCCACGGCTACCGCCGATCAGCTTGGCCAGGGAAAGCTCAGCATGGGGCCGGGCGTCGTTTTGCTAACCACGCCGGGGAAATGGGTCATCGGCACCTTGATCAATAACGTCTGGTCGGTTGCAGGTTCGGGGAACCGTCCCCCAGTCAACCAGATGCTGGTGCAGTGGTTTGTCAACTACAACATGAAGAAAGGCTGGTATCTCGCCTCGTCGCCGATTGTCACCGCCAACTGGAGGGCGAGCAGCGGCAACGTATTGACGCTGCCCTTCGGTGGCGGCGTGGGAAGAATCATGAAGCTGGGAAACCAGCCAGTCAACATCTTGGCTCAGCTGTACGGCAACGCGGTGTATCCCACGGGCACGTCCCCGTGGAGCATGCGGCTGCAGATTCAGTTCCTCTATCCGAAGAAGCCGTAGACGAAGAAGAACCTGATGATGGAACAGGAACCGAAGTGGTTGAACAGCAGATCCCAAGAACCGGCAACGGTAGTGAGCTGTTTAGCAATGGGGCTTTCCGTCACGGGACTAACGCAAGATCACCTTAATTAGGAGAAGAATATGGACTTTGGTGCAAGTGTTCGAAAACTCACGCTGGGCGCTCTTACCGTCTCCAGTTTCTTGGTGGCGGGCGGCAGTGCAACAGCGCAAGCACAAACAACCACGGCGAAACAGCCCAACATCGTGATCATCTGGGGCGATGACATAGGTCAGACGGATGTCAGCGCGTATTCGATGGGACTGATGGGCTTCCACACACCCAACATCGATCGTGTCGCCAAAGAAGGCATGATGTTCACCGACTACTACGCGGAGCAAAGCTGCACCGCAGGCCGGGCGTCCTTCATCACCGGCCAGTCGGGCTTACGCACTGGTTTGACCAAGGTTGGTTTGCCGGGAGCCGCCGTAGGGCTACAAAAGGAAGACCCGACGATTGCGGAGTTGTTGAAGGCGCGAGGCTATGCGACCGGCCAATTCGNNAAGCCGGCGCCAAGATCGGCATCCCCGACGAGGCCCCGACGATCGCGACGGCGCTGAAGGCGATGGGATACGCCACGGGCCAATTCGGCAAGAACCATCTGGGCGACCGTAACGAATATCTGCCCACGGTGCATGGCTTCGACGAATTCTACGGCAACCTGTACCACCTCAACGCCGAGGAAGAGCCGGAAGATGCCGACTATCCGAAGGACCCGGCGTTCCGCGCCAAATTCGGGCCGCGCGGAGTGCTGGACTGCAAGGCTTCCACCACGGACGATCCGACGGTGGATCCTCGTTTCGGTAAGGTCGGCAAACAGGTCTGCAAGGACACAGGTCCACTGACCAGGAAGCGAATGGAAACGATCGACGATGACGTCGCTGCTCGGGCGGTGGAGTTCATTCAGCGGCAAAACAAGGCCGGCAAGCCTGCCTTCGTCTGGGTGAACTTTACCCACATGCACTTCCGCACTCACACCAAGCCGGAGAGCATTGGTCAGTCCGGGCGCTGGCAAAGCCCATACCACGACGCCATGATCGACCACGACAAGAACGTCGGCACGGTCCTCAAGGCGCTGGATGATCTGGGCATCGCGGACGACACCTTCGTCATGTACTCGACCGACAACGGTCCGCACATGAACTCCTGGCCGGACGCAGCGATGACGCCATTCCGTAGTGAGAAGAATACCAACTGGGAGGGCGCTTACCGGGTGCCGGCAATGGTCCGCTGGCCGGGTCATATCAAGCCGGGTACGGTGTCCAACGAGATCGTCGCTCACCTCGACTGGCTACCGACATTTCTGGCAATGGCCGGCGACCCGCAGATAAAGGACGAGCTGATGAAGGGCTACAAGGTGGGCAACATGACTTACAAGGTCCATCTGGATGGCGACAACCTTGTCCCGTACCTGACTGGGCAAACCGAGAAGGGTCCGCGGGAATCGTTCTTCTACATCAACGACGATCAGCAACTGACAGCTCTGCGCTACGACAACTGGAAGCTGGTGTTCATGGAGCAGCCGGTTCAAGGAACGATGCTTATCTGGGCGAACCCGTTCACCAGCCTGCGCGTCCCGAAGATGTTCAACCTTCGCATGGACCCGTACGAGCGCGCAGACGTCACATCGAACACCTACTGGGACTGGGAGATCGATCATATTTACCTGTTGGTGCCCGCGCAGGCCTATGTGGGCCAGTTCCTCGCGACCTTCAAGGATTACCCACAGCGGCAGAAGGCGGCCAGCTTCAACATGGATGACGTTCTCGCAACACTGAGCGAGGTCGACGGGGAGAAGTAGCACAGGAACGCGGCGGGGCGCTTCTACGGAGGCGCCCAGCCATGTCTCCCCAGAAAGGAGCCCACAATGAAGACCACGCGCACACAAAACCTCCTCGCCGCCACCCTGGGTTTGCTGGCTTTCATTACAACCACAGCTTGGGCTGTTGACCAAGTGCTTCCGAAAGGCGATGCCGTTGAGCCCGCACCCCGGCTCATTTTGCAGATCACCGTGGACCAACTACGGGGCGACCTGCCGGGGCGATTCGTCAGGAACATGGGCGAGGGCGGGTTCCGCTATCTTATGAATCACGGCGTCTGGTATGCCGACGCCCATCACGCCCACGCCAACACGGAGACCATCGTGGGCCATACCACGCTCGCCACCGGCGCCGACCCAGCGGTGCATGGCATGGTCGGAAATGTATGGCTGGATCGCCAAACCGGTAAGCTCACCTACAATATCGAAGATCCCAAATATCGGATCCTCACTCCCGGAGCTGACGTGAACAAAGCGACGGAGATTGATCCCACCCAGAAGGTGGCGTCCACCGATGGGCGCTCGCCCGCCGCCATTCTCGGCTCCACCTTCAGTGACGAACTGGCAATTTACACTGCCGGCCGGGCCAAAATCTTCGGAGTATCCATCAAAGATCGTGGCGCGGTTTCCATGGCCGGGCACGCCGGAAAGGCGTTTTGGTTTTCCAAGACATCCGGCGAGTTTGTCACCAGCTCGTACTATTACGACCGCTACCCGGCGTGGGTCAACCAGTGGAACCAGCAGAGGCTGGCCAGTTCCTATTCCGGCAAGTCGTGGGAACTGTTGCACGAAAAATCCTCGTACCTGTTCGGCGACGTCGATGACGAGCCTTGGGAGACCGATTTTGCCGGTTATGGTCGAGTCTTTCCGCATCCTTATGGTTCGGACAAAGACAAATACTTTACCACACGACTTACCCTGAGTCCGGCCGGCGATGACCTCACTCTCGCTTTCGCGAAGACCCTGATCGACGCGGAACAACTCGGGCAGCACGAAGTCACGGACTATCTGTCCATTAGCTTCTCGTCGACCGACTATGTCGGGCATATCTTCGGGCCTTCCAGCCTGGAAATGGAAGACAACCTGTTGCGCCTGGACCGCACGCTCGCGGACCTCTTTGCCTTTGTGGATAAACGCATCGGGCTGAAGAATGTGGTGATTGTGCTGTCTGCTGACCACGGCAGCCCCGAGGCCCCCGGCTACCTGAACTCGCTTGGCATAGCGGCCAAATACATGACGCCTGAAAAATGGGACAAAGAGCCCGCCATCAGCGCCCTTAAGCAGAAATTCGGCATCGGCAAGGAGCTTATCCAGTCATACCGCCACCCCTACGTTTATCTCAATCGTGAGGTGATCCGCGAGAAGGGTCTCGACCAGGCCGTGGTCGAAAAGGCGGTGGTGGAGGAGCTGATGAAGTTTGACGGAGTGGACCTGGCGATCTCCAGCACGGCTCTCAGCGAGGGCAATCTTCCCAACACCCCCTTAATCCAGTCTGTGCTGCGCAACTACAATCCCCGTCGCTCGGGCGACATCTATGTCGTCTTCGAACCGCACTGCTTCATCAATGACTTTGACGGATTGACCGTGACCGTCACCCACGGCTCACCCTGGAACTACGACAACTTCGTGCCGGTCGTGTTCGCTGGTGGCAAGCTGACGGCGCGCCGTGTTTACCGCCCAATTGAAACCGTGGACGTTGCCCCCACCTTGGCGGCTATCGTTGGCGCCAAACCGCCGTCCGGCTCACGCGGCGCACCTTTGCCGGAGGTAATGCAGGGTGCTGGAAGATGATCAGCTGAACAAATTTGATTCATTGTTGAGTGTCCGGGTGTTTTTGAAGAGAACATAAGGAGAGGAACACGAAGATGAAAACCACACGTAGACAGTGCCTTGCAATAGGAACGTTGGTATGTGCCCTAGCAATGCTGGGACGCAACGTGTACGCGCAAGCCCCCGCCCCGGGTTCCGATCGAACCTCGGTCACGGCCATCGACATCCTTCTCGATCCCGACGCAACCATGATGAAGCGCTCGGAAGCCGTGAACGCCCGTCTTCGTTCGGTCTACCCGAAAGGCTTCGCGCTCGACGCCTCTCACCGTCCACACATCACGTTGTTGCAGCGTTTCGTGCGCACGGCGGACCTCGACCAGGTCTATGCCGCAGCCAACAAAGTCCTGGCAGGCGTGAAAGCCAGCGACCTCCAGTTGAAGGCATTCAAGTACTACTACATTCCGGTCGGGGATCTTGGTCTTTCCGGCATTGTCGCGGAGCCGACGCCGGAGTTGCTCAAACTGCAGCAGGACCTGGTTGACGCCGTGGCTCCGTTCACTGTGTCGACTGGCACGGCGGGGGCGTTCGTCACTACACCAAAAGAGCCCGGCATCCAGGCGGCGACGATCAACTACATCGCGGGGTTCGTGCCTGAACATACCGGCACGAATTACAGTCCGCACGTCACTACGGGTCTCGCCTCCAAAGAGTATCTGGACAAGATGCTGGCCCAGCCGTTTGAGTCGTTCACCTTCTCGCCGTCGGGCGCGTCCGTCTATCAGCTCGCTGAATACGGGACGGCGGCGAAGAAGCTTAAGGATTTGGATTTGAAACAATGAGTCACACAGCACCCTCAATCACTGACGAGTCGCCGGATTTCTCGCTGGTCCTGGGCGGACCTATCTTCCAGCTGTTCCGGCGATCCCATCTTTCTGGAGATGCGCTGGAGCTACTGCATCGGCGGATCGTGGCGATCGTGCTGGTCGCATGGCTGCCCTTGCTGCTGTTGTCGATACTCGGCGGACACTTGCTGGCTGGCACGGTGAGGCTGCCTTTCCTGCACGACATCGAGGCGCACGTTCGATTGCTGGTGGCATTGCCCGTGCTGATCGCTGCCGAACTGATTGTGCATTCACGCATTCGTCCGGTAGTGAAAGCTTTTCTGGCGCGCCGCATCGTCCGGCAGCAGGACGTGCCGAGATTCCTCGCTGCCATCGACTCTGCGACACGTTTGCGCAACTCGGTCCCGGTGGAGCTTGGACTTGTGATCTTAGTCTTCACCGTCGGACCGTGGCTATGGAGAAGCCAAATCGCTCTGGGTGCTTCGACCTGGTATGCGATTCCACAGGCTGGTCACATGCACCTCACGACCGCTGGCTATTGGTACGAGATCGTCAGCATTCCAATTTTTCAGTTCGTTCTGCTGCGCTGGTATCTGCGGTTTTTCATCTGGTTTCGGTTCCTGTGGCAGGTTTCCAAATTGGACCTGCACCTAATTCCCACCCATCCGGATCGAGCGGGAGGTTTGGCTTTCTTGGGAAAGAGCTCCTACGCCTTCAGTCCAATTCTGTTCGCCCAAGGCGCGTTGCTGGCAGGCGTGATAGCCAGTCGCGTCTTGTACGGGGGCGAAAGCTTGTTGTCGTTCAAGCTGGAGATCGTCGGCTTTATTGGCCTCTTCTTAGTGCTGATCCTTGCGCCCCTCACCATGTTTACGCCGCAAATGGCGCGCGCGAAGCGGAAGGGATTGGCGGAGTACGGGCTGCTGGCGAACCGCTATGTCGATGGATTTGAGCAGAAATGGGTGGTGGGAAACGCGGCCGAAGGCGATGAGCTTCTGGGCACGGGTGACATTCAATCGCTGGCCGATCTGGGGAACAGTTATGCCGCCGTGCGGGACATGCGAGGAGTGCCCTTCGGCCTCGAGGACATAGGCCGGCTCGCCGCGGCTACAGCGGTGCCGCTTCTGCCCCTTGGCCTTACAGTGTTTTCCCTCGAAGAGTTGGTGATGCGCATCGTTAAGATCATCTTCTGACGGAACGAAAGGTACACGATTAACGCCGGCGCCGAGGTAGCAGTCGGGACCACGCGCTCAAGGAGAATAAAGAATGAAGTCGTCTGTTAGTTCATCCAAGTCTGAAAGACGCAAGCAAGGAAAAGCGCTTCGCGAGAAATGCCCGCGTACCGCCCAGGCCGAGTGGAAGCCTCGCTCGAAGTCACAAGACATAATCAAACTACTTGAGGAATCGGACGCCGATCGGATTGCGGGTCTGGTCCCGGTTAAGTATCAGAGAATGTCCGTGTCGCCTTTCACATTCTTCCGCGGTACGGCCATCATCCAAGCACGGGACCTCGCGAATGCGCGCGTGTCGGGGATCACTGTTCAGGCCTGCGGCGATTGCCATCTGGCAAATTTTGGCGGCTTCGCCTCGCCCGAACGAGTGTTGGTTTTCGACATCAACGACTTCGATGAGACGTTTCCTGGCCCATGGGAATGGGACGTGAAGCGGTTGGGGGCCAGCCTTATATTGGCAGCCAGGGACCGGAGTTTTTCCAAGACCATCGCTGATCAGGCGGTGCGAGCGGCTGCTGCGTCTTATCGGGAGCACATGGCGGAATTCGCCGAAATGAAGGTGCTCGACACCTGGTACGCACAAGTCAGCGTCGACGCCATTAAGGAGTATTTCCGGAAAGATCAGGACATCTCAGCCCGCTTGTCAAAGAAGGTGAAGCAGGCCCATAAGCAAACCTCCGAGGCGGTAATTCCCAAGCTCACTGCGGTTGTCAATGGGCTTCGGAAGATTAAAGACAATCCCCCGGTCATCTACCATATCCACGAATTTACCCGAGATTTCGAAAAGCAGCGCGTGAAATTCACCGAGGAATATAAGCAATCCTTGCAGCCTGATCGACGGCACCTATACGAGCGCTATCACTATCAGGACAGTGCGATAAAAGTTGTTGGGGTGGGTAGTGTCGGGACGCGCTGCTACCTCTCGCTGCTTCTGGCCGATGACGATGATCCGCTTTTCCTTCAAGTCAAAGAAGCACGCAGGTCGGTGCTGGAGTCGCCCCGCGGCAAGAGTCGGTATGCGCATCAGGGACTTCGCGTGGTGGAGGGTCAACGAGTCATGCAAGCCGCAAGCGACATCTTCCTCGGCTGGGCCCGCACCCACAAGCACGATTACTACCTTCGCCAGTTCCGTGACATGAAGGTCTCCGCCGAAGTTGAAACCTTCCGACCTGCCACCCTGGTTGGGTACGCCAGCTTGTGCGGCTGGACCCTGGCGCGAGCACACGCCAAAGCTGGTGATGCGGCAATGATCGCCGGATACCTGGGATCGAGCGATCAATTCGACGACGCCCTGGCGCAATATTCAGAAGCTTACGCTGATCAGGCGGAACAGGACTTCGAAACCTTTCAGGCAGCCATTCGCTCCGGGCGCCTCTCGACGGAGCCAGCAAAGGATGCGGGCCTGGAGTTCCTGCTATAACAAAGACCGTTGGCTCTCGAACACGTCTTCAAGCGCGACTGTCAGAGTCCTATAGAACGTTGATGATCGTGGATTGGTCTGCCAAGATGAAGTTTGGCCAGGAACCGACATGTGGGAGATTACTCCCGGGCGGTCGGGTTGGGGGTGTGGAAACATCATCCCGTCCCCGGTTTGGCGCGCTTAATGGAGCCATTTGGAGCCTCGCGGAGGCATGTCCGCGAAGCTAAGCCATTGAAAGATATGGTAGGCACGAGGAGACTCGAACTCCTGACCTCTACCGTGTCAAGCGTTATTAGGTTTTACAACGACTTACAAGTCCGCGGAGACTGCCTAAGTACGCGGAAGTCGTGCAAGACATCGCATTTTGTGGGTTGGGTTGTGGGTTGAGAATCTCCCAGACCATCAGCGCCTACGCGACGAATAAAAGGCAAGAAACGCCGTGCAATCTCCAGTATGACCCTCGCCCGCTCTGCGAGCGACGATGGAAGCTACTAAACAATCGACTCCCGGAATGTTGCTAGACTAGCCCTGTTTCTTGGACTTATCGATAGCCCATTGTAATTTTGCCTTCATCCTCTCTAGCGTTTGAACCCTCGGGTCCGTTATCGGTATTCCTTTTGACATCGCAGTATTGATCGCATCGTCAAGAAATGCCATCGTGGGTGGAAGTTCGGCGTCATCGCACGTGTAGAACGCGTTCTTCGCGTTGTTATCGATGACCGTCAGTACTAATGTAGCGGCTGCCACGTCCTTCGCCGATTTGCTGTAATTGTCCAACGCGGTTGCGAGGCCGCAAGACTCCGCAAATACAATTGAGGTGCAAGTACACAGGAATATGATTTCGCTACTCTGATCTG
>PLQW01000049.1 GCA_003160215.1 Acidobacteriaceae bacterium
CTTACAGAGCCCCGTTTCAGGCTAACTTCCCCGTTGCCGACCCAACCACCGACCATGAACAACGGTGCCCGTTCACGACTCTGGCGCCTTCGGCGCAAGCAACCGACGGAGATTCTTAAGGGTCAACCCACTCCTCGCTTCACAATAGTCACTGCATGGGGATGAAGCTTCGCCTTTCAGCCGAGCTCGCTGCTCCCGCTCGCGCATCATCTGCGCTTGAATGCCGACGACCCAGCGGTGACACTGCGGACACATTCGGGCTTCGTGCTTCTCCCACTGGGCGCCGGGCTCGATCGCCAATAGCAGGTCGCGGATCTGGCGCTGCTTCACCCAGATTTCCCGCGCGTTGTGAGGGAAGCTCGGAATCCAATGCGAGGCCCGCAGCTTGGGGATGTCGAGGGAGCGGAAGGCGATGCGGTAGACGTAATACGGTGCCGTCAGAGCGTATTCCTTGGACACTACCCCCAGCCCCAACGCGCAGGAGGGCCCGCGCCGTTCAGCGCGCTGGCGTTCATGGACTGGCTATTCCAGAAAAACGAGACCGGAGGCCGCGATTACTCTTAGACGGCGATCGGTTCCTTAAAACTCGTCAGCATATTTTGCGCCAAGCGCATCTCCGCCAACGAAAGCAAGAAGGCCAGGGTTGATTCCGCTCCCTGGTTCCGGTTGACCCGATCCACGTGCAACCCATCGCGGCAGCCGCCTGTNNGCTTCAAGACAGGCTGAGACCATTGCTTGCGCCTCGATGGGCTGCTGGTCAAAGTTGGCGCGCATGCCGCCGCGGCGATAAAATCCGTTGGTGCCAATGGATCGAAAGTGACCCTTCTCGGAGATTTGCAATTCCGTCAGCCAGCGCAGGGCCTGCAGGCCTCGCTCAAGCACCGCTTGTTGTCCGGTTGCACGTCCGCTCAGAATCAAGGCGTGTGGGAGCTTCGCGTTGTCGTAAGTCAGATCCTCTTGAAACCAGCGCCAGTCCGGCTGGGCGGTCCTTTCGAAAAGTTCCATGAGCCGGGAAGTGAGTGTCTCACGGGTTTGGTTGACCAGGCTGTCACCGCTCAACCGGCGCAGGTATTCATGAATGCCGATAAGGCCGAACGCCCAGGCCCGCGGCGAAGTGAACTCCGTCAGTGCAGGCAGCGCCAGCGCGAAGAGTTGTCCAGTCATGATCTGGAAGCTCCGATAGGGGGAACGCCCAACTCCCACGCCCAGCGCCCAGAGCGCTCGCGCTTGACAATCCTCTGACCCCTGTTCATCGAGCCAGCGTCGATCAAAACTCAGGTGGTTGTGGAAGCGTTTTGTTTTGAGATCGAACGCGTGATGGAGAAAAGCCGCGTAAGTGCTGGCCAGTGTCCGGACGCGCTCCGGGTCCTCTCCCAGCTCACTAAGCAGCACTGCGAGGATGAACGCACGCGCATTATCGTCGGTACAATAGCCCTCGGAAAAATTCGGAACGCTAAAAATCGCATGCTGGAAAATTCCGGTCGAATCGGTCATCCGCGAGAGATGACTCAATTTCAACTCCGGCAGTTCCCGCGGCTTTTGGTCGAGCGTCTTCGTGGCGAGAGATTTTCGAGATCGCGCCGCCCCCTCGATTTGTGACGACTCGAACGAGCGCATATAGAGCCGCGCCACCTTGCTCCAGACCATCTCACGGCCCAGCTTGTAAGCATTCTTGCGAATGGCATTACGGCGGGCGTCGTCGCGCAGCAAACCAATCACCTCGCGGGCTATGGCCGGGGCGTCGCCGAACGGCACCAGCACGCCGTGGTCTTCCGCCAACAATTCTGCAGCGTGCCAGTACGGTGTCGAAATTACTGCTTTGCCAGCACCAAACGCATAGGCTAGCGTGCCCGACGTGATCTGCGCTTCGTTGAGGTAAGGCGTAATGTAAAGGTCCGCAGCGCCGATGAACTCCTTCAGATTTTCAAGGTCTACGAACCGGTTGTAGAAGATGACGTTCTTCTCGAGTTTGTTCTTTTTGGCAAGGATTTCGAGGCTGAGCCGGTAGGCTTCNNAACTCCGCTAGAATGTGCGGCAGGGCGTTGAGCACATATTCGATCCCCTTGTTCGGCGAAAGCAGCCCGAACGTGAGCAGCACCACCCTGCCTTCCACACCGAACTGGTCCTTGAAATAGGTCGGATCGACAAAACCTACGTCGGGAATGCCATGCGGGATGAGATCGATCTTGGCCGGCGGTGCCTGGTAAATCTCCTGCAACATCTGTCGCCCCCGCTCAGCCATGACCACGAGCCGGGTCGAGAGCGAGACCAACTCCTGCATTACGCGCCGTTGGTCGGCTTTCGGCTCACGCAAAATGGTATGAAGGGTAATGACAACGGGCATTCTCAATTCGCGCAGGAGTGCCAGGATATGGCCGCCGGCCGTCCCGCCGAAAATGCCGAATTCGTGCTGCAAGCAGACGATGTCCACGTCGCTGATGTTGAGGAAGTCCGCAGCACGTAGATAAGACGATAAATCCTGCTCCTCAATCTCGAAGCGAACTACTTGCGGGTACTTGTAGCCACCTTGAATGTCATTCACCGACACTGAGAAACACTGGCTTTGGGGATGCGCAGCTGCCACGGCGGCAAGCAGGTCAGACGTGAACGTCGCAATGCCGCACTTACGCGGTAAGTGGTCGCCGACAAACGCGATCTTGCGAATTTTAGAACCTTCTTCCATGAGGTAGTCTTTACCTTCCTCGCGCCCAGCACTGCTATGCACAAGAGTCTGCGCGCCAACTGCAAGTGTGCCGCCTCAGCGTGGACTGGGGAAGGACTCCAGTAGTGTAGATTCCGTCCTTCGGGCGGTGGTTTTCAAGGCATGCGACTCTACCGACCCGATGCGGGTTGGCTGGAGCGCGAGAAGGATATTCGCGCAGCTGCAGTGATCGTCTCGATGAGCCCAACCAAGCTATCTCGGCATGGTTGCATCCCTGCAGATCCCGCTGCTCTTCCACCTGGCTAAATCATTGTACCCCGCATCGTGATAGGAGAAGCGATTTCTTGAGCAGGGGACCCCACGCCGATAGCACCAATTCCGCCGCGAAAAAGCCATCTGGTTTTAACGGAAGTGTGTACCTTAAGTTCAGGGATCGGACGGAATTATTGCGTAGCACGGGACGATTACCGTTTTTCAGCGGGTTGCGTAACAGTGTTGTGCCAGAAAACGCAACACGTCATCGGCCCACACGGAACTGCCAAGGTAAGCGAAGCTATGGCGGCGTCATTCGTGTCCGTATTCTAGAAATGACTTGAGTTTGAGGGAGCGCGAGGGATGGCGCAGCTTGCGCAGGGCCTTGGCTTCGATCTGCCGAATGCGCTCGCGGGTCACGGCGAAGCACTGGCCCACTTCCTCCAGCGTTTTCTCCGAACCGTCTTCCAGACCGAAGCGCATCTTGATGACCTTCTCCTCACGCGGGGTCAGGGTGCGCAGCACGTTCGCGGTCTGCTCCTTCAGGTTCACGTTGATGACGGCCTCGGCGGGCGAGATCGCGGCACGGTCCTCGATCAATTCGCCGAGGTGGGAATCCCCCTCCTCACCGATTGGCGTTTCCAGCGAGATCGGGACCTGCCTGATCTTGAGCACCATACGCACTTTGGCCACGGGAATGTCCATGCGCTTGGCAATCTCTTCCAACCTGGGTTCGCGGCCCAGCGCCTGGACCAATTGCCGCGAAATACGAAACAGCTTATTGACGATCTCGAACATGTGCACTGGCAGGCGGATGGTGCGCGCCTGATCGGCAATGCTTCGGCTGATTGCCTGGCGAATCCACCACGTCGCATAGGTAGAAAACTTGTAGCCGCGGCGGTATTCGAACTTATCCACCGCCTTCATCAGGCCGACGTTGCCCTCCTGGATCAAGTCGAGGAAATGTAGCCCGCGGTTGGCATACTTCTTGGCGATGGAAACCACGAGGCGCAAATTGGCTTCGATGAGCTCGTGTTTGGCCTGTCCCGCGTCCATCTCGCCCTGGATGATTTCGCGCTGGGTGCGCTGCAGCTGCTGGAGGCTACCGCCGGCATCGCTTTCCAGCCTTTTCAGGTCGCCGCGACACTGCCGCTGTGTCTTGCGGTAACCCTTCTTCAGTTCTTCGCTGCGCGTGCTCTCAATGTTCTTTCCCAGGTTGCTGACCTGGCAGTCGAGCGAGCGCATGATGTCCACGGTTCTGTTCAGCCGATCGATCATGCGTTTGCGCTCGCTGTTGCTGAGACCGAGATTGCGGACGATGAGCGAAATCTGAACGATCTCGCGGCCCAGGCTGCATCGCCAGCGGCGGTATTCGCGCGTTTTCTGTTTTGCCACAATGGTTGGTAGCCGTCCGGCTAACTGGGTAGCTCTTTTGTAATGCTTCTGCACCTCATCGATGCGCCGCGTGATGTTCTTGACGCAGTTCCGCAGGGTCGCCTCGGTGATCCCTTCCTCATCGAAGACGACAATCTCCTTGATCGAGCGTATGCCGCGCTTCAAATCCTCGCCAATGACCAGGATTTGTCGGATCACAAGGGGCGAGCGTGAAAGCGCCTTCAGCGCGCTCAGCTGTCCGCGCTCGATGCGCTTGGCAATGTCCACTTCCCCTTCGCGGGTGAGCAGAGGCACTATGCCCATCGCGCGCAGGTAGATGCGCACCGGATCGTTGGTCTTTTCAAGAGCGTCGGGGGTCAGGTCGAGCTCGCCGCCCTCCACTTCCTCCTCAAACTTTTTTTCGAAGGCCGAGGAAGGTAGCTTGGGCTGGCTCTCAAGCACGTCAATGCCCCGCATGCCGATGGTGGTGAGCAAGTCGTCCAGCTCCTCCGGGGAGTGGACGTCGTGCGGAATCAGGTCCCTCACATCGTTGTGCGTGAGATGGCCCTTATCTCTTCCGGCATCGATAAGTTTCGTTATGTCGTCAAGAGCCAAGCGGAATTCCTTTTCAGCGCCGTCCTGCATGGAGAAACCGTTTTCTCAGGGTGCTCATGACGGCTGCTCCCAATCAGTCGGAGCCTTGTACTCCAATATCTCTGGTGGCGGGTCTAATCGATGAATCTCAGTTCCGTCCTTGAGCACGAATCTCACCGCCCCGTCCGGTTCAACGATCTTTGTTGACGGCCAGCGGTCGGACGGGAAACTGACATCCATCGCCTTGATGTACTGCGGCGACCGCTGGTTTCTCCAGGAGGGGTCGAGGTGAACGGGGAGGTCGATCACACGGTAGTTATGCGGCGCAACCCTACTGAATCGCTCGCCGTGAAGAGGGCACAGGACCGACTTCGCCGCCTCTGCCTCCGCCCGCAATTCCAGGAACGGAGGTTCATCGGGCGGAAAGCAAAGGCAGTCCGCCTCAGCGGTTATCCCTCGCTTCGCTTTTTCCAGTTTGCTCAGCCTGTTTTTCAAGGTCATCTCTCTGCTCCAATCGTTCCAGCCGCTGCTCAAACTCAGCAGCCTCGAAGGCCCGGAGCAGCGACATCCCGAGATAGCCGAGTGTGCTGGCGAGCTTGGGGTCCATCCTCCCGGCCCGAATATCAGCCATCGCTTCGGCCAGCATCCGCTTTACATCTCCAGCCGATTCGGGCACCGTGACATGTGGCAGCGGCGTTTCGTAGGTGTTCCGATTGCGTCTGCCTCCTTTTTGGCCAAGCTCTGCGGCTTTTTGGGGGTCGGAATGGAAGAAGCAGAGCCCCCCTTTGTGTGGCTTGGCCCTGCAGGGCTTACCGCTTGACGTAGTGGCTTTGCAGTGCGCCAACGGTGGCTTTAAACGCTTAAGCGGCATAGGTATACCCTCTCCCCTGGCGAGGTCGCCGAACCTCAACTGTTGCATTCCACCAGCCCGCGAAACCAGAGTTCAGGGCAAGCCGGATCGAGCGCGAGGCCTGCGTTGCATCGGAGATAGCCCTGGATCGCGACGCTGAGCATGGCTCTACTTTCGACTATACTCTGGCCCGCAACTAGGCTCAGTCTGACGGTTTTATAAACCGTCAGACAGATTGTGCTCGCACTCGCAACTGTCTAGTTTTAAAGCACTTATTTCTGTCACCTAAGGTGAAAGGTGCACACTAGGTGCA
Source organism: Acidobacteriaceae bacterium (assembly GCA_003160215.1). Taxonomy (GTDB): domain Bacteria; phylum Acidobacteriota; class Terriglobia; order Terriglobales; family Acidobacteriaceae; genus Bog-257. The sequence continues at coordinate 6,046 of PLQW01000049.1, forward strand.
CATTCAGACCATGGCTTCAGGGCCGGATTCGCTTACCTGGTCCGGGCTTCGAAACCGGCTATTGCCCGCACATGCGTCGTGTGCATCGCGCACAAGGTACTTGGGCGCATCAAAGTTCCGTTTCCACGAGCACCCGGTAGATGATTAGCTTCGCTGGGTCGCTGGTGAGCTGGATCTGCCGCTCTCCCTTCGACCTGCCGGCGCATCGGCTCAAAGTTCCGCTGCATGCGGACCACGGCAACGGCGATCGCGTCAACCAGGCTGAAATGGTTCGAGTGCTTGGCGAGCACCGGCGAGTACACACTTGAGACGATGTTTCTGAATTGACGAGGTCACTCGCGGCACGGCTTGACCAACGCCCGCACAAACCCAAAGAGGCAACGAACTCAGATCGGCCTCGAAAAGAGCCAACGCTAAGTGACACGGAAGGGCTACTCCAAAGAAAGTCAAGGAAATAGCGAAAATCCAGTTTGGGGTGTCAGCCTTTTCGAGATTTGCGGTCAATGACTTCCCCATGCGGCAGATGGTCGCTGACAAACAACGTGCCGCAAACGGTGGGTATCTCGGAGAGGATTTGCCCGGCCTTCTTCGCACCCAATCCTGTCCAGTCCATTTACAGGCAGTCGAGGTTTTGGCGAGCCACAAGACAGCGTTGTGACCCTTGGTTCCAATTCGGGAACGTGGAGGAAAAATAGGGGGAATTCGACTTTTTTCTTGACCTGCCGCAGCTTCGCCCTAAACTTATCGCAGAAGACGTGCACGTTTTCGATAACTATTCCGGATTATCGCGTGCACTCCTGAGTGGGGCAAGGCTACGACAGGAAGGATTGATCTATCGTCGGCTCACCGTCCCCAGTTGTCGAGCCCCTCTAGCGACTCCAACTTACTCTAACGCTCGATCACTAGGCAAAGAAGGTGCCCAGCAAGACGCACCACTACTGCTGCTGACCATCTGGGCTGTCATGGCTATAAGCGCGTGCGAGGAACGCCATGTTGTCGCACCCGAATGCCCGATAGCCGCAACGAGGGTCTGGATGACGGTTTTCTAAACCGTNNCCCAGTCGTAGCTCTGCGGCACAAAGGTCTCGCGCCGGGCCAGCCCTAGCACTTCTTTGCGCTGCGCGTGGGCAAACCCGTTTAAGTCGAGCAGAGGCTGTTGTCAATCACTTCTCCCAGTCCCCGCAAATTTTTTCCCGGTTCTGGCTTAGTAACGCGGACTGAAATGGGACCCGCGAATTTACCGGGTCTCCGGGGACGTTTAGTTACTTTTCCACAGCCTAGACGTGCGATGGCAGTTCCGCGCGGCTCGGCGTACTGCTGCGCATCTGCTAAAGTTCGGGCGTGACCAACACAAAGAAAGATCCTGCAGCAGTGAAGCTCGGAGCCAAGGGCGGCAAGGCCACCGCTGCGCGGCTTACGCCCGCAGAGCGTAGTGCAAGCGGGCGCCGTGCTGCTCAAGCTCGCTGGGCGAAACTGGCAAAGGCAAAGGCGTGTACAGGCGCTCCCTGAAAGTGCGGCAGCGAATCAGTGAAGGGGTAAAGCGTGCCCTAGCCGTTCCCGAAGTGCGGCAGCGCAGAAGTGAGGCCTTGAAACGGGCTTTCGCCAAACCCGACGTGCGACAACGCCGCATTGACGGGCTAAAGCGTGCCTTCGCCAAACCTGAAGTTCGCCAATGCAAGAGTGATGCCACGAAACGCACTTGGGAGGACCCCGAATTGCGCCAGCGCAAGAGCGTGGCCATGAAACGTGCTTGGGCCGACCCCAATAGGCACCAGCGCTGGTGTAAGGCCATCAAGCGTGCTTTAGCTAAACCTGAAGTGCGCCAACGCAAGAGTGATGCTCTGAAACGCGCTTGGGCCGACCCTACTAAGCGCCAGCGTAGGATTGAGGCCATGCAGCGGGCACGGGCCGCCCCGGGAGTGCAGCAGCGGATGATTGAGCGCCAGAAAGCCGCTTGGACGCCGCAAAGGCGCGTCACCCGAAGCACACTGTCAATAAGGCTCTGGAACGAGTGCAAGGCCGCGCTGCAGGCGGGCCGCCGGTGGCCCGCCGACTGGTGGGATAGACCCCTCATGTGGCGAATCATCGGAGACATCCTTCTTTCTCGTGATGGTTCTATGAGCAATCGCGAGTTAGGGAAGATTTTGGACAAAGCACAGATTATTAAATGCCCACATGGCGACACGTGGGCAGCTGCTCTGAGCTCCAACGCCATGGCTAAAAGCAACGCCGCGAAAGTGCTCGTCGCAAAAGTTCGAAGATGGGTGAATAAACCCGGAAGTTTGGGCAGAGCAAAGGTTGCTGTCAATTACGTTTCTCGCTCTGCGTGAGATTTTTCTGGGTGGTGGTTTAGTTATGCTTTTGGCAAGTTGGTTTG
>PLQW01000219.1 GCA_003160215.1 Acidobacteriaceae bacterium
CCGCTCGTTCTTAGGGTAGTCATAGCCGTCGAAGACCGCACGACTCAAGGCAGGTGCGATCCACGCAAGGAGCTATCGTAGGTGAAACGGTGCTGCGTTTAGTTCTGACGAGGCACAAGGGCCAATCTTCGCAATGCTCTCAAGAACAAGCAGCTCTAAACACAGAAAAGCACCCGCCGCTAGCTAGGAGAACGAGCAGTTCGCACCCGCTAGCCAGCAAAAGGGAGCAGCTCACACACGCTCAGCCCGAACCGCTGCGCTTTCCCACTCGCCCACAGGGCCCGCTAGCCAGGAAATGAGCAGCTCACGCGCGCGGCGCGGAAGCCGCGCCACGGTACACTAACCTCTATACGGTTACCGGGGTACGCAATATCGACTGTTTCTGACCCACTACCGAGTGGGGATGCGATCCGGCTAGAAAGGGGTGTCGGGCATGGACACGGAGCAGACAGCCCCCGCGGTGCTCTCGGTTGTTGCGATCGTCATTTCTGTTGTATCGATCGTGTTGCAGTACCGGGTTGTTGTCGATTTGAAATGCCGCTTGAACACGGTGCTGTTCGACTCCCCGCCACCACAAGGTGCACAGCCCCGATCGGGGTTCATATCCGTGCGCCTGTCCTTCTTCAATCTGGGCAATCGGCCCGCGTCTGTGGAGAGCATTTCCATGTTCGTCGTTGGCGGCGATTACGATGCACTGCAGAAAAACCCACCAAGGTCCTGCGATGGCGACAAGCGGTTTCTGATTCCAATCTCCAAGGCCTCGCACAGCAAATTGTCGATCGACCCCTTCGTGGTAGACCAGCAGGGAATTGCGGCACTGGAATTCGTGTTCGACATGTTCTTTTTCCAAGCGGCTAACCCTGATGTCGCGTTCGCTGGTGCGGTGTGCCTAGCGATCGAGTGCAGCGATGCAAATGGCCGTTCAGCTTCGGTTGCAATGCCGGTCGCCTTGGTTGATGTTGCCATGCATCGACCCAATGACGAGTTGAACCTGCGGTTCGATGTCACGACGTGCAAGAAGGAAGGGACATTGTTCCCACTGCTGTGAACCGCAGCTCACGCGCGCCCCAGCGCCCAGCGCCCGCCAGGAGAACGAGCCGCGCCCGCACGCAAGCTCCGGAGCCTCGCGCGCACAGCGCCTCTCCCTGGCCGCTTAGCGCTTAATTGGTTAATGCTGTTTACCGAAAAGTTAAGGGGTGGGACACTTTTTCTCGCATATGTAGGCTGAACAAGGCGTTTCCCCAGGTCATTCGATTTCGCGTGAGTGGAGCGGGTTCGCCCGCGGCCGCAGGTTTCGGCGGCGATAAGCGCATCCTCGGCCTGGCCGTGCGCCGCTGGCGTTTTTTACCGCGCTGATTAGGCGCGATGCAAGACGCTGTTCCGGCGTCCCCGATATAATTCGACCGCCATGAACTTGGCGCCTGGGTCTTTCATTCGCCGGTGGTTCGATCCCGAGTGTGGCGCGGCGGACCGCCTGCTTGCGCGCTGGATCTTTCTGCGGGCGCTCGGCCTGATTCATTTTTCAGCCTTCTTCTCACTGGTATTTCAGATTCGCGGGCTCATCGGCGCCCAAGGCATTCTGCCATCCAACGAATACCTCGAAGCAGTGGCGCGCCAGTTCGGGGTAGCCCGCTTCTGGTTTGCGCCGACGCTGCTCTGGTTCTCCACCAGCCCGCATATGCTCGGCGCAATCTGTTGGGTTGGGATGATCGCTTCGCTGCTGGTCGTCTTCAACGTCTGGCCGCGGACCACGCTGTTCATCTGCCTGGCGTGTTTTCTTTCCTTCGTGAGCGCCGCGCAGGATTTTTCCGGCTATCAATCCGACGGCATGTTGCTGGAGGCGGGATTCATTTCCCTATTTTTCGCGCCGCCGGGGTTTCTTCCCGGCTTGGGCAGAGCGCATCCGCCTTCGCGTGCCAGCCTCTTCTTGCTGCAATGGGAGTGGTTCCGCATCTACTTCGAGTCAGGCATGGTGAAGCTCGCCAGCGGCGATTCCGAGTGGCGCAATTTCACCGCGATGGACGAGTACTACCAGAATGGCCCGCTGCCCACCTGGATCGGCTGGTATGTGCAGCACCTTCCGCACTGGTTCCACGCATTCGCCACCGCCGCCACGCTGGGGCTCGAGCTCGGCCTGGTGTTCATGCTGTTTCTGCCGCGGCGCTGGCGGATCGTGTGCTTCTTCGTCGTTACCGCATGGCAGGTCCCCGTAATCCTCACCGCGAACTACACCTTCCTCAATTATCTGGTGCTCGTGCTGGGCTTTCTTCTGCTGGACGACCGATTCTTGCTGCGGATCATGCCCGAGCGGTGGCGAGCCTACATCAGACCGCGGATCGGCGCCCCACCAGAAAAAAATGTGGAATCGCAGGATTCTGACTCTTCGCTTCCGCGGCGAAAATCCTTGCGTTCTTCACAGGCGCTGCGGCTGTCCCTCGTCAGCGTGATCTTGATCTGGATCTTCTACGCCACGACCGCACAGATGATCTGGATTATTTTCCCCCGTCTGCCGCTGCCCACATCGCCGATTGCGGCGCTCGAGCCTTTTCGCATCGCCAATCGCTACGGGCTGTTTGCGGTGATGACGCGCGGCCGCTACGAGATCGAGCTCCAAGGCTCGAACGACGGGCAAACTTGGGTTGCCTATCCGTTTCGGTACAAGCCGCAGGACCCGAGTCATCGGCCAGGGATTTATGCGCCCTATCAGCCTCGCTTCGATTGGAACCTGTGGTTCGCGTCGCTGGGCTCCTGGCGCGAGAACTTGATCGTGCCCAGCACCGAGGAGCGTCTGCTGGCTCGTCCTCCGGACGTGCTGGCGCTGTTTGCCGCAAACCCGTTCCCTCAGGCTCCTCCGCAGCAGCTTCGCGCTGTGCTTTGGCAATATTGGTTCACCACGCTAGAGGAGAAGCGCGCCACGGGAGTGTGGTGGAAGCGAAAGCTGATCGGACTGTACGCTCCGGTACTTGGACGCACTCCCGACGGCAAAGTTAGCGTCGTGCAGTGGCCGGAACCGCTGCCGCCGCGGCAGTAACACTTTTGTGGAGGACAAGCCGCTGTGATCGGCGCAGGTCCCGGGATGCCCCGTGGTGACTAAGTTTGAAAACAGGACCCGCTCATAGATTTGGGACCATACAACGAGACTTTCCGCCAGTTCCTACTCGGAGTATCCCCGTTTCCGGACAATGTTTCGCTATTTATGGTCGTGTGTAACGACTCCGAGTCTCAGAATGTGTTTTATACGCCAAGCCTTGGGATGAAGAAGTTGGAGCGGATCTATTCATTCCAAGCGCGAGGCCTGAACTTCCTTTTGATCGTCGGAAAGAAAACGCGGGCTGATGCTCGCAGCATTTGTTTGGTAAACGGCTCACATAGGCTAATTATTGTGCGTAGTTGCAAAGAAAAACTTGAAGGTGCTTTGGCTCGCCTTGAAAGATTGCACGTTTAAGTGGTCTCTTTTGATAGGCGTTTCAGCAAGACATCGATCTGTTTGAGGTCTTCGATCTCACAGATGACTTCAATGCGGGCCTTCATCTTTGTGAGGTTGGTATGGTTTGGAATGGCACCGTCCTCATGTAAAGCCTTCTCAAGCTCTTTCTGGCTTACGGCCGGGGCGAATTTGATGGTGTAGCGTTCGATCATTTATTCGGTTTTTAGCCGTCCGGTTTCTTCCTCGTAGAGCTTTTGAAAACGTCGCCGCTCCTTATCAGAAATCAGCGCATAGAGCTTGTATTTCAGAGCATGGATAAATGGGGGTTGATGGTGCTGAATGACCGCCCGCCAACAGGCCCATACTTCTCGCGCCGACAATTCAGTTGTTACTTTTCTGTTTTTCATTTTGGGTTTTGATAAGTTGCCAAGAAGTCTCCAGACCGCACGAGCAGTCCCGAAGGATCGCTCTGTGTCGCCCTTTCGGACGAACGGGAGCGCGGACCAGCCGCAAGGGAACGCTCCTCGCGGAAACCGCAGTGGTCGAAATACTGCGGACCCTACTGGCATATTGAGGGCGCGAAAATCAATGAGCGAGCAGGCCCGCGACCTGATGTCGAAGTAGGCGGCGATCTGCGCCGCCAATTAAGGGAGCAACGCAGCAGAGTTTCTCTGCAGTTCAGACCGTCTGGCGGAGGGAGGTGAATTCGAACTCTCCGTACTGTGATTTCCAGCTGGAGTTCAGCTCCACGATGATCTCGGTTTCGCTTGACTTCCAGCGCCGGTAGAGCGGCAATGTCATGCGAACCGGAGAACTGGCATGTCCCTAGAAATCAGCACCAAATTGCAAGAATTGCCACTCCTGCCGAAGCTTGAATTGCAGGCGCTATGGCAGGAACTATTCGCCCGACGCGCTCACCCCAGACTGCGCCGCAACCTGATGATCCCCATCTTGGCCTATCGCATACAGGAGAACGCTTATGGCGGATTGAAACCCTCCACCTACAAATGCCTGCAGAAGTTGGCTGCAGATCAAGATCAGGATCGGAAGACTCCGCTATCGCTCGCGCCACAGCTTAGGGCCGGCACAAAGCTGCTCAGACAATTCCAGGGCGAGATGCACGAGGTCCTGGTCGGTGATGAAGGGTTCGAGTATCGAGGCAAACGCTACGAGAGCCTGTCCGAGATCGCCCGCCAGATCACGGGCACGCGCTGGTCCGGACCACTGTTCTTCGGCCTGAAGAAGGGCCAGAAAGTGAGGTCCGCCCAATGACGGCCAGTGCTCGATCCCGGGTTCGGTGTGCTATCTACACTCGCAAATCGTCTGAGGAAGGACTGGAGCAGTCGTTTAACTCTCTCCAAGCCCAGCGGGAAGCCTGTGAGGCCTATGTCGCCAGCCAGCGCCATGAAGGCTGGCAGACCATTGCCCAGAAGTATGACGACGGCGGGTTTTCCGGCGGCAACATGAAGCGGCCCGCCCTGAAGCAGCTTCTGGAAGATATTGCTGCCCGGCTGGTCGATACAGTTGTCGTCTACAAGGTCGACCGACTGACCCGTTCGCTCACGGACTTCGCCAAGATCATCGAGGTCTTCGATAAGCAAGGGGTGAGCTTTGTATCGGTCACCCAGCAGTTCAATACCACCAGTTCCATGGGAAGGTTGACCTTGAACGTTCTGTTATCGTTTGCTCAGTTCGAGCGGGAGGTCACGGGCGAGCGCATTCGGGACAAGATAGCCGCCTCCAAGAAGAAAGGCATGTGGATGGGTGGGGTCGCGCCTCTGGGCTATGACGTCAAAGACAGGCAGTTAATCGTCAACCCGCAAGAGGCGAAGCTGGTTGGGGAGATCTTCACTCACTACCTGAGCCTGGGATCGGTAGCGGCATTGAAGCAGTACTTGGACCAGAAGAAGCTGCGGACCAAGCTTCGTACTTCGGCCAATGGGCATGCATTCGGGGGCAAGCCTTACTCGCGGGGCGGGCTCTACAAGCTGCTCAACAACCAGGTGTACACCGGCCGGATCGCCCACCGAGGAGAATCGTACGGGGGTGAGCATGAGGCGATCCTCGAGCCAGAGACTTGGGAAAAGGTAAAGGCCCTGCTGGCCGCCAACAACCAGGGGCACCGTCAACCAGGAAGACGAGTCGCCCCGAGCATTCTAGCGGGCCTGGTTTTCGATGCTGAAGGCAATCGCTACACCCCGACGCACGCGGTTAAGAAGGGCAGGCGATATCGCTACTACACGTCGCAGGCGGTGATTCAGAGGCGTAAGGGGTTGTCCTCCCTGGGTCGCATACCGGCGAGAGAGCTGGAGCAACTGGTCTCCTCCCGGATTCAGGCGCTGCTGGCGTCGCCGCAGGAGCTCGCCGCCTCCTGCATGGAGTCGAGCGAGCTAGTAAACGACCTCGGTCGTGTTATCGAAGCTGCACAGCAAATGGCGGAGAGATGGGCGGAGCTTAGTTCGCAGCAGTGGGCAGAACTTGTGCGAGAGGTGGTGAGGCGAATTGTGCTACGGGGGGCGGAGTTGGAAATTGAGATTGATGTGGAAGCCCTGGTCGCAGGCTTGTTAGACAAGGAATGGAATGCCAGTAATGAGGAGAGTCGTCCCCAGTCGCGTGGCAGACATCTACTCACGTTGAAATGCTCGTTCGCTCTCGCGCGCAGACGAGGCGAGCTTCGACTGGTGCTGCCTGGGTCTTCCATCAGTGGAGCCCAGCCGACTTCACCGTTGTTGAAGGCAATCGTGATGGCCCAAGGCTGGAAAGAACGCATCATCGCCGGACAGATTTACTCCGTCCAACAACTGGCCTCCGAGGCCAAGCTAAACTCCAGGTATGCGACCCGCATTCTCCGGTTGGCCGCCTTGTCGCCGGAGATTGTCGAGGGAATGGTTCACGATGGGAGTATGGCGGATTACTCGCTGAGTAGTTTCATAACCGGCTTGCCCCTAAACTGGCACGATCAAGGATCGCTCTTGAGGCAAGGATGACAAGCCTGTCATCGCAGATGCCGAACGGGTCCGGGCGGCATGGTGCTTCCCGCCATTCGCTTTAGTTTGGCTAGTGCGCTGCAATGATGCGCTACAAGAATCTAGATACTGGGCTTCCGAGTGTCGATGATCCTGGTGCCTGAGTCGCGGCATCCAGCCGATCGTCATGCTTTCGGTTCGGAAAGGACGCCAGCTCGCCGATGTTTCAACCGCCAAAAGGCTTCACGCTGCCAGCCTCCAATATGGAACCTCGGTCTTGGCGAAATAGCGGAATGCGTCAGCACCGTGATCGTGAATCTTTAATGGTTTTTCTTCGCCGCGCTGTGCTGCCTTTGCGTCCCACGCATAGGTTTGCATTTCCTGGATCGTGTTCTGCGTAGTCTGACGGCAAAAGCGTGCCATGCGCTGATTCAGCACCATGGAAACGATGCGAATACCTTCGTTTACATCGTTGTCTGCATCTGCGTGCCAGATGCCACGCTTGGTCATTTCGGCTTTGAACGATGCCGCGGACGGGTCGATGATTACCTTGGCATTGCGCTGGGGGCCAATAAACTCAGCCAGATCGTCGGCATATTCCGCGTCGGTCTTCTGCCGCAGCTGCTTTGCCGAATCCCAATAGTACTCACGGGTTATCCAATAAAGCTTTCCGTCATCATAGATGTCCAGGAAGACCATGGGATTGGTCGTTCCATAGTCGACGGGGATGATGCGCTGTACATGACCGCCTCGGACCCGAAGTCCCAAGGGCTCGTCTTTGGGATCGTAGAGAAGACCCTCGGACCAGGAATCCTTGTAGATGGCCCCTTCGGCAACAACCCACAGGCCCTCGATGAACCGCTTATAAAAGAAGCCCGTGTAGAGCCGCTTCTGTGACTCGACGAATTCCGGCACCAGATTTGGATTGTCGGCCATCGTGAAGTGCTCTGACCACAGGATCCGTTTGGCCCTTAGCTCCGGATTGTCGAGGTACTCCGCCTTCAGCCAGTGATAGGGGCTGTCGGGATTGGTTGTGGCATACAACCGCGCGCCTTCGGGCGACATCCGGCTCAGCAGCATCTGAAAGAAGCTCTGCGGCATGAGGCTGACTTCGTCACAGAGCGCCACTCCAACCGTCAGGCCTCGGATATACCGCTCAGAACCCTCATCCTTGGCGCCGATGACCAGCCATTCACTACCGCAAAGCCTGAGCTGGCCGGTGTTCCGGTTGTAACTGTAGTTCCGTGGTCCGACGATGTCGAACAGGTCGGTGAGAACGTTGTTGTAGACGCTCTGCTTGGAAACTCCAGTGATCACCTTGCGACCGCCAACATCGTAGTCACAGCAATAGATCGCCTTGGGATGGAGGCACCAGGTCTTGCCGCTGCGGACCGCGCCTTCGAGGATATTAATCGGACAGTCTTTCTCGGGCGGGCGCACAGCGAAGCGTTCCACGCGTGGCCCAAAATTAAACCTAAGCATCAGGAACCTGCTTCCTGGGTGGCTGAGCCGCCGCCCTCATCTGTCGGGCCGCTAGGTTCATCTACATCCGTTGTCTGATCTCTGTTTTTCTCCGCGGCCTCCAGAAGGGCGTTTCTGGCGCGAAGCTCCTGGGCTAACGCGCCGAGGTTGTCTCCTCCGTCGGACTTCTGAGAACCTAACAGTTTGAGTAACATGGCCGCGGCCCTTAGGTCTCCGTTGGCTGCTTTGTTGATGTTCTGCCGCACAACAAGCCGAAGCTTACTTAACCTCCGGCGCTTGCGACCCTCAGTGATGGTGACGAAGCGGTTAAACTCCTCATAAAGAACATCATCGACAGCTGTAGCTTTCTTGGGGCGGCCCTTAGCATTGCCCGACTGTCCGGGTTTGAATTGTGCATGGCGCGGCGGCTTCCGGTAACCGACCGTATACTTCAAGTCGTCATCTTTCACCATGATGGGCCTCCGACTCTTCACCTATCTCATCGAATCGCTTCCCCGTTCTGGCGTGGATAGCGTGGTCACCAGAGTAGCGCTGCCATCTTTTCACAACGGTATCGACATAGCTGGGATCAAGTTCGATGCCATGGCAGATCCGGCCGGTCCGCTCAGCGGCGATCAGGGTTGATCCAGAACCCAGAAACGCGTCCAGAACTATGTCCCCGCGGGCCGAGCAGTCCAGTAGTGCATCGGCCACCATGCTTACAGGTTTTACCGTCGGATGCAGAGCCAGGAGATTCCCCTCGTCGGTTTGCTTTGAGAAGGTATTCACGCCTGGATACTGCCAGACGTTCGTCCGGTTGCGACCGTACTGGCCAAGGCGCACGTTGTTGCGCTGCTGCTCCTTGCCATTTCTGAAGACGAAAACCAGCTCGTGCTGAGAACGATAGAACGAGCCCATTCCACCACCGTTCTTGACCCACATACACAAGTTGAGCAGCGAGTTGTAGACCTGCTTGCCGGCAGCCAGCAGTTCGCTCATGTGTCGCCAGTCCATGCACACAAAATGGACTGACCCACTGGTGCTATAACGGACCAGCAGCCGAAGACTGGAACTCAGGAAGGAGATAAATTCAAACTCGGTCATCTCTCCTGAGGCCATGGGAAATTCGCGATGGCGAACCGAGCCATTTCCAGAGACATGACCGTCGATTCGGACATTGTAAGGCGGGTCAGTAAAGACCACGGTGGCCCGCCGGCTGGCCATGAGCATCGAATAAGACTCCTGCTCAACCGCACTTCCACACAGAACGCGATGCTTCCCTAAATGCCAAAGGTCTCCCAATCGGGTGACAGGCAGGGCGGCTTCGTCAACTTCGAAGGTATCGTCTGGATCTGGCTTGTCGTTTTCCGCGGCAAGAAGCACATCAATTTCCGGGATCTCGAAGCCGGTTATCGTGACGTCAAGGCCAGTTTCAATAGTGAGGAGATGCTGCAATTCGATGGCGAGAATGGATTTATCCCAGCCCGCCTTCTCGGCCAATCGGTTGTCGGCGATGACGTAGGCCCGAACCTGGTCAGGCGACAAATCCTCTAACCGGATCGCGGGCACCTGCGAGAGGCCAAGCAGCTTGGCAGCCGCCACCCGGCCATGGCCGGCAATAATTGTGTTGCCATGATCGACTAGCACCGGATTAGTAAAACCGAACGCCTTGATGCTGTCGGCGATTTGCCGAATCTGGTGTTTCGAGTGAGTTCGTGCGTTTCGCGGATTGTTCTTCAGCTCGCTGACTGGGTGGTGTGTGATTAGCAATTCTGAAAAATTTGTCTTCATTGTCGTCCTTTGAACTTTGGCTTATTGCCGGGAACGAAACTGCTGTCCACGCCCCTCCAAACAGCTGTACGGCAGTTTCTCCGGTGCAATAGTCGCTCCCAGAAGGAGTTACTGTTGTTATTGTAGGAAAACTATGCTCTACTAACAAGCATGACAATTGTAGAGCAAAATCGTAAGGGCAAGGGCTTCCAGTGGGCAGACCCCTTGACCAAGGGAGCAGGACTGGAGTTGAAACAGGTGGGTGCTGAGCTACATATCAGTGGCCTACTACCGCTGTATGAAACGAACGCTGGTCCTTCTGATCTTGTTAGGCAATATGAAGTGGCACGAAAACATCTGACCATCGGACAGCAGAGAACGGGCAAGAAGTCGCCCCACATCCGCTTTGCAAACGCGGATACTGACGACAAACTCATTGCCTTCTCCCAACAATTTGGTCCTGTAGTCGCCAAGTACGTGTATGACAATTACCAAGTGCCCGAGCCAGGATTACCTGAGCCGCGTTGGCCGCCGCGTCTCACCGCCCATCAAGATATTCAAGAACTGAGAAATGAACGCTTGATTTACCGGGCCGCGCTCACCCTGGTGATGGATTTAGCTCGCCCTAACTTCGATTTTCTAGCGGCTCAACACTGCATCGGAGAAATTGCCGCCAAGATGAGTGACTGGCCCCGGCAGTGGGAACGGGAGCAATCAGAAAGCAAGAGAGAACCATCATGGAAACTTAAGCCCGAGTCGCTCGAAAGAATCGAAGGCCTGAGTTCCGGTTCTCCAGGGTTGATGTTGCCGCCAAATCTAGATGGTCGCATCGTAATTTGCGAACTGCTGAACGTGTTTCGCTCGACCATCTACCCCAACCTCTCCGAGATGCACAGTAGTATCCGATACGGAATTAGGCCGCTGCTTTATTCTCTTCTCAGGCGCGAATTCCTCTATCCGCGCGAGGTCGCTGTCTGCGCAAATGATCAGTGTCGGGAATTCTTCGAAGTCGAACGCGCTGGACAACAGTTTTGCTCCGCTGAATGTTCGCTTCACCAGCGTCAGCGCGACTACTGGAAGAAACGGGGCAAGAAACTTAGGGAAAAAAGAGTCAAGAAACAAAGTAAAGCCGGAAGGTAATGGGTCCTTTCGAGGAGCTAATTCAAACGGGAGTGCATCCCAGAATCGACCTGTTGTTTCCCTGTTTCGGAGATTTGATTCCCTGACACCCTCAAAATAATTCCCTGCCTTATTCAAAACTCATATCCGCCTCTAGTACTGGAACTACCAATGAACGAACGGCTTACGGCCTTCACTTCCCGGTTAAGGGCCGGCTAAACTTGCTTAATTCCTTGTATTTTTCGCTGTTACCAGGGAATTCAGGCAGAGAACGGTTCGCTCGTGACTGCGTCCTCCGCCAGACAGTCTGGACTGCAGAGAAACTCTGCTGCGTTGCTCCCTTAATTGGCGAGAAACGCGGGCTT
>PLQW01000175.1 GCA_003160215.1 Acidobacteriaceae bacterium
TTAGTGTTAACACGCCCTAGCCTGTTGGAAGGCCACAAGCGTGCGAACAATCTTGCCGTGAGTGGCGTCTTCAGGAAAGCTGAGGTACTGGTTTACAAGTCGAAACAGTACTTTGCGAAATGCTTCTTCCAGATGAGATTGCGGCGTCCACTCACGCATTAGATTCTCCTCCTAGGCACCGTACTATCCGCCTTGACACGACACATTAGCGGGGTGTGCTTGGGAAGTCAACGGGTTGCCGAGAGAGAGAGTTTGCACCTAATGAGGAATTTCACCATGTCGCGGGATTCTCGCGGCATCTGCAGTGATTTGCTTGTCATCTTTGCCTCAACCGTGATCCTTGATCATGCCAGTCGAAAGGCAAACCGGCGAGGAAGTGACTCAGCGGCTGGATCCGCCATGCTCCCCTGGTCAACCATGTCATCGACGATTTCAGGCGACAAGGCGGCCAACCGAAAAATGCGCGCGGCATACCTAANNCCTCCAGCCCTGGGCCATCACGTCCGTTGATTCACAGCACAGAAAACAGTTCTGCAAGCTCTTGAAGACGAAGTTCCCGAATACCAGCGAAGGCCATCAGGATGGAATGGGAGTGTGTCTTTATCTTGCACCGATGAAACGTGTGCTGGGTAACAATTTTACGTTCGCGGTGCTTGACGATGTGTGGGCGAGACAGCTACGCACGGAGGGAATAGTAGGCGCAAAGTCGGCCGTGGCTTTCCATACTTGGACCGTCGAGACAGGGCCTGTCCTGGATGAGATCGCTGAGGTTTGGGATCAGATCGATGCAGATTTGGCCAAGAATGAAGTTCCGACGGCTGCTGGCCGGTTGCGTCGGCATCTTGAGTACGTGGCTGCCGATCTCGCTGACGAACTCGGCGCGAAGGTTAGTTTTAGAGCCGATGGCGGATATGACATGGGTTTGTTGCTCAGCGCGGTAATTGGCCGTCAGGGGGAGCTACTGAAGGCAGCTGCTAAGGCTGCAAAATCCTGGGGGAACAAGGAGCAGACAGATAAGATCGAAGCACTTCAGAAGGCTCGCACCGAAATCCTTGCCACTCAAAATGGCGAGCAGTGGATAATCAACAAGGCTGTCCACTATAACGAGTGGGCTGATCTTTCAAAAAACGATTTTAAGCCGGTTGTAGCCGTCTTTAAGCAGCTCCTTCAGCAATTTCGCTGTGAGAAATGCAATTCTTGGCTCTCTCTAACTCCGAGACACGACCCGGTTGACCTTCGATGCGCCTGTGGAGCCTTCCACCTCAACCTTAAAGAGAAGTGAAGGCGATGTAGTCTTCTGTAGAGCTTGAAATCACTCAGCAGATTCTGGCACATCAGCAGTAGTGCACGATTCGGCCACGTGGCCGGCGCGATGATGGTGTGAGTCTGGATGGAATCAAAGAGGATTGGGGAACTGATGAGTGCGAGTCTGACATGGCTGGATCATGACGCCGCAGACCGGGATCGAATGAATCGTATCCTGGCATTATTTCGCGAGCGTGATACGCGAGATGAGTTGGGCGTTGGGGTTATCCGCGATCTCCTGGCCGACGAATTTTTTCCCGGCACAAGCACAATTCAGACTCGTCTGCGATATATGCTCTTCGTTCCCTGGATTTATCAACAGCTTGAGGCCGAGGAGTGTTCATCCGCCGATTTGGCCATCCAGGCGCGTAAGCGTGAAGTGGAACTGGTCAAAGCTCTATCAGAATCCGATGACAAGGCTGGTGTGTTCGGCAAGCGTGCTGGCGGTGACTTGCAAAGGTTGCCAAGCTCGGTTTACTGGGCAGGATTAGGCATATGGCAGATTCGCAAGTTCAATGGCTCTCAGGAACAGTATCAGGCCGCGATTGACGACATCTATGAGCAGCGAAGAAATCGTCACCGGGCTGTCGATATGGCGCGGCGTCGAGGTGAAGGCCTGGATGCCGTCGGCGGCTTATCATCTCTGACCTGGCACACTAAAATACCTGCCCCGCCTAAAGAGTTCCCGGAAACCGCGACCATTCATCTGACCCGCGATGAGGCGCAGTTCATTGAGGACCAGATTATTGCAACACAGCCGCAGTCTCTGTTTGCGCGGATCATCCGGCTGCCATTGCCAGATGTGGACTATCCGTGGCAACACCCGTCTTTGAGCCGGTTCACACAAGAACATCGCGAATTGCTTCACCACGCCAATTTGCTGTCACAGACGATGTATGGCGCGGCGATTCTCTACAACCTGATGCTGGCTGAAAAAAAGGCCAGCTCAGAACTCGTGAGGGCTCGCCTCGATGATGCCAAGCAATGGCTTCTATCGCTGGATCGCGGCAATCTCGACAAATGGGGACTCGATTGGGTCTCGCCGCTGGCATTCAAGCATCAACAGGCTATCTCGCCGCACACATTGGATTTCTGTAGGCGATGGGTGGAATTGGTTCGAGGCTGCGGTAATTCGATCATGAAGGAGAAGACAGCCCGCAATTTGATCCAGAGTCGAGAAATGCGGCTCAAGGGCGGACGGTCGCGGTTCTCGAATCCACGGGCACTCGATCAGTGGAACGGCAAAGCAGGATTATTCCGCATGGATTACCGTTGGCCCACAGTGACGGTTTCATGCTGGCCAGGCCTTGCCCGGCATCTCCGAACAAGAAGCAGCCGCTATCGTGCATTCTGAGCTAGGGTTGGGACTGTCGCAACGGAAAATCCAAAGGCTGATCTCGAAATCCCGTATCACGGACCTACGCAACGGTGGCCAGCACAGCTATGTATCGGCTCGGCGGCTGTTCTGGGTGATTCGCGAGTTGCAGGCCGTCGCCAACGGAGAATCAACACGCGCTCGTCATCAATAATGAAGGGATTTCGTCAGAGCGATCGCAGAGTCCAGCGCTGCCTAGCCTTCGGCGCGGATCACTTGTGTAATGGCGATA
>PLQW01000256.1 GCA_003160215.1 Acidobacteriaceae bacterium
CCACCATCTCTTCGCCGCCCACGATGTCGGCGCCCGCCGCTTCGGCTTCGCGCACCTTTTCGCCACTGGCGATGACCAGGACCTTCTTGGTTTTGCCCAGCCCATGCGGCAGGACCACAGTGCCGCGGACCATCTGGTCGGCATGCTTGGGATCGACTCCCAGGCGCATGGTCAAGTCCACTGTCTCGTCAAACTTGGCGTACTTCACTTTCTGCAAAAGCGGCACCGCGTCCTGAAGCGTGTAAGAACGAGCTTCGACGGCGGCGCGCGCCTTCCCGATGTTCTTTCCGGATTTTCTCATTGCTCTCCTCGTCTCCCACCGCCGTCCCTTGCTGCCGGAGGACCGTGGTATCTACGACTGCGGCCGGGCGGCCGCCGATAATCCCACATTGTGGGATAAACCTATGCTGTAACTTCGATACCCATGGAGCGCGCGGTACCCTTCACGCTCTTGACCGCCGCTTCCACCGAAGCCGCGTTCAGGTCGGGCATCTTCTGCTTGGCAATCTCCAGGACCTGCTTCTCGGTTACCTTGCCGACCTTGTCCTTGTTCGGCGTACCCGAACCTTTGGCCACGCCCGCGGCGCGCTTCAACAGAATCGAAGCCGGAGGCGTCTTGGTGATGAAGCTGAAGGTGCGATCGCTGTACACCGACACCACCACCGGGACGATCAGGCCGTCGAGTTCCTTGGCGCTGGTCCTGGCATTGAACTGCTTGCAGAACTCCATAATGTTGATCTGCGCCTGGCCGAGCGCCGGGCCCACCGGAGGAGCCGGAGTGGCCTTGCCCGCCGCAATCTGCAACTTTACCGAACCGGTAATCTTCTTTGCCATATTTGCTCTTCAAGCGGGCGTTAAGCGCCCGGCTGTTAATTATGAATTCGCCTAAACTGATTTGGGCCGACCAGCTCAAAAAGCTCGGTCGTCTTGCCATTTCCCTTCCGATGCTTCCAGAGGAAAGCGTTGTATGTTCCTTGCCCAAATCCAGGACATGCAACTCGAAAGTTCTCCTTCGAGAACGGTTCCCGCAAAGCGCCGCTCGCCAATGCGTCATCGATAGCCGTTACAACCCGTCCTTTTCGAAGAGTAACCACCGCCGTCAGCGCCAGCCCGACTGTCGGAACCAGCTTCTTGCTAACGGGGTCGACGGTAACGCCGAGGCTTTCCAATGTGTGCGATCCAAGCACTTCCATATCTCCCGGTTCGGCAACAACCACATTGTCCCCGCCAGTAAAGCCATCGGTGGCCACGAACACCGGCGCCAACTCCCGCTCAATTAAATGACCCTCAATCCTGCGGAATTGCATCCGCCGAACTGGCCGTACGCCCAGGCGCTCGAGCCGTGCGCGGGAAACCCAACTGTAGGCCGCACCGGTGTCGACCATAACCGCCAGCTCTTCTGCGTCGGTCGACCTTGCCGGATTCCACACTCGCAACTTTGCGGTAAACGTGCCCATCATTTTTCCTAAGTGACAACTTTTTCTACCTGTCCGAATCCCAGTTCCACCGGGGTCGAGCGCCCAAAGATGGTGACCATCACCTTCAACGTCTCGCGGTCTTCGTTCACTTCGTCCACCACGCCGGTGAAGCTGGCGAAGGGGCCCTCGCTGATGCGTACCGACTCGTTCTTCTCGAACTTGACCTTGAGCTTCGGTTTTTCCTTGCTGTCGGCGACGCGGTACACGATCTGGTTGACTTCTTCTTCCGACAGCGGAGTGGGCTGCTGGCCCGTACCCACAAATCCGGTGACTCGCGGGGTTCCCTTGACCACGTGCCACACGTTGTCGTCCATGTCCATCTCGACCAGAACGTAGCCGGGATAGAACATGCGCTCGCTGGTGTACTTCTTGCCGCCGCGGACCTCGGTGACCGACTCGGTGGGAATCAGGACGCGGCCAATCTTGTACTCCAGTTCAGGATAGGCGCGCACCCGCGACTCCAGCGACTCCTTCACCTTGCGCTCGAATCCCGAATAGGTGTGGATGATGTACCACTTCATATTCGGGTTCTGCGGGTTCGGCTGGTCGGCGGAAAGCGGAGCCGTGGCTTCCTCACCGATCTGCGGCTCGGCGCCGTTCTTCTCCGATTTGATTTCTTCTTCTGTCATGTGTCCGCGCATTAGCGGTGTGTCAGCATTTTCAGGAAGCGATCGAGGGACAGGCCCAGGATCTTGTCAACCACGGCAAAGTACAGGCCGAACAGAAAGACAGTGATAATCACGACCGTCGTCGTGCCTTGCACTTGCTTGCGCGACGGCGTGGTGACTTTCTTCATCTCCGTGCGCACATCGTTGTAAAAACTCTTGATGCGCTGCGGCCACGCCTTAATGTTACTTAGCTTATTGTCGCCCGCTACTTCGATCGCTGCTGACTTCGCCATCTCCTACCTTTTTCCGGCGCTCGCCGGCGCCTCACTGCATTCATCCCCGGGCTTGGCAACGCTCGCGCTGCGCTTCCAAATACTGGCAGGGGCGGAGGGATTCGAACCCCCAAGTTCGGTTTTGGAGACCGACAGTTTAACCTTTGAGCTTACGCCCCTAAAAACAGTTCCCAGTTGCCAGCTCCCAGTTGCCAGTAA
>PLQW01000051.1 GCA_003160215.1 Acidobacteriaceae bacterium
CGACGATCCGGCTCACAGCACGGAAGATAGCGTCGCAAAAAGCGCATCGCCGTCACAGACAAGTGCGCTGCTATCGGCGGATGATCGCGGTGTGCTCGATTACCTGAAGGGAACTACGATCAATGTCTCAATTGACGGATATTATGACTGGAATTTCAACCGCCCGGTCGGACGGGTGAATCTTCTACGCGCCTATGATGTCAGCAGCAATGCGTTTAGCCTGAACCAGGCTGCGGTCATCCTGGAGCGTGCCCCCGACGTTGAGGCCGGCCGCCGCTATGGAGCGCGGCTCGATCTGCAATTCGGACAGGCGACGGCCACCTTGCAAGGAAACCCCCTCAACGAACCACGTCCCACTATCTACCGCAACATTTTCCAAGCCTACGGCACTTATGTCGTGCCCGTCGGCAGCGGTCTCACGGTGGATTTTGGCAAGTGGGCCAGTTCGCTGGGCGCGGAAGGCAATTACAGCCAATTTCAGATGAACTATTCGCGCGCCTACTGGTTCAACTTTTTGCCGTTTTATCACATGGGCATTCGCGCGCAGTACGCAGTCAATAAGAAACTGGCCTTGAACTACTGGATCGTGAACGGGACTAACCAGGTGGAGCCGACCAATGGCTTCAAGGACGAGATGTTTGGGTTTGTCCTGACCCCGAACAAGAACATCAGCTGGACGGTGAACTACTACTTTGGCCAGGAACACCCTGATGCGACGCCGGTCTCCACTTGCGGTCCGGTTCCGGTGCAGCCCGGGTTGTGCTTCCAGAAGATCAGTCCTGCGCCGGACGGGAAGTTGCACATCTTCGACAGCTACGTGACGTGGCAGACCACGCCGAAGCTGACGTTACAACTGGAAGGCGACTACGTGATTCAGCGCTTGTGGGCCAACGCGGGCCCCGGCCAATCCTCGGCTCCGGCACATACCACGGGCGGCGCTGGTTGGGCAAAATATCAGCTCACGCCCAGGACGTATCTCGCTGGTCGCGGAGAGTACCTCTCCGACCGTGGCGGGCTGTTCAGCGGCGTCACCGAGGCGCTGAAGGAGGTCACGGCGACCTACGACTTCACGCTGGCCAGCGGATTCGACATGAAGTACGAATACCGGCGCGATTGGTCCAACCAACCGATCTTCCTCACCAGCGCGCAAAACGTCTTTTCCAAGGACCAGAACACGGTGACCATGGGTGTGATTTGGTGGTTCGGCCGCAAACAAGGGGCATGGTAGCCCGCTCGAGACTCAGGAGATGAACATGCAGGACGTCATATTTGTTGCAATCACAATTGTCTTCTTCGCATTGTCGCTGGGGTACGTACACTTCTGCGACCGGGTGCACTAAAGGGGGCACTATGCACACGGAATCAACCATCATGATGGTCGTCAGCGCGTTGATGATGATCTATCTCTTCTACGCACTTTTGCGTCCGGAGAAATTCTGATATGACTGCCAATGGATGGCTACAGATCGCAGTGTTCCTGGCCCTGATTTTCGCGGTCACCAAGCCGATGGGCGTCTTTATGGCGCGGGTATTCAATCGCGAGCGGACCTTTATGGATCCGGTGATGCGGCCGATCGAGCGGCTGATCTATCGAGCGACGGGCGTCGACGAGAATCACGAGATGCGCTGGACGGAATACGCCTTCTCCATGTTGCTGTTCAGCGCGGTGTCCATGCTGCTGCTTTACCTGATGCAGCGCGTGCAGGGACATCTTCCATTTAACCCGCAGAAGTTCGCCGGCGTTACGCCTGAGCACCTGGCATTCAACACGGCGGCTTCGTTTACTACCAATACCAACTGGCAGGCCTACTCGGGTGAGAGCACGATGAGCTACTTCACCCAGATGGCTGGTTTGGCTTACCACAATTTCACCTCTGCCGCCGTGGGCATCGCACTGGCGATTGCCTTTATTCGCGGGATCGCGCGGCGCCAGATGCAGACCATCGGAAACTTCTGGGTGGATATGGTCCGCTCTTGCCTGTGGGTCCTGTTGCCGTTCTGTATCGTTGGGGCGCTGGTGCTGGTCTCGCAGGGCGTCGTCCAGAACCTGAGGCCTTACGACACGGTGAAGTTGCTTGAACCGCAGCAAGTCCAGCATGTGGGCGCCGACGGCAAGCCGGCAGTGGACGCGAAGGGCAAGCCGGTGATGGATACGGTCACCACCCAAACCATAGCGCAAGGGCCGGTGGCGTCACAGGAGATCATCAAGGAATTCGGCACCAACGGCGGCGGATTCTTTAATGCTAATAGCGCTCACCCGTTTGAGAATCCCACTCCTTTCTCCAACCTGCTCGAGATGTTCGCCATCTTCGCGATTGGTGCAGGATTGACCTACACGCTGGGCCGCATGACCAACTCGCAACGTCACGGATGGGCAGTTTGGGCGGCAATGGCGATCTTGTTTCTCGTGGGAGTGACGGTCGCCTACTGGGCCGAAGCCCGCGGTAATCCGCTTCTGGCCGGCGTGAATCATCAGGTGACTGCGACCCAGCCCGGCGGCAACATGGAAGGCAAAGAGGTCCGCTTCGGCATTACCAACTCCGCGCTATTTGCCACCGTCACCACCGACGCGAGCTGCGGGGCCATCAATGGAATGCATGACTCCTTCATGCCTTTGGGCGGAATGGTGCCTCTGGTCAACATCATGTTGAGCGAAGTGATCTTCGGCGGTGCAGGCTCCGGCTTGTACGGCATTCTGATCTACGTCGTGCTGACGGTGTTCATCGCCGGACTGATGGTAGGCCGAACGCCGGAATATCTCGGCAAGAAGATAGAAGCCTATGACGTAAAAATGGCCATGCTGGTGTCGCTCATCTTTCCACTCGTGATCTTGATATTCACCGGAATTTCATCGGTCCATGGGTTTGGCACTTCCAGCATCACCAACCCCGGGCCGCACGGCTTCAGCCAGATGTTGTATGCGTTTGTATCCGGGGCCGGCAACAACGGCTCTGCCTTCGCCGGACTGAATCCCAACACGCTCTGGTACAACACGACCATCGGCTTCACCATGCTGATCGGGCGTTTCCTGATGATGATCCCGATGCTGGCGATCGCCGGCAATCTGGCGCAGAAAAAATATGTTCCGCCGTCACTGGGAACGTTTCCGGTGACTACACCGCTGTTCACCGTGCTACTGATCGGCGTGATCCTGATCGTCGGCGCGTTGACATTCTTCCCGGCGCTCAGCCTGGGACCAATCCTTGAGCACCTGCTGATGGCAGCAGGTAAGACGTTCTGAGGCTTTTCGACATGGCAAGAAACAAATCGAAATCGAAAGCGGTCTGGCAGGGCAAGATCGTCCGGCGCGCCATCCTCGATTCCATTATCAAACTGGATCCGCGCCACATGATGGGCAACCCCGTAATGTTCGTGGTGGAAGTCGGCAGCGTGCTCACCACCGTTTTGCTGCTCCGCGATCCCAAGAATTTTGGCTTTAATTTGCAGATCACACTGTGGCTGTGGTTCACCGTGCTGTTCGCCAACTTTGCGGAAGCCATGGCCGAGGGTCGCGGCAAAGCGCAAGCCGACACACTTAGGAAGGCGCGTGCAGAGACCATCGCGAACCGCATGGTGGAGGGTGATCGCACGGAGCAGGTGCAAAGTTCGAAGCTGCGTGCCGGAGACG
>PLQW01000021.1 GCA_003160215.1 Acidobacteriaceae bacterium
CCTTGTCCGGATGTTTCTGGTTGAGATCGTAGCCGACCAGCAAGCGCAGGGCTTCGACAGAATTAGGGTCATACTGCAAAGCCTGTTCCAGGAGCGCTACTCCTTCTGGAAAACGCTTCTGCGCGAATCGGATCTTGCCCAGTTCGAGATAGGCCTGTGGGCTTTGCGGAGCAATGCTCATGGCCGTCTTAAGATCGGTTTCGGCCTTGTCTGCTGAGTTGTGGTTCATCTCCACCATGGCACCNNTCTTCAGGTCGGCTTCAGCCTTGTCCGCTGAGTTACGTCTCATCTCCACCATGGCACGCCACACATAGCCGCCAGGAAAGCGCGGCGCCGCAGCGATCGTCTTATCTGCCACGTCGGCCAGCAGATCTATGTCCCCGCGTTGACGTGCGATCTGCGCCAGTTCTTCCTCTGCGTCCAATCTGGACGGGTTAAGACTTGCCGCCTGGCGAAGGCTCGTCTCCGCCAGGTCAATATCGCCCTTAGCCAACGCGGCCCTGCCCAGCCAGTACTGCAGGAAGGCATCCTTCGGGGAATCCTTGACTGCATTTTGAAGAGCATTTTCGGCGTCGCTCGCTTTGCCGCTATTGAGCAGCACGATTCCGTTCAATCCCGCAACTTCCGGATCCTTGGGGTGCGTCTTCAACAGTTCGGCAACCACGGTTTGCGCGGTTCCGTAATCTTGAGCCTCGAGAAGTACGCGAACATATCCCTTCAGCACAAAAATGTTCTTGGGATACTTCGCGGCAAGACTTGAGTACTCTGCCTTTGCCTTGTCCAACTGTCCGGAGTTCACGTAATAGTTCGCCAGGATGCGCACTCCCTGCGGATCGCCGGCAAAGTCCTTCGATGCCTGTCGAAGCACCTCCTCGGCTCTCGCCTGATCTCCCTCCTTGAGAATGACCTCAGCGACATTTGCCCTGGCGGCTAGACTCTTCGGATCCGTGGCGACGGCATCCCAACTGATTTTCTCTGCCTCGGCCAAACGGTTGTTCCTGGCATAGAATGCCGCGAGAATGAGCTTGGCCTTCACTGATTTCGGATCGAGAGCGACAGCCTTCTTTAGCTCATCTTCGACGGAAGCAGCCTTGGTTGTATCAGCCGATTGAAGGAGTGCGAGATCCTCGTGGAAGGCCGCACGGTTCGAATCGAGTTCTATAGCACGCTGCATCTCGATCAGGGCCTGATCCTTCTGGCCCTTCCTGACCGCTATGGCGGAGAGCAACGCGTGAACATCTGGATTGTTTGGTTGTCCGGCCATCACAGCATTGGCCTGTACTTGCGCGTCGTCGGGTTTGCCGCCCGCGATCAACAGATTGCCAAGATCGATCCGCGCCTTATAGTTTGTGGGCTGCAAATCCACGGTACGCGCGAGTTCCCTATAAGCTCCGCTGAATTGCCCCAAATGCTCGTACGCCTGGGCCAGTGCATAATGGGCGTCGGCAAAGTTCTTGTCCACCTTCAGGGCGTTCAGATATTGGATGGCAGCTTCCCCGTATTTGCCTTGGGCGCTATATCGCTCTCCGCTCTCCAGATACTTCTGCTTTCGCACGTTTGGATCGCCATGGCATCCGGCTAACAGAGCGGCCGCGACAAAGAGCATGATCACCCAATAAGCGCCTCGCCAATTCATTCGTCGCCACCTTTCATCGCATCTCACTTGAGCTGCCTTGAATGAGCCTTTCATTGTTTTCCATCCTTGCCGGCTGCCATTCGTACGAACACAGCCTGAAATCCTCTGCTGAAGCGCGTTGCCTTTCCCTGCTCCTTCTAATCCGCTCAGTTCGGGATAAAGCGAGGGAGCATGGGAATAAGCTGCGCAGTAAATGCCTCGGCCCTGGCCCTTGCCGCCGACATGCCTTCATTGGCGTCGATCGGCGTAGTCACCCTGATCAGCGCCCCATCCGTGCGATTCAACCGTATCGCGTCAGTGACCAGATAGATCTTGGCCAGGTATTCATTGGCGATGCTACGTCCGTGCGCCTGATACCAATAGATAACGAATTGCCTATTCTCCCCGTCGGCAATGATGTATTCACCCACCCGGTGCGCCTTGCCGTTCGCATCGTTCAAATTGACATACTGCGACGATTCGAAAGCCCAGCCGGAGCCTGGCAGGCAGTTTTTCGGCGAATGAATGGTGACGCCAGTCCTTTGAGTTGGAAAATACCCGATAAAGAGACCGATCGGCTGCTCCTCTCCGCCGTGGATGTAAACGCGCGACAGGAAGTCTCCGGCGCCGAGAACATCGAGCGTTTCCTGGTCGATCTGCACATCGCTTCCTGACCATCCCGCAATCGTGCGCGGCATCTGCGACAAGGGCTCGCTNNCGCGGGCAAACAGCAACAGTGCTGTTCCGGCCAGCAGCGCAACAACCGTCCAGAAGCGAAGGCCCTTCATGCTCGCCTCCTTCGGGCCGGGAACACGCACATGGCGCGATGGACGATGAACAGGCAACCCAGGGACACGAGAAATATGACCCAGCCGGAAAACTCGTGAAAGAAGCCCAGGGCCTTATCCGGATCCCAGTACTGGACGCACAATCCGGTGCCGAGAATGCGCACCGCATTGGCCGCAATCGCAATGGGAATGCTGGCCAGCGCGAGCACGGCCCGCCGCCAGAAGGACTTCTCCAGGAAGTACCCATA
>PLQW01000216.1:0-3054 GCA_003160215.1 Acidobacteriaceae bacterium
AAATGAACACAATTGGCCACGATAACGAAGTAGATGAGTATTACAAGGGAGTGGATTTCAATATCTATCAACTCTCCTGGCCAGGAACCTGGAACTACGCCAACATAACGCAGCTCTCAGGTGGTCCAATCGCCGACGCTCTTAGCCCCATCGCAAGCCAGGTTGACGCGGCCTACAACAGCTATGAGGTCTTTTACCTGGATCCAAATCAGAACGTCTGGGAGGCGTACTTTGATAACGGCCGCAAGACTTGGAGCAGCCATAACCTAACGAGTCTTGTGGGAGCTGCCGCCAAGGCTGGCAGTCCCATTGTTAGCTTGGTCAATCCGTATGCCGGCTCGATACAGCTAAACTATCTCGATTCAGCCGGGCACATCCACCAGATGTGGTCCTGGGATAGAAGCACGTGGTCTGGCAATGACTTAACAAGCCTAACAGGTGCTCCCGCCGCTGCTGCTGACAGTCCTCTCTTCGCCCTGAATGACACGCCGAAGAGCCAAATAGAGGTGTACTATCTTGACACCAGCCACCATGTGCGAGGGCTTTCGTACAGCTTCTCCGGCGGCGGCTGGGTGTACTTCAACCCAAGCCCCCGTTATGTTTCGCCTGCCCAGGCGGGCAGCGCCGTGGTCGGCGTGGTGAACCCGTATGCAGGGTCTGTACAGGTGAACTACGTCGACTCAGCCGGGCACGTCGACCAGCTGTATTCCTGGGATAGACAAACTTGGGCTGGCGGTCCAGTCCTAGCCACTGCCCCAAACGCTGCCCCGGGCAGCGCTCTGGCCACCGAGGTTAACACGATTGCCGGCAGTGTGGAGTTGTATTACCTCAACTCCACCCAGACGGTGAGTGAACTGTGGTGGGAGCCGAACACCGGATGGAACTTCAGCAATCCTACGGTGGGAACTGGAGCACCAAATGCTGCGCCTGGAAGTCCGGTGGTCAGCCTTCTGAACACACGAGCTCGTACCGTGCAGGTACACTACATCGCCCCGGATAAGCACGTGCATGAGCTCTGGTGGAATGGGAGCTGGCACGCCGATGATGTGACGGGTCCCTTAGGTGCTCCAAACGCTGAACCATAACTCTGTAGCCGTCGCCGTGTGCCCCGTCCAAGCTCCTTTTGCTTGGGCGGGGATTTTCTTTGCCGGTAGACTCACCCCCCGCGAGCACCATCCGCGCTAAAATATCGCGATGGCTGACTCGCTTTATTTGAGCATCTGGTTTCCCAGCTTCCGCGAAGGCGAGATGATGGCGCGCGCGGTCAGCGTGCTGCGGCAATTCCCTTTCTCGGCGGTGCGCGAGGGCATCACTTATTTGTCGGTACATCCCGTGGCATGGTCGGAGCCGACGGTGCTGGAGCGCCGCTTCACCCCCGGCATCTCGCCCGAGGAAGCCGCCGACGTGGCCAGCGAATTTGTGCATGACGATTTCGCGTTTGTCTTCGAGGCGTTTTGGGACCTTTGGGTACCGAACGACGACGAGCACGGCGAGGACTGGGTGCAGCGGCCGGTTGCGGTGCGCGTTCTGGTACACGGGGTTCAATTTGACGAGGGCATTTACAGCGAAGACGGGCATGTCGAGGTTGACTTTGGACTGGACTCGTCGTTCGTGTACGAAGGACTGCAGCTTTCGCCGTTCGTCGAAAAACACCTGCGGGCTAACATTGCCAAGCTGGTCGTCTTCTCCGCGGCCGTCGAAAAGAATTGCGGGCTGAGCGGACGCGTGTTGTGGTCGGAGTCGGAGGAGAGCCTGGCCCAGAAGCTGATCGCCAAGCTGCAGCAGACGCAATAGGGGGAGATCTGAAGTGTCATCCTGAGCCCAGCGCCCGCAAAGAATTTCCGACCCGCTTTTTTTCGGGGTCCCCAACGAGTGCCGCCTTTGCGCTCGTAGGGGTGATTGTGCGGGTCGGGCGGGCGCGGAGTCGAAGGACCTCTATAACGGGAACAATCTCCTGAATTCCTGCCAGGATAGGGGTTCTTCGCTCCGCTCAGAATGACAGCAAGGAAATGGGTCTACTGACCCGGGACGCGTTTGTGCCACTCCAGCAGCGAGGGGCCATGCGGCTCTCTCACCGCCGTACCCAATGGCTGTGCGGACGAGTACGTTTACAAGTACTACTACTCGATCTTCAACCCGCAATATGAGGTGGTGTGGTTCGACAGTTCAGGAAAGGTGCTGGGTGAGCAGCACGTGCAGAGGCCGTGAAGAGGATAGAGGAGCCTTCGGCTCGGACTAGAGACGGCGTGCGAAAACGGTGCCGTCCCTAAAGGAACTTGGATCTATTTTCCACTTTACCCAGCACTCCGCCTTCGGCTCCGTGCTGGGCTAAACTGTTTCGCGCCTACGGCGCTGGATTTTCGGCTCGCAAATTCTATCGGCAAATCCCAAGCTTGATCGGAGACACGGAGGGTACGGAGTTCTCGGTTTCTATCAAGTTTTCTCCGTGATCTCCGTGCCTCCGTGGTAAATTTTCATTTCCATGGGTGCGCGGCAGGCCCGTGGGACGCTCAGGATGACAACCACAAAACATGGCACAGCTCATTGCTGTGCCATGTTGTGATACATCTTACTCTGTGATACTCACTTGCCTACCGGCTTCGGCGCTGCCGCCTTGACCTCGGGCGACGCGTCAAACTGCTCGAAGTTCTTGGCGAAGCGCGCGGAAAGTTCGGCCGCCAACTTGTCATAGGCCGCTTTGTCCTTCCACGAATTCCGCGGATTCAGCAGTTCCGGGGGAACTCCGGGACATGACTTGGGGATGCTCAATCCGAAAGACGGCTCAATCTCGAACTCCACGGCGGCCAGCTTGCCGTCGACCAGCGCGTTGACCATGGCGCGGGTGTAAGGCAGGCTCATGCGCTTGCCCACGCCGTACTTTCCGCCGGACCAACCGGTGTTGANNCATGCGCTTGCCCACGCCGTAGGGCCCGCCCTGCCAACCGGTATTGACCAGCCAGCATTGCGCTTTGTGCTCACGCAACCGCTGGCCCAGCATCTTCGCATAGACCTTGGGCGCCCGCGGCATGAACGGCGCGCCGAAGCAGGTGGAGA
>PLQW01000216.1:3099-23047 GCA_003160215.1 Acidobacteriaceae bacterium
AGTGATACATGGCCTGCTCGGGGGTAAGCTTCGACACCGGCGGCAGCACTCCGAATGCATCGGCCGTGAGAAAGACGACGTTCTTCGGATGTCGGCCCACGCCAGGAACCATGGCGTTGTCGATGAACTCCATGGGGTACGCAGCGCGCGTGTTCTCGGTCTTGCTTTCGTCGTCGTAATCCGGGATGCGCGTGACCGGGTCGAGCACCACGTTTTCCAGCACCGAACCGAAGCGGATCGCGTTGTAAATCTCCGGTTCGGTTTCCCGGGACAGCCCCNNTGGCGTAGCAGCCGCCTTCGAAGTTGAAAACGTCGGTCGCGCTCCAGCCGTGCTCGTCATCGCCAATCAGGCGGCGACCGGGATCGGCGGAGAGTGTAGTTTTTCCCGTGCCGGAAAGTCCGAAGAACAGCGCGGTAACGCCATCGGCGCCGACGTTCGCCGAGCAGTGCATGGGAAACACGTTGCGCTCGGGAAGCACGAAGTTCATCACACCAAAGATGGCCTTCTTCATTTCGCCGGCATATTCCGTGCCGCCGATGAGCGCCAGCTTCTTGCTGAAGTTCACCAGGACGAAAACTTCGCCGTTGGTGCCGTCGCGTTTCGGATCGGCCTTGAAGCTGGGCGCGCTAACGATGGTGAATTCGGGCTTGTGGGTCTTGAGCTCTTCCGCGGTGGGACGAATAAATAATTGCCGCACAAAAAGGCTGTGCCACGCGTACTCGTTGATCACTTGAATAGGCAAGGTGTACTGCGGATCGGCGCCGCAAAAGAGGTCCTGGACAAAAAGCTCTTTGCCTTTCAGATGGTCGAGCACGCGCTCATAGAGCGCGTCGAACTTATCGGGCGGGAAGGGCTGGTTGGCGGAGCCCCACGCGATTCTATTTTCGGTTAAGGCGTCCTTGATGGTGAACTTGTCCTTGGGAGAACGGCCAGTGCGTTTGCCGGTCCCGGCCACCAGCGAGCCGCCCGCCGCCAGCTCCGCCTCACCACGGCGAAGCGCAGCTTCCACCAGCGGAGCCGGAAACAAGTTGCGGTGTACTTTTTCCTGTCCCAGCAATTGCGCTACTTCGGGAGTTTGTAGAACGGAGGA
This sequence comes from Acidobacteriaceae bacterium, assembly GCA_003160215.1. Lineage (GTDB taxonomy): Bacteria > Acidobacteriota > Terriglobia > Terriglobales > Acidobacteriaceae > Bog-257. The sequence continues at coordinate 4,191 of PLQW01000216.1, forward strand.
CATAAAAGAGCTCCTTACCCTGAGTCGAAATAGATATTAGAGCGCTGCCATAGGTGATGTCCGGTTTTGAGATTTCTGAATTGTCATCACGAACGGCCTTTAGACCGTGAGGGATCTGCTGTTTTCCTCTGGCCGTCGTTCCATTCGCAAACAACAGCAGATTCCTCGCTTCGCTCGTAATGACAATTCCAGAGGTAAACCGTCAATTTCAAACAGACCCCCTGACTGAGAAATCAGCGGGTTACAAGTTGGTGGGCTTCGTCCACAATAGCCTGCAGATGATCGAGCGTCTCCTGTACGTTCAAGCTGCACATCTCGCGACCGTTATCTTCGCCCGATTCGATTGCCCACTTCAAATAATGGCCGGCGATCTGGACCGCCATCGGATCGGTAATGACTTTCCCCGTCTGCCGGCGATACTCGACCCACGCAGGATGAGGAAGTGCGATCCACACCGGGCGATCCTCCACCAGAAACTTAATGTCGACCGCGTCCGCGTGCCGCGTGGCAATGGCAACGATCAGCGCCTGATACCTACAGTGCACGGGCTTACCCGTCCAGCGATCGACAGCCTGGAAGTCGTCGTACATGACATTAAAACTATAGCCGAGGCGCAGCCGCCGGGGCAATCGTGCTCACGGCATCATCCTGACGACAGGAGACCTGAGTGTGGGACTGTTTGGCGTTTGCTAGGCCAGTTCGTCGCAATCGGCCTTCGCTCGACGATCAGGCGCGTTCCCTCGCCTCGCCCAGTACGACTTTCACATCCATCTTGCGCTTGCTTCGATAGATGGTCACGGTGACGGTGTCGCCCGCGCGACGTTTATTCATCGCGTTCGCGAGGTCCTGCGGATCGCCAATGGGATCGCCGTCGATGGCAACGATCAAGTCGCCGCCAATCATGATCGGCGCGTTGCCGAGGTACGCGCGCTGGGTGCCGCCGCGCAAACCAGCCTGGTCAGCGGCCCCTCCGGGAAGAGTGCGAACGATCAGAATGCCGTAATCGGCAGGCAGTCCCATCTCCTGCGCCAACTCAGGCCCGATCGGCAACGTCTGTATCCCTAAGCTGGGCCGCCGCACCGTGCCCAGCGTGATCAGGTCGTTAAGTACAGCCTTGGCCACATTGATGGGAATCGCAAACCCGATGCCCGCGCTCTGGTTGGATCCCCCGGTGGCAATCAAGCTGTTGATGCCGATCACTTCGCCATGTGAGTTCAAGAGCGGTCCGCCAGAGTTGCCCGGGTTAATCGCAGCGTCCGTCTGGATGGCTTCCTCGATGTAACCACCTTCCGGGCTGCGGATGGGGCGCAGGGAACTAATGATGCCGCGCGTCATCGTTCCCGCCAGTCCAAACGGGTTTCCGATGGCGAAGGTTTTCTGGCCGACCTGCAGGTTCTTGGAATCGCCGAGCACGGCTGGAACTACGCCGGGCGCGTCAATTTTGACGACCGCCAGATCATGTCCGCGGTCACGTCCGATCACCGTCGCCTTGTAGGTCTTCTTGTTGTGAAGAGTCACTTCCACCTGGGCCGAGTCGCCAACCACGTGGTAGTTGGTAAGGACGTGGCCTTCCTTGTCGATGATGAAGCCCGAGCCTTGGCCTTCCTGCGGCACAGGTCCGTAGAAGAAGTCGTAAGCCACCGTTTTCGAGGTAATGTTGACGACTGATGGAATGGCCTTGCGATAGACCTCAATGTTGTTTTGCTCTTCGGAATCGAGGGTCGGCGGGCCCGCAGCCTCGCTGAGTTCGACGTGTGTAGGACGCGAGATCCAGTTCGCTGGCGTCACTCCGCTATGATGCGTCGTGTACCAGTAAAAGGCTCCCGCCAGAATTAATCCGAGAAGAAAGGGCCGTGCAAATTTCATAGTCTTGTGAAGGCAATCATCGCTGCGTAGTTGCCGCAGAGGGATTAGACGGCCAACCCGTAAAAGTGTACCAGTCGCCAGTCGTCAGTCGTCAGTTAGTCAGTTGTCAGTTGCCGGACCCAAGCCGTTGTAATTCGCGCCAGATCCGCTCGACCTGCCGCTCGGCATCTTCGGTCGAACCGGAGTTGTCTACGAGGTAATCCGCACGCCGCGCCTTGTCTTCGTCGGAGAACTGCGCGGCACTGCGGCGCTCGACTTCGGCGCGCGCAACCGGGAGCGGAACACTGGTTCGCCGGGCAAAGCGCTCGACTTTCTGCTCGAAGTCGCAGGTCACTACAATGACCTTGTCGAAGTCCTGGTCAGCTCCCGCCTCGATAAGCAGAGCGGCCTCGACCACCGCAATGCCATGCGGATCGCTCCGCTCGACCTCCGACATCCAGCCATTCTGGCGCTTCACGACCTCAGGGTGCACGATGGCGTTCAGCTCACCAATGCGTCCGGGAAAGACCAGGTCCGCCAGCTTGCTCCGATTGATGGTTTCATCCTCATTGAGAATTTCGCGACCGAAGCTGCGAACGACTTCGCCATAGGTGCCAGTTCCGGGTGCGTAAAGCTGATGCGCGAGTCCGTCAGCCTGAAGAAAATGCGCGCCACGTTTCACCAGCATGGCCGCAATGGACGATTTGCCGCAGGCGATGCCGCCCGTCAGTCCTACGCGCAGCATGGGTATATACCCATCATCGAAAAGTTGAAAGCGGGCGCCAGCATGAGCCGGTTAGCCCTGATGCAGTATATACATGTTGTTTGCGCGCACCTTTGTCTAACGCCCCGCCAGCACACCGACTGCATTCCCCCGGCGCAGCTTGGCCGCTTTCACCGTGTTGCTCATGAGCATGGCGATGGTGAGCGGGCCTACGCCTCCGGGCACAGGGGTGATCGCTCCTGCAACCTGGAGAACTTTGGGGTGAACATCGCCCATCAAAGTGGAGCCTTTCGCCGCGAAGTCCCGTTCACGCTTCTCATTTCCGGCGAAGAACTGCTTGAACTCGGCGGGATCGGTAACCGTGTTCATGCCGACATCAATCACGGTTGCGCCGGGTTTCACGAAATCAGGCGTAATCATCCCAGCCTTGCCGATGGCAGCTATCAGAATGTCGGCGCGGCGGCAGACCGCGGCCAGGTCCCGCGTTTTGGAATGGCAGACCGTTACCGTGGCATTGCCGTTGAGCAACAGCATCGCTACTGGCTTACCGACGATATCGCTGCGACCCACCACCACGGCTTCAGCCCCTGCAATGGCGATCCCGCTGCGTTTCAGAATTTCGACGATGCCGGCGGGCGTACACGGCACCAATCCCGGACGCTGCGTCGAGAGATAGCCGACGTTCATGGGATGAAATCCGTCTACGTCCTTCTCCGGCGATACCGCGAGCAGCACCTTCTTGGCGTCAACCTGCGGAGGCAGAGGCAATTGCACCAGGATGCCGTCGATCTCGTCGCGGCGGTTCAGGTCCGCGACCAGCGCCAGTAGCTCCTCGGTGGTGACATTGTCTGGCGGGGTGTGCTTCTCGCTGTAGATGCCAAGCTGCTCACAGCTCTTCACCTTGTTGCGAACATAAATTTCCGACGCCGGATTGTGGCCCACCAGCACGACCGCCAAACCGGGACGAAGTCCGGCCGCAGTTAGCTCCTTCACCTCTTCGCCGACTTCGCTCTTGATCTGCGCCGCGATCTGGGTGCCGTCGAGAACAATGGCCGACATTCGATCCTCCCTCTAGTAAAGATCTATCTTATCGCGTGCAGGGCGGGGCTGATGTTGCTTCGTTAGTGGAACAGCGTCGCGAAGAATGAGCCCACCTTGCTGAAAAAGCCGTGCTTCTGTTCCTTCTGCGCAACCACGGGCGTCTGCCGCTCCGCGGGGGTTTTCTTAAGCTCCGGAGGAGGCAGCACGACTGGGTCAAGCTGCACAACCTGGTTGTGCTCCAGCTTCAGGCTCGCCACAGTCTCGGCGAAGTCTGGCGTGGGATCGTCGGCGCGGAAGACCAGCGGCGCGCTAACAGCAATGTGCACGTTTTGATCCGGTGGAGGCGGCTTGGGAGCGGGCTGCGTTGGCTTGGATTCCGCGGGGGGAGGCGGCGGGGGTGCAGCTTTCGCCACGTGCGTCGGCGGAGATACCGGGCATCCGCAATTTTGCTTCGTAGCCGCGGCTACGCTGAGATGTCCGCCCTTGAATAGGACGGATTCGTCTGGTTTCACCTGGTACGTGGCATCGCCCATGGTCTCGGAAACCACGATAGCGGCTACGTTCCCCGGCAAGGACTGAACGCATGTGTCCCCTTGCGGAGTCACCTTCACGGCAATGTGTACCGTGCCCGGACCGGGCAGCAGCAGCCGCAAATCCGGGGTCAGGAGCGTATCCGCAGCGGCGCCCAGCGGATAATTCATCTCCAGATTGCCGCTGTTCAAGCTGAACATCAGCTCGCGTCCGGTCTGCGATGCATTAACGGAGAGATTCGTCCCCGAACAAACCAGCAGGCTACCGCCCCGCTCCAGCTTCAGGGTGGCGGTTTGCGCGCCAGCGGCAATCGAGGAGCCACTTAAAACGCTGGTACCGGAGCCGGCAAGGACGACAGCTCCTTTCACCCTGGCGTCCGTCGCGTACAGTTCCCCCAAGGTTTGCTGCGCCTCAGCGGTGCAGCGCATCCCGAGGACGAGCAGTGCTAGCAGGAGCAGAAAGCGATGGAGAGGAGACAGCATGAGTCCCTGAGTGCCGGGAAAATGGGGTCATGGTGACGATAGCACCTGGACGGAGGATTCAACAATCCGAGCTCAGGTACTGCCTTCCGCCATCCAGAGCGACAAGGGTAGCGGCCAGTGCGTGTTTGAAGCCCCGCCCGTGAACGTTTACTCTTGAAGCATCTGCATGGCCACCAGCCGCAATAACGGGCACCCTTATCCGAGACTGGTTTTCGGCGAAACCCTCAGCGTCGCGGTTCAGACCTTTCGCACCAATAAGCTCAGATTCATCTTGACTACGCTGGGCATGGTCATTGGGACGGCGTCGCTGATCCTGGTAGTCACCGTCGGGCTGACGGGCAAGCAGTACATAATTCAGCAGATCCAGAATATCGGCTCGAACATGATGGTAGCGGAGTACGAGGGGGGCGACAAGTATAGCGCCCAGAGTTCGAGCGACTTGCTGACGCTCGCGGACTTGGATGCGGTGCGTGAGCGGGTCCCAGGCATCAGTGCCTCCTCGCCGATGATCGAGTTTCACGACCGCGTTCCAGTCCCTGGCGGCCTGGAACGCGAGATTCTGGTGCTGGGTGTGTCGTGGCAGCACCAGTATGTACGGAACCTGAATATTCTGGCTGGCCGCTTTTTCGACGATGGCGACACCCGGGCACGCAACAAAGTCGGGGTCATTACCCAGACTCTCGCCAACACTCTGTATGGGTCACAAGACGCGGCCATCGGGCAGCAGATCAAGCTCAGCGGCTTGCCCTTCACCGTGATTGGGACCTTCCGGGAACGGGTTGACACCTTCGGCGAGTCGGAAATTTCGGATAATACCATCCTGATTCCCTACACTGTGGCGCGGTTCTTTACCGCCAGCGATACGGTGAAGCAGTTGTTCTTTTCCGTGTCGGACTCGGCCGAGGTCCCCCGGGCAACGGAAGAAATTCAGGATGTGCTGCAGTCGCGGCATCGCCCCGAATCGGTGTACAAGGTATACAACCTGACCCAGCTTCTCTCTGTCGCCGCCAAAACCGCAAACACCTTGACCACCGTGCTGCTGCTCATTTCCGTATTCACGCTGCTGGTCAGCGGAGTGGGCATTATGAATATCATGCTGGCCACGGTGAATTCCCGCATTCGCGAAATTGGCGTGCGCAAGGCCGTCGGGGCCACCAACTCGGAAATTCGCGCGCAATTTTTGACTGAGGCCATACTCATCTCGTTGTCGGGCGGATTCGTCGGGACTTTCATCGGCTTGGCGCTGCCTTTTTCGATACGGTTCATCACCAACTACCGGGTGCCGATCTCTGGTTGGTCGGTCATCATCGCGGTGGTGGTTTCCAGCTTGGTAGGCGTGATATTTGGCACCGCGCCCGCCGCCCGGGCCGCGAATTTGGATCCGGTGGAAAGCCTGCGTTACGAATAATTCGCGCCTGGATCAGCTAATTTTCTTCCGATTACCACCATCGAAGTTCCAGATTTCGCATCATCTCAGGTACGCCACTCTTCGGTGGCGGATTCATAGGGGGATCATCATCATGCATTTGAACGAATACATCACGTTGGGGCGATCCGGGTTGCGGGTCAGTCCCTTGGCGCTGGGCACCATGACGTTCGGCAATGATCGCTGGGGTTCCGACGATGCGGAAGCAAAACGCATCTTCGACCGCTATATCCAAGACGGCGGCAACTTCGTCGACACCGCCGACGGCTATGCCGAAGGAAAGAGCGAACAGATTGTCGGCAAGTTTGTCGCCGAAGACAAGCTCCGCGACCGGTTGGTGATCGCGACCAAGTTCACCTTCAATGCTCAGGAGGGCAATCCCAACGCCGGCGGCAATGGACGAAAGAACATCTATCGTGCGCTCGAGGGCTCGCTGCGCCGGCTGAACATGGACTACATCGATCTGTACTGGATGCACGTGTGGGATACGGTCACGCCGGTCGAGGAGGTCGTCAGCACTTTGACCGACTTGGTCCGCGCCGGAAAAATCCGGTACTACGGATTTTCCGACGTGCCTGCCTGGTATGTCGCGCGGGCGCAGACCTTGGCGGAACGGCTGGGGTGGGAGCGAGTGATCGGCTTGCAATTGGAGTATTCCCTGGTGGAGCGCAGCATCGAACACGAGCACATTCCCGCGGCCCGCGAGCTGGGCCTTGGGGTTTGCCCGTGGAGTCCTTTGGCCAGCGGTTTCCTCGCTGGCAAGTACGGCAAGGAAGGTCCCTCGAGCAGCAAGGGCAGCCGTCTCGATGTGTTGCAGAGTTCGAATAATCCCGTATTCAACAAGTTCACGGAGCGCAACTGGAAGGTCCTGAATGCAGTGCGGGAAGTTGCGAAGCAGATGGACCGTCCGGCTGCACAAGTGGCACTGAACTGGGTGGCGACGCAGCCGGGAGTTACGTCAACCATCATCGGCGCCACGAAGTTGAAGCAGCTTGAAAGCAACTTGGTGGCGATCGGCTTTACGATTCCCAACGACCTGCGAGGGAAGCTCGACGAGGCGAGTCAACTGGAGCCAGCGCATCCCTACATGTTCTTCGACGAGTTGCTGCAAGATCGGGTTCGCGGTGGAGTGAAAGTGCGGAAGTGGAGTTGACCGACCCGGGTGGGTAATAATTTGGGACGCATCAGAACTCCTGCCGTTCTTATTGCCGGGACAGAATTAGGAGAGCCCAGGCCGTTTAGCCTGGGCTCTTCACTTTTCGCTTGGGTTCGCTTGCCGATGTCCCGTTTCTGGCATGGCTCGCGTTCCGTTCCATTTAAGGTTGAGCGAATCTTGTCGCCGTCAATCCGCCGCTACATCACGAGGGCAATGCTCTCCAGCTCTCGTTGGAAGGCTTCCAGAGTGCCACCCAGTATTCCCGCTCTACTCACCGCATCGCGAGCTTCCTCAGCCGATACACCATAACCGTGTCCGGCGAGGAACATCTGGACTAGCTCGGTTGCATCCTTGGAGTCAAACCCCTGGAGCAACTCGGTCCTCAGCGCCGTTAGTTCCGGAACGGAAAACTTTTCTGCCATCATGCACCTCACCTCCGACCCCTTCCGGGCTTTTGCTTGTTAGACGGACTAGCCAGCTACTAAGTATCAAGCAATCCGGTTACCTAACCTGATGCCGCGGCCGCCATCTTACCAAGTTTTTTTATGAATTCAACCCATTGATGCCGCAATAGTTGCTGGCAGCCCTCGCGAAAAGCGCCCTTGCTTGGCCTTTCTACCACAAAAGTCAGATGAACGAAATTCCATAGCTGCAAGATTTTGCGCAAATTCGGAGGGGAAATGCTCTTTGCATCTCTACGGGTGGGTTTTATTTCGGGAAAACTGGGCGATTTCTAGCCACGGGAACTGCCGGGCGTAACCTCAACCGGATTGGGAGGCAGAACACCCATTCGTACCTTTGCGGGAATCGCTGCCACCCGCGAGTTTCAGAGTTGCTCGATCGTGGCTTCCGCTTCCAGCAGGATCGGGATGTCATTGCGAATGGGATAAACGCGCTTACACTCGTTGCACTTCAGGCTGTCTTCGCCGCGCAGCACAAGCGGCTTGCGGCAGACGGGGCACGCAAGGACTTCCAGCAGGTCTGGGCTGATCATGACCATCGATTCTAGCAGCCCCCTCTCCTCCGGGGTCAACCGCCCTAATCGGGTCGGACCGCTCCCTCGAAAATCGTTTACCACCCTTCGGCTTCACTCAGGGCAGGCTCCGACACGGAGGACGCGGGGTTTTGATTTCTATCGAATTTTCTCCGTGATCTCCGTGCCTCCGTGGTTAATTTTCATTCCTTATGGGTGGGCCACAGGCCCACGTGACACTCAGGGGGATGTCCGGTGGCCCAGTTCTGCTAGACTTACACTTTCCGTATGACCGAACAATCGCGTTCTCGCGTGTTTCTTTGGGTTCTGCTGGGTGGCGGAGCTTTCTTCCTATTCTTAGTTGCCATCTTCGCCTTGGTTTACTTCACGGTGCGCTCGCAGCAGAAAGCAACCTTCAGCGGCTTCGGTGACAAGATCGCCGTAATTGATTTGGAAGGTGTCATCCTCAGCCCGAAAGATACCGTCGAACAGCTCAGGAAGTTTGCCGACGATGGCTCGGTCAAAGCCATCGTCCTGCATGTCAACTCTCCCGGCGGAGGGGCTGCGGCTTCGGAAGAAATTTATCGTGAAGTGCTGCGTATTCGCGATGAAAAGAAGAAACCCATTGTGGCGTCCATCGAGACGGTGGGCGCCAGCGGCGCCTACTACGTGTCCTCGGCCACCAACAAAATCTTCGCCGATAACGCCAGCATCGTCGGATCCATCGGCGTGATTGCCGAATGGTACAACTATGAGGAGCTGATCAAGTGGGCCAAGCTGAAGGCCATAACTCTGAAGGCGGGCGAATTCAAGGACACGGGATCGCCCACTCGCGACATGACCCCCGTCGAGCGCGCCTACATGCAAGGGCTGATTGACGACATGCACACCCAGTTCATCCACAGCGTTGCCACCGGACGGCACATGAAAGACGACGAGGTGCGGGTACTGGCGAACGGCAAGGTTTGGACGGGAGAGCAGGCCATGCCGCTTAAGCTGATCGACCAGATTGGCGACTTTCGCGCGGCCATTGAAGACACGGCAAAATCGGTCGGTATTAAGGGCGAGCCAACGCTGGTGCACCCTGAGAAAGAGCGCAAGAGCGTGCTCGACCTTCTCTTCGGCGATGTCTCCGAATACCTGCCGAGCCGGGCGAAATTGCTGGAAACCAACGTCGGGTTTTATTACCTTTGGAAGTAGCGGGTTCTTTCGCTCACGAGAGCACGGAAGTCCAACGAAAACTTAGGCTTGCCAACCCCGCGGCAAATCTGAGAGTATCCGTTGTGCTGGTGGGCAAGCGATTGTTTCGCGATAAGGGGCGTGCGAGATGACCAAGGCAGACTTGATCGATGAAGTTTCCCGGCTGGCGGAACTCACTCGGAAGGACAGCGAGGTCATTGTAGAGACCATCTTCGAGAGCGTGGTGCGCTCGTTGCGCGCTGGCGATAAGATCGAGATTCGGGGATTCGGCAGCTTCCGCACGCGCCAACGTAAATCCCGCGTCGGCCGCAATCCCAAGACCGGGGACCGCGTGGACGTTCCCGCCAAGAAGATTCCGTTCTTCAAGCCCAGCAAAGAACTGAAGGACATGGTCAACAGTTCCGTGGAACAGCACCCGCGCGTGCAGGCCGCCCCGGAAGGCACACCCGAGCCGCAAGGCTGATCTGCGCAGGTCTGGCCCCCGCTGTCTCACAAAGGATAGGTTTTGCGACACTTCCCTGCCCTGAATTTGTTACCCGTGATCCAGCACGTGACGCCGCCGCCGAACCGTGGTAAAAAGCTAAGAGGTAAGAATATGGCAACAACTCTCGACTGGTCCCAATGTCCCGCCGTTGAAAGCGTGCCGGGGCGACTCAGCGGTGCGTGGGTGTTTCGCAATACCCGAATGCCCGTGTCCGCCGTGTTCGAAAACCTCGAAGCCGGAGCCACCGTAGAAGAAATCATCGAGCAGTTCGACATCACACGGGGACAGATCAACGCGGTACTTGAATTTGCCGCCCGCAGCCTTGATCCGGTCCCCGTCCCTGCTGCAAATTCCCCGGTCGATGCTCATTCTCTTTGACCATGTAACGCCGAGCGGCATTGCTCGGTTCCTTCCCGGCCACACTGTCACAAAGGCCAAAGACCAAGGATGGGATACGCTGGCCAATGGCGACTTGCTGGCCGAAGCGGAGCGTGCAGGTTTCGACGTGTTTCTTACCGCCGACAAGAATATGCGCTACCAGCAGAACCTTAGAGGCCGCAGAATAGCCCTTGTGGTGTTGAGCACCCCGCAATGGCCGGTGGTTCGATTGCACATCGAAAGAATTGCAGCAGCGGTAAACGCCGCCGCGCCGGGCACCTATACCGAGGTTGACTTATCCGTCGAGTAAACAGCATCGGTCACAGGTTCGATGAGCTTTGCATCTTCAAAAAACCCGTTGATTTTTAGCGATTCCCTCGATACACAAGCTCGCCTCCAGAGATTCCGACATCTTCTCGTATCTCGGACATCATCTTGTAGCCCAATACCCGAAACTCAGCAAACGCGAAGAGTTGCTTACCTTCGAGACAGTTGAAAATGTAATCAATCAATGAGTTATACGCATCGAAAACCGGCACCGCAGCGAACATCCCGAGCATTGCTGACGTGGCAAGTCGTTTTTTCTCAAACTCAAGTATTACCGCGGGTGTCACATCAGCCGGTGTTAGCTGGTATCGCGCGATTAGATCAACAAGGGGAGGGATTGCCTCTTTATAAAGCGACAGTTTCTCACGCAATGTTTGGGTCGTGCGGTCGCTTTCACGGTTCAATTGGGCTTTAAAATCTTCAAGCTCCTTCTCATATCGGGCTTTCTCTTTCTGCATGAAACGTTCAGCCCACATCTTGCCCAGCCAATTAGAAAAATACGCAACAATTGCGCCGCCCCCGCCGAAAGAAGCGAGTACGGAAAGGGTGATTTTCGCCAAGTCAGTGGTAGTAAGCTGCATTTAGGGATACGGCTTTCCAATGATGGACCGAAGTGATCGGGCCCATCAAAGTGACTGACCAGTAACTTGCCTCGGTAGCCGGTTAACGGGGCAATTGCGCCTGTAGGCCCTCGTAGTGGGCCGCAGAGGTTAACCCTATTTTGTCTTCTGGCAGGGAAATTGTTTGGCAATCACTGCCGTTACAAAGGCGACCGCAGGCATATCGCGATCTTCGGGGTACACAGCAAGGCCCGCTCCCATCTTCATTTTGACGGTGAGTTCCATAGCCGCACTGGTGAGACCTTCGGGCACACAGAAGCGTTTGTCCTTCGCCTCTTGAAGGTTGCCGGACTTATCCTGCACCGTCCCACCTCCGATCTGGGCCCCCTCGAACACGCCCAAAATATAAAACGTGCATGCATTCTTATCGCCCTCATTGGAAGACGTGCACAATTTATATAAATCCCCGACCTTCATTTGTGCTGCGGCTGCGGGGTAACAAAGAAACGTCCCGAGCATGAAGATACACGCCATGTATTTCATACGTCTCTGGCTCCTTCTGCGACGCCGGATTGGATGACTGTATCAGACCGCCTCCGTCCGCGAACTATAACGGCAGGCCGTATGCGCGTCAGCCGTGTTTCACAAAGGGTAAGTTTTGAGACACAACCGGAATCCCTAAAATCAAGGGCTAGCGAGTCTCAAAAGTCTATCTCAAAATCAACGCATGAAATACGACCGCGCCCGCGTCTCGACCGAAAGGTACCCGTGCCACAACCCCTGCCCTGCCAGCACTGTGCGAGAATCAATGCGCACTCATCCATTCGGTAATCAGGAGGACGCATGCGCGAAGTGATCGCGACCAACGACGGGCCCAAGGCGATCGGGCCTTATTCGCAGGCCATCAAGGCGAACGGGTTCGTCTTTCTCTCCGGACAGATCGCGCTGGATCCGGCAACGCAACAGCTCATCTCCTGTGACGTTGCGGCGCAGACCGAGCGCGTGCTGCAAAACCTGGCAGGCATCCTCAAAGCCGCAGGCAGCTCGCTGCAACAAGTCGTGAAGACCACCGTCTTCCTCAAGAACATGTCGGACTTTGCCGCCATGAACGAAGTCTATGGCCGCTACTTCACAGAAGCGCCGCCCGCGCGCTCCACGGTCGAGGTGGCGCGCCTGCCCAAAGACGTGCTGGTGGAGATCGACGTGATCGCGCTCGCATAGCTCAAGCTTACGGGAACCATGTGGCCTCCGATGGTGTCTGTCATCATCGGGACGATATGAGAAGAGCACTCGCGGTCGCAGGACTCGCAACTGTTATCCTTGCAGCGCTGGATATTACGTCCGCAACTACCGAGTTGCTGGCGTTAACCGGTAAACCTGCGGCTGCAGTTATCGAGGCATGGCCGGCGCATATTACGTCTACCCCGATGGAGGCAGCCCTGAATGAATTGCGGAGACGATTTCCAGATCAGATCGTAATCGGATTTGAAGAGCTCTTCGAGCCACGTCCCGAGTCGGACCCGCAGATTAATCTCGGTCCCAGCGATGCAACGCTCGCAGAAGTCTTGTCTCGCATCCGCAGCGTTGATCCGAAATACAAGATAGATCTGCTGAAGGGCGGGCTGGTTCACGTTTACCCTGTAAATCGATCGGCCGATCCCCCGGGGCTGCTCCATATTCGGCTGCATGAGTTCTTCTTACCGCCCGACGATTGCGTACTACAGCAGATCGGCAATTCCATGGATCATCCTCTATCTCGTTTTTCTTACACGCCGGAGCTAGGTGCGTATTTATGGCAAGCGAAAGAAGCGTGGTATCGTGCTACGGGCAAGTTGGTACCGGGAATTGTGGGCGATTTCATGGGCGACTGTGAGCCTGCGAACCATCGGCGCGAACCGATCTATCACAACATTACCGTTCGTGAGGCGCTGAACCTGATGGTAATTCGTTCGTTACAAGTTACCCGAGGCGATGTACCAAGCAGCGCGCCCAGTTGGTTCAAACCGAAACCCATCTCTTGGAAATACTGTTTCCGTCGCGACCCAACGGCCGACACCGGGCTGGGCGGAATACCCGTCTTCCAAACTTTCTAGAGCGATTCCACAATTGGTGTATCCGCCCGTGCGGGTAGTGCGGGCCTTTAGGCCCGCGTAATAGCGGCGCTGAAGCGCCGCACTACCCGCACCAACCGGATACATCTATTGCGAAACCGCTCTAAAGCTTCCAGGGCCGGTGCTATATGCTCGTTCGAGGGAATGAACCTCACAGATCGCATCTACGTCGCGGTGCATGTCGCGCTGACCGTGCTGGTCTGCGCACGCTTCCAATGCGTGGAGCACTGGCCGTTGTACGTGGCTTGGAATCTCTGCGCGGTAGCGGCGATCCTTCTGCTCGCTCGCCAGCGGCGCGACGGTACAGCGTGGGAGTTCGCCCACAATTGGCTGCCGGCGTTCTTCTTCATCACCGTCTTCCAAGAAGTCTCGTATCTGTCGCTCTCGCTTCGAAGCGGCTGGAACGATCCTTACGTCTTCCTCGCCGATGGATTGCTGTTCAACGGGTCTCCGGCGGCGTGGATGCATGCTCACGCTGCGACATGGCTGGTCCAGTTCCTGGAATTCGGCTACTTCGCGTTTTATCCGCTGTATCCGGTTGTGGGAGGCCTCTTCTGGATCTGGCGTGAACGGCAGCCCTTTGCGAATGCATTCCGCAGGCTGACCGACTCGCTTAGCATTGGATATTTAGTTTGTTACGCAACCTATCTGCTCTTCCCGACGCGCAGCCCGGCAAACAATCTCGGAGTGCAACAATTCGCTGGCGGGCAAGAAGGTCTGTTCCAGAGCCTGGTGCGGCTTATTCAAAACCACGCCGGCGTGCACGGGAACGCGTTCCCCAGCGCGCACATCATGCTGGCGTTCGTCGTCCTGGTGTTCGTCTACCGATTTCTGCCGCGCCTCGCACCGTGGTTGCTGTTCCCCATTCTGCTGATGTGCGTGGGCGCAGTCTACGACGGTTATCACTACGCCAGCGATGTGATAATCGGCGCGCTGCTGGGGATCGTGGTGGGACTGACATTCGTACTTCGCCGGAGCAGCCATGTTATACCAGCGGGATGAGTCTGCTTGAGGGCAGCGCAAGAGGGCCCGCGCAAGATGGAAATTTGGCAGCAAAAATTAACCCCTCTCGGACCCGAGAGGGTTGCAAGTGTCGAGATACGGAAAGCTATGCCTTGGTTACTTTGCCGCTGCGCAGGCAGCCGGCGCAAACCCGCATGCGCTTGTTGCCGGTCTTGGTCTTGGCATGCACCGGGCGCAGATTGACGTTCCAGCGCCGACGGGTGACGTTGTGCGCGTGACTGATGTTGTTACCGAATTGCGGGCCTTTGCCGCAGATTTCACAGACCTGTGCCATAAGTAACTCCAGAAAAATTGCCGAACCGGCTGGGTAAACACCTATGATACCTGACCGACCCGATATCCGGCAACTTACGCCACCGCATCACGTCCACCGTATGAACCTTTCGCCACTGCGCCCTGACTACTGACCACTCACTCTCTCTGAGTGCTACACTGCGCGCAGTGACAAAAGAACTCGAGAGTTCCGGAACTGTCAGCGACGACGACGTTGTTGCCGCCGGCACGCTTTACCTCGTCGGCACACCGATCGGCAATCTGGAAGACATCACGCTGCGCGCATTGCGGACCCTGAAGGACGTGGACCTCATCGCCTGCGAAGATACCCGGCAAACGATGAAGCTGCTGAACCACTACGGCATCGAGAAGCCCACCATCAGCTATCACGAGCACAATGAGCTTACCCGCGCGGCTGAGCTGGTCGTGCATCTCGAACGCGGCGACAACATCGCCATGGTGAGCGACGCCGGCATGCCTGGTGTAAGCGACCCCGGCTATCGGCTGGTGGCGCTTGCGGTGCGACATCACATACGCGTTGTGCCCATACCCGGAGCGTCGGCTTTTTTGTCGGCGCTGGTCGCCAGTGGCTTGCCAACCGATTCCTTTCACTTCGGCGGCTTTCTTCCCGCGAAGGAAGGCGCACGCCGCACCCTGCTGGAGGCCGTTCGCACCTCACCGCGCACCGAAATCTTCTACGAGGCGCCCCACCGCGTTGTCGAGACCCTGCGCGATATCGTGGACACTCTCGGGCCGGAACGCCACGTCGTAATCGCACGCGAGGTAACCAAGCTGCACGAAGAATTTCTTCGCGGACGCGCCGACGGCGTGCTGACGCAACTGGAACAGCGCGGCGACATCCGGGGCGAGATCACGTTGCTGATCGGCAAAGCGGAAGACAACGTTCCGGCGCCAGCGTCAACCAAGACGATTGCGAAACGGATTCGAGACCTGATGGAAGCCGAGCAACTCGACGAGAAAGCCGCGCTGAAACAGGCGGCCAGGGAGTTCGGGCTTTCCAAGAGCGCGACCTACCGGGAGTTTCAGAGAGGCAAGTGATCGGCGGGCCAGTGGTCGGTGCCGGAGCTAGAGCGGTTCCAGGATTGGTGTATCCGGCCCGCACTACCCGAGAGACAAGCGTCATGGAACCGCACTCCTCTCGCGACATTTGACAATCGGGACAACCATACCCAACAATAGCGGGCACGTTAGTCGTTGGCAGCGGCACAGGTCCACCAGCTCGGCGATGGCGTCCCTCACGCCGGATGTCCAGGGACAATCTTCATGGCCAAGATCCTCTGCGTCGATGACGAACCGAATATTGTTACCTTGAAGGCTGCCATTCTCGAGGCCGCCGGGCACCAGGTGACCTCCGTCACTTCCGCGCAAGAAGCGATCGAAGAGCTGCAACTCAACAGCTACGACGCCGTGGTCACCGATTGGCGGCTTGGCGACTCCAGTGGTCGCGCGATCATTCAGGCTGCCAAAATGTATTCCGCCATGCCGGTGGTGGTGGTGTCGGGCTACGTAGCCGAAGCCTTCCAGGCTCCTGAACCGCTAGCCGACCTCTACTTGGAAAAACCGGTCAATTCCGAAGAGCTGGTGACGATTGTCAATGAGCTCCTGGAGACCAGCGGACACCCGCAATAAACGCTGCTGAGTTCTCCCAACCCCTGCTGGAGACTCTCATATGGGCCGCCCTTGGCAACGCAGGCAGCACAGACTTTCGTGCTGCAGGGCCTGCCTGAGGCAGCATTTCTGCAGCCTGCAAAAGCAAGTCGGAAATTCAAAAGGCGTTCAGTGGATCGAGGATGACGGACTAGTGGGGATCTCGGAACGCTCGCTAGCACTTTGCGGCGCCCGCGGACGCGCCGGCACCACTGCGACCGATGCCGTCGCCTGCGCCAGAATCCGGTGATGAACCACAAACAACGCCAGTTCTAATCGGTCGGAGACCCCGATTTTGTCGAAGATGTTGCGTAAGGCGTTCTTGATCATCTGCTCGCTGGTGTAGAGCTGCAAGGCGATTTCGCGATTCTTGTATCCCTGCACCACAGCCGCCACAATACGCAGCTCTCTGTCCGAGAGGCGGTCCCGCACCCGTGTGCCCACCAGGTCCTCGCTTACATCCGCATCATCCGGGTTCGGACTCTGCATAAACGGCTGGCCTCGTGACAGCCGCCGCACCGCCTCGACGGCGATATTGCCGCAGGCCGAACGGTAGATGACGCCCTGCACTCCCATGCGCATGAAGTCCGATGCGTGTTCGGCATTTTCGGCCAGCATGAGGAGCGCAATGTGATGCGTCGAAGCAAGTTCTTGAATCTCCGCAAGTGAAGAAAGAAAATTGGTCGAGAGAATCAGAACATGCGACCGAAGCTTGTCCAGCGCGTTCAGTAACTGCTCAGGCGACTGCGGCTGACCAACAATACGAATGTCTTCTTCCACTGCCAATACCTTGGCAATCCCGGCACGAAAAATAGCTTGGTGGTCAGCGATGATGACGTTGATCATACTGAAACGCGCTGCGGTTCCGGTTTGCTTTCCTGGTGGGAGTCCGAATTCAACCTAAGGGAGGGACTTACCACACCTCTCCGGAACGGAGGCTAGCTTGACTGGTTTATACCACGGATACGCGGCCAAAGATAGGTTTTTAGTCACTATTGATGGCTAGCAGACCTAGACAAAAGTGGTGGGTAGCTCTTAGCCAAGAGCCCAAGGCGCACTCGTGCTCGCCATTGCCCAGGGGCAAATCGCAGGGGGCCGGTTCATTTGGGCCGACATCGGCGGCGGTGTGCCGACGAAGGCAAGGCTCGACCTGCCCATGGAGCTATTCAGTAAACCCCTGGCGGCTGGCGAGTCGTAGCTACTGGCTTGTATGATCGAAGTTGGGTGGCTGCAACTTTTACATCTTCACGCATCGAGACCCGGCCCAATTGGGCTGAAGTTTCTCTTCCCGCCTTGCGTCACAATTTCCGGGTATTGCAAGAGCATGTGGGCTCCGATGTCGCGATCTGCGCGGTGGTTAAATGCGATGCCTACGGACACGGCGCCCAAGAGTGCGCGCTGGCACTTGAGCAGGAAGGTGCAAAGTGGTTTGGAGTGACGTCCACCGATGAGGGGGTCATCTTGCGCGAGGCCGGCATCACTGGACGCGTTTTGGTGATGTGCGGTGTATATCGAGGAGAAGAAGAAGATGCCCTGCGGCTTTCGCTTACGCCCGCGGTGTTCCGTTTGCAAGACGCGGAAGCGCTGGCCCAGGCGGCCGTTCGTCAGCGGCTCACTTCGCCAGTTGCGATCCATCTGAAGATCGATACCGGCATGGCGCGTCTGGGGCTTCCTTTGGCTGATCTGGAGTCATTCGCCGAAGGCATCCAGCGCCTGCCGCAAATCGAGTTGGAAGGCGTATTCAGCCATCTTGCCTCGTCGGAGGTGCTCGACGATGAGGCCACACAGCGGCAAATTGAGCGCTTCACCGCTGCGTTGCGGACGCTCGCCGCATACGGTCTGCATCCCCGGTTGCGCCACCTTGCCAATACCAGTGCGGCCATTGAGCGTCCCGATACTTGGCACAATTTCGTGCGGCCCGGTTTGGCGCTCTACGGATACGAACAGCAACCGTGCTACGGCGATGGTTCGCCCGCCACGGCGCTACCATTGCCGCTGCAGCCGGTATTAGCATGGAAAACGCACGTCATCGCGGTTCATGACGTACCCGCCGGTCAGGCGCTGGGATACAACGGCGCCTATAAAACGCTGGCGCCGGTACGCATCGCCACCGTTTCCGTGGGCTACGGTGACGGACTATCGCGCAGGCTCTTCGGAAACGGCGAAGTGCTTTTGCGCGGACAGCGCGCACCGATGCGTGGGCGCATCTCGATGGACCTGACCTTGGTGGATGTGACTCACATTGCGGGCGCCGCAATCGGCGACGAGGTGACCCTCATCGGTCGCAGTGGCGCGCAGGAGATCACGGCGCGCGACCTGGCGCGCTGGGAGGGCACTGTGGTCTACGAGACGTTGTGCAATCTCACCAAGCGCGTACCTCGGCGCTACGTGGAGTGATTTGGGTGGAGCACGCCTTCACAGGCTGCGGAAAAAGTCGGAAATCTGCTCGGGTAGTGCGGACCTTCAGGTCCGCGTTAAGCAGTTATCTGTGAGAATCGGCTTTAGCTAAAGGCCCTTCCATCCGGAGCCTTATGACGCGGCGCTGAAGCGCCGCACTACCCGAGCGCCGGTCTTGCTCCGGGTTGGTATTGCTGCGGAGGCGGAACTTCCGCAGTTCACACTAACTCTGAAACTGGCGGGTTCTATAAAAGGGGA
>PLQW01000194.1 GCA_003160215.1 Acidobacteriaceae bacterium
GCGTAAGCACTTCCACCGTGAAAAAATCCGTTCCCACCAGAACATCCATATGAGCGCGGATGAAGTCTTTCCAGCTGGTCGTGTGCTTTCGTTTGGGGGCAGGAGGGATTCCGTGGCGACGCAGGATGTTGCCTACCGTCTGGTCCGATAGCCGCTGGCCAAGATTGGCCAAGGCACCCACGATGCGATCATAGCCCCAGGTGGGATTCTCCTTCGCCATCCGCACACCCGTCGAACTTGTTAGCGACCAGCTTGCGATACCAACCCAGAATGGTATCCGGCATGACCGTGGCCGCTACTTCCTCCAGCGCCTTACGCCCTAGGCGGTGAGCGATCTCCGCGAGCGTGGCCTTATCAGCTTCTGAAAGAAGCAGTCGGCCCTTGATCTGGGCCTTCAGGATACGGTTCTCCGCAGCCAGATATTCGTTCCTCAGCAGCAGTTCTTGATCGACGGTGCCGGTGATGTAGGCCAGCATGCGAACCCAAACCATTTTGTTCCTCTTCGGTTGATCGAGTTAGGGGGAAGCTGGATTGTAGGCCCTATCGAGGGGGCGGAGAAGGCAATCCGAAGAGACTAGTCGTGGCTGCAAGCCCCGCCTTTTCAACCCGTTCGATTTTTTTGACCATACGAGTTCACCGACAATCAGTTCTGCGACGTAGGTGTAAGCGTCCCCCGAGCGCGTCTGCGTTCTTGTGAAGGTTCTCTTTGACCCTTTGCTTCATGCCATTTCTGGGAAAAGCTCCGTCACCGAAGGCAGGCGATGCTTCTTCTTTTGATTCACTCGATTCTGCGGGGGAACCAGCCTTGCTACGGTTGCAGAGCGGGGAAAGTGTGGTAAGTAATCAATTAGGAATTGGTAGCCGGTCGCCAGTTGTCATGGGTGGCAAGTCGTCGAGTTTCGCAACTCCGGCCTAAGTCCAGGCATCTGTTTTGCCTGGGTGCATAGGCTTTGCGGTTGCAACAGCAGTTTTAAGTTGAATCCGGAACCCAAAATACCTACTATGGGAAATCTCGCAACCGAAGACGGTCTATCGTGGGGAGCAAGAATTTTTCCGGCGGGGAACGTTACGGAGTCCGGGGAAGCCAAGGATTGTCAATGCTAAAGCGTTTCGCCATTGTCGTGATGAATACTTTGTTGGCGCTATTTGTGTGCGCCAACGCCCCGGCTGCCACCATCTCCAGCCACAAGACTCATACCAAGACGCATCACATCACCGAGACCCCAGCGGCGCAAAAGAAGATGGCTCGTATGCGCACCAGCAGCAAGACGGTGGCGAGCCGCAATCGATCCACGCATGTCGTCGCTTCCACCCAGGTGGTCTCTAAGAAGCACCGTTATTACGAGCGCTTCTCCGCCAGTTCCTTTGCCGACAATCAAGTGGACGGCGACATCACTGCGGGTGAAGATCCGATGGTACGCGCGGCCGCGCTGGAAGCGCTGGGCAATATGAACGGCACGGTTGTCGCGGTTGACCCCGACAACGGCCGCATCCTGGCGATGGTGAATCAGAAGCTGGCGTTGTCGGCTGGAGCGCAGCCGTGTTCGACGATCAAAGTCGCGGTGGCGTTGGCGGCGCTAAGCGAAAACGTCATAACCAAGGACACGCAAGTTCCGCTGGGCAAGTACTGGCGCGTGGACCTGACCACGGCACTGGCGCACTCCAACAACGCCTACTTTGAGGCTGTGGGACGCAAGCTGGGCTTCGAGAGGGTGAGCTATTATGCCCACCAGTTCGGACTCGGCGAACTTGCGGGCTGGCACATCGACGGTGAGCACTTGGGCACGTTCCCCTCGACCGAGCTTGATCAGAAGCTGGGCGGCGTTGGCAAGATGTGTTCGTTTGGCGAGAGCATTTCCCTTACCCCGCTGCAACTGGCGGGGCTGATAAGCTCAATCGCCAACGGCGGTACCCTGTATTACCTGCAACATCCCACCACCCCGGAGCAAGTGACAAGCTTCACGCCCAAGGTCAAGCGCAAGCTCGACATCGGTCCGCTGATTCCCGAGATTTCCGACGGCATGGCCGGGGCGGTGGAGTACGGCACGGCGCGCCAGCTACGTACCAACTTCATTGAGGAGCCTGTGCTGGGCAAGACGGGCACTTGTTCCAAGGATGGCACTCGCTTCGGCTGGTTTGGTTCCTTTGCCAACACGCAATATGGGCGGATTGTGACCGTCATTTTCCTGGAAGGTGGACGGCCGACTTTTGGTCCTAAGGCGGCGGAGTTGGCGGGGCACTTGTACCGCAACCTGTATGACCATGAATTCTTCGCGGTGAAACCGCCAACTACGCCAGTTCGGACGGCAGGTTCCGAGGTGAACCCCGCCACCGTAGGCGCTCCGCAGTAGGTAAGTCGAATTTACGATAAGCAAAAGGCCTCCCATGCGCCGGAGGCCTTTCGTCATCTGCTGGCTATTGTCACGAGCCGCTATTTCGCGAACGGCGAGCCAGACTGGGCTTGCAACTCCCGCAGCGCTTCCTGGTACAGATTTTTCGCGGATGCGTCTTGGGTGGTGCTGATCTTGTCGTTGAGCCACTTCAACATGGCGGCTCGCGAGGGATGAGGGAAATTTGGATCGGCGTCGTTAATGCGCCATTCGTCGTTGACCGCAGTAACGGTGTAGTCCACGTCCTCGTCGGATTTCGCAGCCTCTGGCGTATAACCAATGCCCGTCTCGAATCGTCCCAGAAGCCGATAATGAACCGTGATGGTGTACTTGCCGTGAGCCAATACCGGCGCGGTCTCGACGGTATAGTGTGAAACGATGTCAATCTGCGTGTAGTCGGGATTCGTCGTTGACCACAGGAGAGCCTGAAGTTTCGGCCACGCCTGAGGATCCAGGCGCGCTCCTTCATAATCCAGGCGGCAATATTTGGAAACCAACTCACGGATTTGCTCGGCCTTGGTGTCCTGCTCGACGTGGTTCAAGGGCAGAGGGAACTGCGCTCGGGCCGCGCTGCCCGCCGCGAACACGAACACCATAGGCAGTACAAAACGGCGAAACAATAAGAACGGCATTTGACCCTCTCACTTGAGATTGTTATGAGCCCACATTGGAGCCTACACCGGCTTGGGTGCAAAACGAAACGCCCGGCTGTCGCCGGGCGCATGATGGTGAATCGAAGAGAACTAGGCCCTCGCGGTTTTCTGATCGCTGAAGACCTGCCCGTCACGAATGTGTATGACGCGGTGGGCGTACTCGGCGATGTCGTGCTCGTGGGTGACCAGGACGATGGTATTGCCCTGATCGTGCAGGCGATCGAAGAGCGCCATGATCTCCACACCGGTCTGGGAGTCCAGGTTGCCGGTGGGCTCGTCAGCCAGAATGATGGATGGATTGTTGACCAACGCGCGAGCGATGGCCACGCGCTGCCGCTGTCCGCCCGATAGTTCGTTCGGCTTGTGGTTCATTCTCGATTCCATTCCCACCGAAGCCAGTGTCTTTCTGGCGCGCTCGATACGCTCTTCCGCCGGTATGCCGGCGTATATCAACGGCAGTTCGACGTTGTGCAGCGAGGTCGCGCGGGCCAGCAAGTTGAAGGTCTGGAAAACGAAGCCGATTTCCTTGTTCCGAATGCGCGCCAGTTCGTCGTCGTCGAGCTCGCTAACCAACTGCCCATTCAGCCAATAGTTGCCCTTGCTAGGCGTATCCAGGCAGCCGATAAGGTTCATCAAGGTCGACTTGCCGGAACCCGAAGGACCCATGATGGCCACGTACTCATTGGGTTGAATGCGGACATTGACTCCGCGCAGAGCGTGGACCTGCTGTTCCGATCCCATGTCGTACGTCTTCCAAAGGTCCTCGGTACAGATGATGCACTGCTCTGGCGTAACCGAGGTCTGTGATTCTGCCAGGGCCGCCAATTGCGTTGCCATCCTCTTCTCCTCGTTTGGTAACTGGTTCGGGTTGCTCATGGATGCAGACTATCAGCCTTCCTGCCCTGCGGCCCCGTTCCTCGTAATCGTTAGTTAGGACTCTTCCTTCTTGCTGGCCGTCGTGTTGTCAACCTTCACGCTGGTGCCATTTCGCAGGGTCCGGAGCACCTTGTAGCTTCCGGTGACGATCTCGTCGCCTTCTTTTAATCCGTTGGTCACTTCGATGTCCGTGGTCCCACTAATACCCGTAACTACAGTTACGAAGACGGCGTCCTTTTTGTTCTTGAGAACAAACACGCCCTGCAACTCTTCTTTGGGATCTTGTCCGGCGGGAGTTTTAGCCGGGGCTGGTACGGGCTTGCCCTTATTGTCCGTCGCCAGGTCGGCGCGTTGGCGAATGGTCAACGCTTGGATCGGAATGGCTAGCGAGCTGCTGCGCGTAGCTGTGGTGATGCGGGCCGTCGCCGACAATCCGGGCAGGACGTTGGGCGGAGGATCCTGGAGGGCGACAACTACCTTGAAGTCCTTGGCTTCCTGGCTGCTGGACGTGGTCTGCGCGGTCGAGACTCCGGTGGAGCGGAGTACGGCGTTTCTCCCAATTTCAGTGACCGTTCCTTTGAACTTCTGTTTCGGAATTGCGTCAATGGTCACCTCAGCCGGCTGTCCCAATTGCACATTCACAATGTCGGTTTCGTCAACCTTCACCTCGGCGGTAATTACCGACGTGTCGGCTATCGTCATCAACGTGCTGCCCGGTGAGTTTTGGATGCCGGGGACGACCGTTTCGCCTTCGCGCACCGGTACGTTGGTGATGACACCGTCGAACGGTGCCTCATACTGCGTTTTGCTGAGTACATCGGTAACCCGGCGGAGGTTGGCGGCGTTCTGGTTGATATGGCCCTGTGCGGAATCCTGGTTGGCCTTGGCCTGCGCGAGTTTGGCCTTAGACATTCCCAACTGCGCTGTAGCCGTATCGAACGCTGCCTTCTTGGTATCGAAGTCAGCCTTGGCAATCAATTGAGAGTCGTACAATGCCTTATTTCGATCGTAATCGAGCTTGGCGTGTTCAAACTCGGCCTCGGCCGAATTCAGGTCGGCTGCCGCGGTATTGACGGCTGCTTGTGCGGCAACTGCGTCGGTGCGAGCCGCATGCAGGGCCGAGTCATTGGCAGAAACGTCAGCCGCGGGCTGAACGTTGTCCAGCAAGGCCAGCATTTGCCCCTTCTTGACCCGATCGCCTTCCTTGACATACAAGTGCGTGATCTTGGCGAACGCGTTGGAGCCAATGTTTACCTGCACCTTCGGTTTGATTTCACCCGAGGCGGTTACCACCGCCGCCAAATCTTCCCGGACAACTTTCCCGGTCTGCACCGTCACCACGCCCTTGCGACTCTGCTCGACGGTAAAGCCAACGATGGCGAGCAACACGATCGCGCCACCAGCAATCAGAGCGAGCTTTTTCCAGTTCTTCATCAACCCTCGATTGGGAAACCGCTAATCGGGCGCACGTCCGCCCCCCCCACCTAGTACGAAGTCAGACGGCCTAAGGTTCCTTTGGGGAGCAAAGACTTTCGGAGTTTCTGGGCTTGCCCGTCAATGGCGCATCGGGGCGTAGCAGCTCGCGCGGCAGCCAGTTTCCGAAACTCTCCCAATTTTTTGATTATAGCCGCTAAGCTGGTGACTCCTGCATGGCAAGTTAGTGGGGAGGGATTTTGTGCTGCAAGTCCCCGCCGGATCGCCGAACAGAGACACGCTGGCGTTCGTCACATTGGGTGCGACTTTTGCCGGTAGCGAGGGTTGGTGACACTGGAGCGCCTCCATGCCATTCGAGTCGCGGATCTCCCGCCGCCAACCTTGCTTTCGTCCGCCCAAGAACATACAATTTAGAGACCCAAGGTGTTTCTCCAGGAGTACGTTGGTAGACATGAAGTTGCGTGTTTTCCGCATGTTCTTTTCGTTGCTTTTGGCCGGCACTGTAGCCACCGGTTTAGCGGTGGCCCAAAGCTCGACTCCTTCCATTGGCGATACGTCCGGTACTCCGCCAGACCAGGCAGCGAAAGGCACGGACGCTTCCGCGCCGGGGCAGACCGGCAACCAGCAGGTTGATCCGTTGAAGCGTCCTCTGACTGAAAAGCAGAAGAAGGCGAGCTCCAAGGCTTTAAAGCAGGAGTTGAGTTCCACCTACAAGAAGTGGCTCAACGAAGACGTGCGTTACATCATCACGCCGGAAGAAATGTCCGCCTTCAAACAACTCTCCAACGACGAGGAGCGTGACCAGTTTATCGAACAGTTCTGGCTGCGCCGCGACCCGACTCCTGACACGCCGGAGAACGAATTCAAGGAAGAGCACTACCGCCGCATTGCCTATGCCAACGAACATTTTGCGTCTGGCATCCCGGGGTGGAGAACCGACCGCGGGCGCATTTACATCGTGTACGGTCCACCCGACCAGATTGACGCTCATCCCTCGGGTGGCAGCTTCAACCGTCCGATGGAAGAGGGCGGCGGCGAGACTTCGACGTTTCCCTTCGAGGACTGGCGGTACCGCTACATCGAGGGAATCGGCCAGGAGATCAACTTGGAATTTGTCGATCCCTGCATGTGCGGCGAGTTTCACCTGACCGTCGATCCCAACGAGAAGGACGCTCTGTTACACACTCCGGGCGGGGGTCAGACCCTTTACGAGCAGATGGGCCTTTCCAGCAAGACCGCCCGGGTTACCGGCGACCCCTTTGCCGCCAATGCCGGTCCGGAGCAAATGATACAGAACAACAGTGAATTCAATAAGCTGGAAACGCTGGCCAAGATCAACACGCCGCCCAAAGTCAAGTTCAAGGACCTCGAGGAAGTGGTCAGCCATAAGATCAACGTTAACTTGATGCCGTTTGAAATCCGCACCGATTTCGTGAGAGTGACTGGCGACACGGTGCTGGTTCCGGTGACTGTGCAGATCAAGAACAAGGACATTACCTTTGCCAGCAAGGATGGCATCCAGCGCGGAACGGTAAACATCTTCGGGCGGGTCACCGGTATGACCGGGAAGATCGCGCAGACTTTCGAAGACACGGTGCAGGTGGATGTACCGACGGAATTGCTGGAAAAAACCATGGAGCATTCCTCCCTGTACTGGAAGGCAATTCCCCTGCGGCCGGGCCGCTACCGCTTTGACATAGTGGTCAAGGACGTCAATGGCGACCGGGTGGGGACATGGAGCCACGGCGTCCTGGTTCCGGAATTCAACGAGGACAAGTTGGCATCGTCATCCATGATTCTCGCCGACCACATGGAGAAAGTCGCGACCAAGAATGTCGGCTCCGGCAGTTTCGTTCTCGGGGAGACCAAGCTCGCTTACCCGCATCTCGACGCGCCCGACGGAAAGCCGGCCAGCTTCAAGCGCGATCAGCGCATGAATCTCTGGATGCAGGTCTATAATCTTCAGGCAGACGAGAAGACCAAGAAGTCTTCCGCCAAGATTGAATACGAAATCGTGAATACGGCCAACAACCAATCGGTGCTGCACTCCTCGGAGTCCACGGACACGATGGGCAACGTGGGGGACCAGATTACGCTGGAGAAGAGTTTGGCTTTGAGCGCCTTTCAGCCGGGCATCTATAAGCTGACGGTGAAAGTTGACGACAACATTTCCAAGCAGCAGATCGCCCCATCGGTACGGTTTGCGGTTGAGTAGGTTGATGGAAGTGCGGGCCCGCGGACGGGTTTTTCCGCCCGCAGTATTTGTGATCCCGGGAACCTCTGACGGGAGGTTTGAGTGATGACGCGAATACTGGGATGGTTTGCGGTGGCGATCGCGCTGTGCGCTACAGCGGCTGGGGTCACTCCGGGTTCGATAACCGGGTACGTCAGGGACTCGGCCGGTGTGGCGCAAATGGGCGCAACGGTCGAACTGCTCGGTAACACTGGGCAGAGCCAGGTCGTATACACCGATGCCAAGGGTTTCTTCACCCTGAGTGGGCTGCTGCCAGGCAGTTATGATTTGCGCGTGTCCGCCCCCTCTTTCCTTCCCGCGTTGCGGGAGGATGTGGCACTCGCCGCCGGCGCCAGCAAGGTCCTGAATATCACGCTGAACACCTTGTTTGAAGCGATCCGTATGCTCCCCACGCTCAAACGGGGCAACGATGAAGACGATAGTTGGAAGTGGACCCTGCGCTCCAATTCCAATCGGCCTATCCTGCGCTTCGACGACGGATCGCCGGTCATTGTTGAAACGGCCTCACGGGACAAGTTGACAACAGGCACACTGGCGTTTATGGCTGGCGGTTCCAGCCAAGGGTACGGCAGCGCGGCGGACCTGGGGACGGCCTTCAATGTTGAGCATTCGCTGTTTCACACCTCGACCATCGGCCTGGAGGGAAATCTCGGATACGCAATGGGCACGCCTGACGGCGTTATTCGTGCGTCGTACAGCCGGCCGGGTAATGAAGGTTGGAATCCGACAATTGCCCTGATTGTCCGGCGCTTCTCCACGCCCGATGCGGTGCCGCATCGCGGAGCTCTGGAAGCGGTGGCGATGTCGTATTCCGACGGCTTCTCGATTGGCGACCTTCTCGATTTTCAATTTGGCGGCGAAGCGCAGAACATTCAATTTCTGGGCCACGGAGCCAATGCGTTCCGTCCCTCTGCGGTCGCCGATTGGCACCTGACGTCCAATACCATCCTCGAGTATCGCTACGCCACCAGCGAACCCAACACCCGTGCCAGTAAGGGTTTCGATTCGGCTCCGGCGGACTTCAGCGAAATCGGTCCTCGCATGACCATGGTCGATGGCGAGCCACTGCTGGAGAACGCGCATCACCACGAGGTTTCGCTGTCGCAACGTGCCGGGGACAACAAACTTCAGATCGCCTACTTTAACGATCGCATCAAGGACCCCGCTTTGCTTGGTGTCGGCGACATCGCCTTCGACGCGGGCGACATTTTGCCGGACGTCTACTCCGGGACCTTCAGCTTCAATGGAGGCGCCCTTGAGGCCCAGGGCGTGCGCTTGGTGTTTCAGCGCAGGATTGCCGATGGGCTTACCGCCACCGTGGATTACGCCTACGGAGGCGTTCTCGAGTTGGAGCAGCCCAACGTAGATTGGAGTGTGGTACGCAGCAGTCTTCAGCATGGCTGGCGGCACTCGGCTGCCCTCAGGCTAAATGGCTCCGTCCCGCGCTCCAAAACGCGATGGATCGCGTCCTATCGCTGGACGAGCGGCGACAATACACTAACGTCAGTTGATCTTTTCAACGCCTCGGCGGGACAAACCGACGCTTTCTTCAACCTCTTCGTGCGCCAACCGTTGCCACGGATGCGTTTCATGCCGGGTAACATGGAAGCGCTGGTAGACCTCCGCAACTTGCTGGCACAAGGTTACGTGCCGGTCCTCGGCCCCGACGGTAAGACCGTGTACCTGATGCAGTCGGCGCGCAGCGTCCGCGGCGGAGTGGCATTCACCTTCTAAAGTGAACCTTTTGGCATTGAGAAAGTCCGCTGCCTGCGGCGGCCTTTTTCAATGCCCGGCTTTCTCCGCAAGCTACTCGCCCATCACCTTGATGATCAGCCGCTTTCTGCGTTTCCCGTCGAGCTCGGCATAGAAGACTTGCAACAACTTTGGCGTTCGCCAGCTTCTTCTTTCTGCTCTACGCGGGAGCGCCCTTCCTCGGACGCAAGCCGGCCATGGAACGGCGGTATCCCAATGTCTTGATTGTACTGGCACTGCTCAACGCCGGTTCCTATTTCGCAGCCAGCTACTCGATGCTTGACGAGCGTCACCGCTTTGAACTGGCTTGGCTCACGGTTGCGGTTGCAGCCCTGTTCTTCATTCTCACCCGCGCGTTGCAAGCGCGCGAAGCAAGCGCCCATCCGCTTTTTGGGCCGCTTTACTTTGCCCTGGGTATCGGCTTTCTTACGATTGCCATCCCGCTCAAGCTGGAGAGCTACTGGAACACGCTGGGCTGGATCGTCGAAGGCGGGGCGCTCTTCTGGGCAGCGCATCGCAGCGGACGTATGCTGCTGCGCATTCTGGGCGCGGGTGCGTTTCTGCTGGGCGCCGTCCGGTTGATCGGGGTGGATTCTTTCAACCACGAGCCGCTGCTGATCAACGCACGATTTGGACTCTACCTGTTGGCCATCGGCGCGCTGGCCTGGTTAGCGTACTTCGTCAGCAGCGAAGAGGGCGCGGGCAATCGCCAGTGGGCCGGAGCGGCAATTATCGGCATCAACGTCCTGGGGCTGCTGGCCCTCCACTTCGAGGTGATTGGTTACTTCCAGCCTCAACTGGCGGCGGCTTACTCAGGCCAAGAACGGCACAGCATCGTGACGGTTCGCGACTTTGCCTATTCCGCGGTATGGATGGTCTACGGGAGCGGCTTGATGCTGGTCGGCTTCTGGAAGCGCTCGGCGTTCGTTCGCTGGCAGGCCATTGTCCTGCTGGCGATGACGGTGTTGAAGGTATTTCTGATCGACATCGGCACGCTGGAGCGCGGCTACCGCATAGCTGCGTTCATCGTCCTCGGCGCGATTCTGCTGGCAGTGTCGTTCTTTTACCAACGCAGCCGGATGAGGACGGCTGCGTGAAGCCGGCGGGGAGTATACGTTGTATACTCAATAGCAGCGAGGGATTATGGCGACCGGTATGGTTCACATTCGGGTGGATGAGAGGGTCAAGGCCAAGGCCGCAAAAACGCTGGCTTCCATGGGCCTGACGGTTTCTGGTGCCGTGCGCCTTCTGCTTGTCCGCGTGGCTGCAGAGAAGGCCTTGCCGTTCGATGTGCGCGTTCCCAATCGAGAGACCATCGCGGCAATACAAGCTGGACAGCGGGGGAAGGTATTGAGAGCGAAGAATGTCGCGGCGTGATGGCAGATTTGAATGCGGACGATTGAGTGGACTTCCGCCTTCAGGCGAGATTACAAACGAACAAGGGCGACGCCAAGTCACAAGGATGTGGAAACTCTGCTTGCCTGAGGTAGCCGAGCTGCTGGCCACTGACGGGCCGTTGAAGGGGAAACATCGCGATCACGCCTTATCAGGCAACTGGAAGGACCATCGCGAGTGCCACCTGAAGCCGGATCTCTTGCTGATTTACAAGAAGCCCGATGATCACACCTTACGCCTGCTGCGTATCGGTTCGCACAGTGAACTCTTCGGTAAATAACTACACGATGGCTGCAACACTGTGAACCAACGGCGGTGAGCGCATCGCCTACCGCAGCGCGTCTTCCACTTCGCTCAGCCAGTCGGGACGCTTCAGCACTTCGCGGGGCTTGGGACCGTCGGCCGCACCCACGATTCCGTCCCGCTCCATCAAGTCAATCAGATGGGCGGCGCGTCCGTAGCCGATGCGCAGACGACGCTGTAGCAGGGAAGTGGACGCCTTGCCGTATTCCAGCACGATGCGCACTGCGTCCTGGTAAAGCTCGTCGTTATCATCCTCGGCACTGCCGCCACCGGCTGTCCCGGCTCCGCCTTCGCTGTCCTCGCGCGGAGCTTGCAGGAAGTGTTCCTGGTACTGGGCTTCGCCTTGCGCCCTCCAGAACTCCACCACCGCGGCAATTTCCTTCTCGGTCACCAAGGGAGCGTGCAAGCGATGCACCCGGGCTGATCCGTTAGGCAGGTAAAGCATGTCGCCGCGGCCCAGCAGGGCCTCTGCGCCGTTGGCGTCGAGAATGGTGCGCGAGTCAATTTTGGTGGCTACCCGGAATGACATGCGGGCGGGGAAATTAGCTTTGATCAGACCGGTAATGACGTCCACCGAAGGCCGTTGCGTGGCCAGGATCAGGTGGATGCCGACCGCTCGCGCCATCTGTGCCAGACGGGTGATGGAAGCTTCCACGTTTTGCCCGTCGAGCATCATCAGGTCGGCCAACTCATCGATGATGATGACGATGTAAGGCAGCGGACGCGCCTCGCTGCCATCTTCAAACAAGTTGGGAGTGCTGTTGTCGAAGAGCCGGTTGTACTGATCGATGTTGCGGACGCCTTTCTCGGCAAGCACCTTCAGCCGCCGCTCCATTTCGCGGACGGCGTTGCGCAGGGCGTTCGACGCCAGCTTGGGCTCGGTGATGATGGGCGTGTACAGGTGCGGCACGCCCTCATAGTTGCCCAGTTCCAGCCGCTTCGGGTCCACCAGGATGAGCCGCACTTGCTCGGGTGTGGCCTTGTAGAGAATGGACATGATGAACGCGTTAATGGCCACGCTCTTGCCCGAGCCCGTCGAACCCGCGATGAGCAGGTGGGGCATGGTGTTCAGTTCGGCGGTTACGATGCGGCCGTTGATGTCCTTGCCCATCGCCAACGTGATTTTCGACTTCGACCCCAGAAACTCCTGGGCTTCGACCACCTCGCGCAGCCAGATGGTTTCCCGTTCGTGGTTCGGCACCTGGATGCCCACCGTGGATTTTCCCGACATGCGTTCAATCAGAATGCTCTCGGCACGCAACGCCAGGCAGAGGTCGTCACACAAGCTGGTGATGCGGCTGTATTTGATGCCGGCTTCGGGTTTGAACTCGAACGTAGTGACCACGGGACCGGGATTGATCTGCACCACCTGCCCGCGAACATCGAACTCGCCGCATTTTTCGGCCAGCACCTGCGCCAGGTTTTTCAACTCGAGTTCATTGATTGCGCTGCGCTCATCAGGGCGGTGCAGCAGGGCGGTCGACGGGAGTTTGTAGCTGCCGGCAAGGCGCGGCATGGTGGTCTTGCCGTGCTGTGTGCTATCGGGGCGCGAGGTGACCGCAATGTCCTCAGCGGGAATCGCCCCGAAAGGTTCCTGGTCGTCAGCGTATTGCTGGTGCGCTTCCGGACTCGTGTCTCCGTCAAAGGTGCGCTCGATGCCGCTCCTTACTCCGTTTGCCGGACGCGCGGTTTGCGGCAGCGGAGGAGCGGTCCCGGGAGTTGAAGCAACTGGAGCTTCGGCATCCGGCGCAGCGACCCGCCTCGGAACCAGTTGGGCCGTCACTACCGGCTTGGCGTTCGCGGCGGCAGCGCGCTTCTTCTCCAGGTCCTTGGCCGCCCTCTTACGGGCGCGTTCGATACGCCAATCAGCAAAGCGGTCGAGCGCGGCATAGACGAATGCGAACCTCGTCTGTGACCAGATCTGTATGGCTCCAAAGGAAAACGCCGTCGCCATATACAGGGCCACCGCGATAACCGCCAGACAGACCAGATAGGCGCCTACCAGGTTGAAGTAGTGGATGAGCGCGTCAGCCACGATCCGGCCCAAAAGTCCTTCGGAAGGGATGATCCCCTTCCATCGAATGCTCCAGGGCAGGAGCCCGATGAACCCGGAGAGGAAGGTCACCAACCCCACCGCGCCCAGCAACTTGGCGTAAGGGGCGGTGATGGGCCGCGAGCGGAACCATCGCAGCGAGTACAGCACCAGGAAAACCGGGATCAGAAATACCGCGACCCCAAACACTTGCAGCGCAAAGTCGCTGAGGTTGGCCCCGAATACCCCGATCCAGTTGTGCGCCGGTCTGGAAGCGGGCGGAGTCGATGCGGTATTCAGCGATGGATCCAGCGGCGAATACGATACCAGCGCGAGGACAAGGAGGGCCGCGAAGACCAACACCAGGAACCCGATCAGCTCATTGAGCCGCCGGTTGGCCGTCGGACTAAAAGCGCGCGAGGCGATTGTCATGTGGGCGTTCGGGCGTGCCACGGAACCACGCCGCTTGCGAGGACTCATGCTGCCTGCTCCATCCAGCGCGGGCACACATTTACGTCCCATCCGCCGCAAACGAAAAAGCGCGATACCGGGAATCGACCGATGCGGGCCCCCAATGAGCGCCCTTCAGGCGATTGGGGTGCAGATACGCCAGAGCCAAATAATTATCCCAAGAAAGCAACCTGGTGCGATGACAAATAAAAGTCTAAGGGTTGGCGAGTAGTATCCCCCTCGCCGCGCCGTTCGAGTGGCGCTGGCTTATCCCGAAAAGTGGCCGAAATATCCCAGCAGCAGCACGAGGACGCCAAAGAGGATGCGGTACACAATGAAGACCGTCAGAGTTTTGGTTTGCAGATATCGGATGAACCACGCGATAGTTACGTAACCCACCACCGCCGAGACCACCATACCGACGGCGAAGCCAGTTGCCATCCCCGGCGGCAGGCCTTCCTTCATCACGTGATGCAGCTTGAGCAGCGCGGCGCCCGCGATGATCGGAGTTGAAAGCAGGAAGCTGAAACGGGCCGCGGCTTCGCGCGTGAAATTGCGAAACAGCCCGCCAGTGATCGTGATGCCGGAGCGAGACACGCCGGGGACGACGGCAAAAGCCTGCAAGACGCCGACCGTCATGGCATCGCCCAATGTGATTTGCGGCAAAGGCTTCTGAAAGCGGCTGGCGCGCTCGGCCAGCCACATGACTATGGCAACGAGGATGAGCATGGAAGCCACCAGCGCGGGGGCGCGAAAGGTGGTTTCAATGCGCTTCTCCAACAGCGCACCGGCGAGCGCGGCAGGTATGGTTGCGGCGATCATGTACCAAAGCAGTTGCCGTTCGCGGCGTTGCTCTTCCGGCGTTAAGTCGCGCACGTTGTCGCTGGTTTCAGAGAAGCGCACGACCTTTCCGCCGAAGGCTGCGCGCAGGATCTGGATCCAGGTGCGCCAAAAGTAAAACAAGATGGCGAAAAGTGTGCCCGCGTGCAGCGCCACGTCAAAGGTGAGCCCGGGATCGCTCCAGTTCGCCAGTCCCAGCCTGGTGACGAGCCAGGGAATGAGTGCCAGATGTGCGGTGCTGGATACCGGAAGGAATTCCGTGAGTCCCTGCACGATGCCGAGGACAATCGCTTCAACAATAGGCAAACTATTCCACCATGTTCCCAAATGTGGGGATTTTGTTCTGCACCATGTATATCAGACGCTGGGCACGGTTGGACCAATCTTCGTCGTTGGGGTATTGCGACATTAGTTTCTTGGCGACGCTGAGGGCGCGGGCGCTGGAATCGTCAGCCTTCTTTGGCTGATTGTCGGTCGTGTAGATCGCGATCAGCGCCGAATAACGCCATGCCGCCTTGTAGAGGGCCTCCGCAGCCTTGGGGGACTGAGGATGTTCGTCGGCGTACTTCAGATAGATCTCGGCTTCCTTCGCGGGGCACTGGGCCTGCGCTTCCCATTCGCCACAGAGTTTGTTGTCGATCAGATGATAAGCGGCCAGGTCGGCCCATTTGGTGCGCGGGAATTTCTTGATTACCCGCTTCATGTGCTCTTCGTCGATCGGCACGCGCAGCGCAGGATCGCGCATTTTTGCAGAGGGACGGGTGGCTTGGTCTGCCGCCTCGATTTGCCAGCGGATGTCGGCGCTACGGTAAAGCGATTCATCAGCCAGCGGGGAAGCGGGAAAGTATTCGGCGATGCGGGCGTAGATTCGCATGGCGTCCTGCGCAGCTCCGCGACGGCCGCCGCGGTGGCTGGCCTCCATTTCCGAATCGAAAGCCTCGCCGAATAGAATTTTGTCGCCGTCAGGAGTGGTGGTCGTGATTACTCCCTTGTCGACAATCCAGCCGGTGACGTTGCGGTCGGTCTGGTCCTCGTATCCGACTTCAATGTTGGTACTCACGTCCACGGTACCCACGACGTTCATCCAGCCCGGTGTGCGCTCGATGACGGCAACCTCACGGCCACGGCTGATGTTCGATAACTTTGCCGAGGAGGTATCCGGAGAAATGTAGATGGTGCCGTCGCGCATCATGATGCCACGTTCGGTTGCGAATAGCGACGGGGAGAAAAATACCAGGAAACCTAAAACGAAATACCAGCATGAATGTTTGTAAAGCACCCTATTACTCCTGCATGCCATGCCAATTGTTAGAACCGTTCCACAATAGATGTATCCGGGTTGTACGGGTAGAGCGGCGCTTCAGCGCCGCGTTCGCCGCGAGCAAAGAGCCCGCAACCTCTGTCGTCCCTACGGGACTCGGTCTTATTTCCCACTTTACCCAGCGCTGAAGCGCTGGGCTAAAGCTCTTCGCCCCATTCGGGGCTGGATTTATGTGCTTCCCTTCGCTGTGGCAACCCGATGCGAGGTCGCGACACAGTCTCTTACGCCTGGGCTAACATCAATTCCGCCCATGCCGGGCTGAATTCTGCGCAATCATTCCACCGTGCCAAATCAAAACGAGCTCTCACACATGCATACTCTAAGCTAATTGCTAACCGCTAATTGCTAACAGCCCTCTTCCATCAGCACCTGGGCCAGCAATTGCGGCTCCACGTTCCCACCGCTAACAACGGCGACCGCTTTCCTCGAATCGGGCAACTCGTGGCCATGGAAGAGCCACGCCGCAAACGTGACAGCGCCACTGGGCTCGGCCACGATGCGCCCGTTCAGAATGATCCGCCGCATCGCTGTGCGGATTTCATCTTCCGTCACGCTGATTACATCGTCTACGAATTCCCGCATGTGCTCGAAGTTCAGCCGTCCGATCGACTGCGTACGCAGTCCGTCAGCCAGCGTGCTGGAGACGCGCTCCGCCGATAACTCGACAATCTCGCCCTTGCGGAAGCTTTGCTGCGCGTCGTTGGCCAGTTCAGGCTCGACGCCAATCACCTTCGCTCTGGAGCCGCTCAGCTTGAGGGCGGCGGAAACGCCGCTGATCAGTCCACCGCCGCCAACCGGCGCCAGCACGAGATCCACATCGGGGCAGTCTTCCAGGATCTCGAGTCCGACAGTACCTTGTCCGGCGATGATCTGCTCATCATTGTACGGAGGCACGATCATGTAGCCATATTGCCGCGCCAGTTCTTCGGCCTTCTGCAAACGCTTGGCGCTGGCCGGACCGACGGTGACAATCTCCGCTCCCAGCGCGGCGGTGCTGTCCATCTTGATCTTCGGCGCGTTGCGCGGCATCACGATAATTGCCTTTACGCCCAAAGCCCGCGCCGCGTAGGCGACTCCCTGCGCGTGATTGCCGCTGGAATACGAGATAACCCCGCGCTGGCGTTCTTGTTCTGTGAACGACGCGATCTTGTTGTAAGCTCCGCGTAGCTTAAATGAGCCGATGGGCTGAAGGCTCTCGGCTTTCAGCCACAACTGCCCGCGCGTAGATTCGTCGGCGGATTTCGCGTCGGCAGCAGAGTTCTCCCTGCGGGCAGGCGGAAAGTAGGCAATGAGCGGTGTGCGGGCCGCTACGCCGCGCAATCTCTTCTGCGCGAGTTGGATCTGTTCGAGACTCACCATGGCTGGGGCAGTCCACCGTTGTCGCCACGGACGCAAGCCACAGCCCGGCGGGCAGGTGCATCGAGTCCTGGCCGTCGCCGGCGGTCCGCGCCTCGTGGATCATCAATGCCATCCAGTGTACAAGTGCCAGGCGATCGCGCAACTTGACTTTGGCGCCGAAGTCAACGTGACCAAGCGCCGGGCTGATTAGCGCGTCCAGCAAATGCTGTTTCGGGATGTCACGCTGCAGCCACAACATTTCCGTCGGCGGGATGATCACATCGTCGGAACCGTGCAACAACAGGACGGGGACATGCAGGGACTGGAGGTGCCCGGCCGGAGAAGCGGCAGCCAACTTCTCCCGCCGCTTGTCGATTTCAGCCAGAATCGCAGGCGTGAAGCTCTCACGCTGCTTGCGATAAATGCGCTGCATGATCTCCTGATCGCCAGGCGTCATGGTCTTGGCCAGAGCTTCGGAAGCTTTACCGTGCTCGGCGAGCAGCAGCTTGAGGGCCTCGTGTGCCTTCTGGACGTCCTCCGGCGCGAAGAAGTCCTGCGGCTCGTCATAAATCACGATCAGCGGACCGTACTCATGTGGCTGCATATGCTCGATTGATGCATCGGGACGAACCGCCTCGCCGGTCGCAAAGAAGCGCAGAATATGGGCGAGATCGTAGTATCCGCCCACCGAAGCCACCCACGCGATTGACTGTGAGTATTGGGGATCGCTGGCGGCCAGCAACGACAAGCCTCCGGAGAAGCTGATCGCCAGGATGCCCACTTTCGGCACGTTGAGCTCCTGGGCGAAGCTACGCGCGGCCGCGCCGATGAGGTCGGCCGACTCGCGTTCCACGCGATAGTCGGCGATGCCAGAGACCAAAGGCGTCATCACGAAGAACCCGCTCGCCGCCACGGCGCGCGCGGAATTCACCAGCCGAGGATCGTCGATTCCCAGCCGGTGCATGCCGTGGACAATGACGATGCCTGGCGCGAAGCCGATGCCGCGCGGCGTGTACACATGCACCGGAACCGGCTTGCCTCGGAAGTCGAAAGTGCTGTCGCGCACATCAACCGGATGCACTTCATAGTTGGCCAGCCATCCGGTGGCATTCGGATCGGAAATGCGCTGCAGCAGAGAAGCAGCCTGCAGATAGTCTCGCGCGAGCGGATAGATGGCGATAGCAGCGATGGGAAGGAACAGCAGCAGCCAGGCGAGGAGGCGTGCCTTGTGCGATGGATGGCGACCTTGCCAGGGGACGGTGCTCATGGGTAGAGCGCGTGGACGTTCGAAGCCATCTTCAGCCGGTGCTCTGCCGCACGTCTGAGCCAGGGTCTCTGCATCATCTAATACGACTAGCTCGCGCGCAGTTCTTCGACGCGTTGGCGGCGCACCTTAATCTTGCTCTGGTGCTTACGCGCTGCCGCAAGATCATACGCAATTTGAATTCCCATCCAGGTTTCCGGCGTACTGCCAAATGCCTTGGTCAGCCGAATCGCCATCTCTGGGCTGATTCCGGACTTGCCGTTGACAATGTTGTTGAGCGCCTGCCGGGTAACCCCGAGCACCTTTGCCCCCTCCGTCACTGACAGTCCCAAAGCCTCAAGGCAATCCTGCCGGACGATGCGGCCGGGATGAACGGGATTCTTCATGGGCATGGCATTCCTGTCCTTTTCTAATGGTAATCGGTTAGTTGAACATCAAAAGCGTCGGTTCCCTCAAAACGAAAAACGATGCGCCAATTCGCCCGCACCGTTACAGACCACGATCCTTTTAAATCGCCCTTAAGAGGATGCAAATGGTATCGGGGGAGATCCAAAGCTTGCGGTGCACTAGCGGAGTCAAGCACCGTCAGAATTCGTTCAACTGTCGCCAATAGGTCGGAACGGATCCCGCTACGATCGCCCTGCCCATAGAGCCGCTTCAGGCCGCGATGCTTGAAGCTCTTAATTACCAGGATTTCAATGTAAACTGACAAGCGTCAGTTGTCAACCGTGTTGGAACATTTGTAACTGAGTCACCTCGAACCTGTATCGCGGTCGCAAATTCCGGATCAAATTTCCAGGATCACCGGCATAATCATGGGGCGGCGGCCGGTGGTTTTCTGGATNNTCCAGGATCACCGGCATAATCAACGGCCGCCGCGACGTGTTCTTCACGATGAAGCGTTTCAGGTCCTGGCGAATTTTCTCCTTGATCATGCCGTAGTCGCCTTTCTCTTCGTCGCTGGACGACTCGAGGGTGTTCATCACCGTCTGCCGCGCCTGATCGAGGAAACCATCCTCGCTGGTGTTGGCGGAGAAGCCGCGCATCACGATTTCGGGTGGAGTCTCCACCTTACCCGTCAGCTTGTTGATGGCGATGATAGGCAACACAATGCCGTCTTCGCTGAGGTGACGGNNATCGATGCAGACGCGGCCTACGGCAATGCGTCCCGCCTTGCGCGCCCCCATCTCGTCGAATTCCAGAATGTCGCCGCTCTCGATCATCATCACCTTACCCACCGAGTTGTGCATGGCGCCGGCCATTTCGGCGTGCAACTTGAGCTGGCGATATTCCCCATGGATGGGAATAAAATATTGCGGCTTCACCAGGTTGATGATGAGCTTCAGCTCTTCCTGGCTGGCGTGCCCGCTGACGTGCACCGGCGGCGAAGAACCGTCATCGTAGATGACGTGGGCATCGCGACGGAATAGATGGTCAACCACACGGAAGATCGTCTTCTCGTTGCCGGGAATGATGCGCGACGAGAGCACCACCGTGTCACCCGGCTGAATGCGCGCGTGTTTGTGATTATCAACCGCGGCCCGCGACAGGGCTGACATAGGCTCGCCTTGCGTGCCGCTGATGAGCACGCAAACTTTCTCCGGTGGGAAATCGCGGATCTGAGCGGGATGAATCAGCAATCCGTCGGGCGCGTCAATATAGCCGAGGTCCTGGGCGATCTCCGCCGACTCCATCATGGAGCGGCCAACCAGACAAACCTTGCGCCCATTTTCGAAGGCCTGCTCCATGGTCAGCTTGATGCGGTGGATGGAAGACGAGAAACAGGAGATGAACAGGCGCCGTTCGGCGCGCGAGAAAATCTCCTGGAATCGCGCGCGCACGGCCCGTTCGCTGGGCGTGTAACCGCGGCGCTCCACGTTGGTGGAATCCTGGAAGAGCGCCAGCACCCCTTCCTTGCCGTATTCCGCAAAGGAATGCAAATCGAAGAGGCGGTTGTCCGTGGGCGTGGGATCGACCTTGAAGTCGCCGGTGTGGATTATGGTGCCGAGCGGCGTGTGAATGGCCAGCGCGACGCAGTCCACCAGGCTGTGCGTGACCTGGATGGGATTGATCGTGAATGGCCCGACCTTAAAGCGCTCGCCAGGCCTGATCTCATTGAGCACGGCATCGTCCAATTGACCGTGCTCTTCCAGCTTGCCTTCCACATAGGCCAGGGTGAATTCAGTGCCGTAAACCGGAACGTTCAGCTCGGAGAGGAACCAGGGCAGCGCTCCGATGTGATCTTCGTGGCCGTGGGTGAGAACAATGGCGCGCACATGGGCGCGATTCTCGATCAGGTAGGTGATATCGGGGACAACGATGTCCACGCCCAGCAACTCGGCTTCCGGGAACATGAGTCCGGCGTCAATGACGATAATGTCGTCGCCCCAGCGAATCGCCATGCAATTCATGCCGAATTCGCCGAGTCCCCCGAGGGGCACAACTTGTAGCTTTCCCATAGACATGTGCAAGTGTCGATGCTAGCACAGGAGCGCCGGGAAAGTTTCACGACGCGAGCGCTGCGAAGCGGGCAGGCGCTTATACTTGAGTACGACAACATGACAGACCCGACAAGAAAATCGTGGATGAGGCGGGGCGTGGAAGGCGCCGTGCGCAGCGCCTTCATGAAAGCCTACTCCACCGTCAAAGTTAATCCCGAGAAGTATCTCGAACATCTGCGCATGGCGTATGACCTGCCTGCGGCGACGTATCAGGGTATGTATTCGGTCGATCCCGGCACGCTGGACCACATTGCGGAACAGACCATCCGTGCTCACACGCGCCTGGCCACTGTCGAAGGCGCGGGTCTGGGTTTGGGTGGCATGTTCACCATGCTGCCCGATCTCGGCATCCTGGCCGCGATCACCCTGCGCATGATCCAGAAGCTCAGCCTGATTTACGGCTTCCCATACAACACCGAAGAAGAAGAGGCGGAACTGTGGGTTGCAGCGGCCAGCGCGGCGGGCGTGGACATCAGCCGCGAATTGCTGGAAAAGCAGTTCGTCGCCAAGTTTGTTCCACGAGTCATTCAGCGGATCGCGGTGAGCGCCAGCGCGGAAATCGTGGAGAAGTGGACAGCGCGTCTCATTCCGCTGGTCAGCTCCGCGATTGGGGCGGGCCTGAACCATTATTTCGTGAAGGTCTGGGGCGAGCGCGCCATGGGACACTTCCGCCAGAAACATCTGCAAATGCGGTCGCAGCAGACCAACAGCAAAGTCAGACCCCCGGCTCTTCCCGCGAGTTAACGCCAGCCAGCGACCCTGCTAGGGCGATTCCAGAGTTCCTGTATCCAGTGGTGTTGGGTGGAACACGCCTTCAGGCGTGCATACCAAGGATACAGAAAAAGGCGAGGCTTTAGCTGCTGAGGTAAGGGCTCAAGTCACCTCAGCGGCTAAAGCCAAATGCAGAGGCCCCGCTCAAATGCACCGCTGAAGCGGTGCTCCACCCGACACACCAACGCAGAATCTGATCTAATCTTCGCCGCACCGCGCCTCAGTGCAACACCGCTTCCTTCACGGCCGCCGATGGCGTTTCTGCGCCGAATTCGCCCTCCCACTTTGCCATGACTACCGACGCCAGGCAGTTGCCCAGCACGTTGACCGCGGTGCGGCCCATGTCGAGTAACTGATCGACGCCGAGCAGTAGGAACACCGGTTCGGTAGGAAGTCCGGTGGAGCTGGCGGTCGCCAGCAGGATGACCAGCGCTGCTCGCGAGACCCCTGCGACGCCTTTGCTGGTGACCATCAGGGTAAGCATGATTAGCAGTTGCTGCCCCAGGGAAAGATGAATGCCCGAGACTTGGGCGACGAAAATCGCAGCGACGCTGAGATACAACGAGCTGCCGTCCAGATTGAAGCTGTAGCCCGTAGGGATGACGAACGCGACAATCTGCCGCGGAACGCCGATGGCCTCCATCGCCTCCATGGCTCGCGGCAGAGCGGCCTCGGAACTGGCGGTACCGAACGCGATCGTCACGGGCTCCGCCACAGCCTTGAGGAAGCGGCGCAGCGGAACCCGGAAGATCAGCGCAATGGGCAGCAACACCCCGAGCACAAAAACGGCAAGCGCGACGTAGAGCGTGAGAAGCAGCTTCAGCAGGCTCGCCAGAATACCGAGCCCAGTGTGTCCCACAGTGTAGGCAACCGCCGCACCGACACCGAGCGGAGCCATATACATGACAAGGTTGGTGAACTTGAACATCGTCTCGCTCAGGCTCTCGCAGAATGCCAGCATGGGGCGGCGTTTCTGCTCGCCGATCATGGCGAGCGCGACCGCGAAAATCAGGCTGAAAACGACGACCTCCAGCACCGCGCCGTCAGCCACCGATTTCGCAATGTTCTCCGGAAAAATGTGCAGGATGGTGTCTTGGGCGTTGAGCTTCGTGACCGGGACAGTCTCGGTAGCGGGCGTAGCGGGCAATTGCACGCCGACCCCGGCCTTGCTGATGTTGATGGCTGCCAGCCCGAGGAAGATCGCGATCGTCGTTACGATCTCGAAATAAACGATGGAGCGAAGGCCGAGCCGGCCGACCTGCCGCAGGTTGGAGTGGCCGGCGATACCGACGACCAGCGTGCCGAAGATCAGGGGCGCGATGATGGTTTTGATCAACCGAAGAAAAATGAGTACCAGCACTCGCAGGTTGGTGGCGGCGTTGGGGAAATCGTGCCCGATGGCCGCCCCCAACAGCATGGCGATAAAGATCCACGCGGTCAGCGTGCGCCGGAAGCAGCCATAGGCCACGAGAGCGGCAAGCGCGATCCAGCGCAGTACGTCGACGAGTATCGTCGCTGGTCCCGCGAACCGCCAACAAAGCAGCGCGGCGAGCGCAACGATGGCTGCGGTCAGCAGCGCGATGTTCTCTCGTTGTTTGCTGGATTGAACCATAGAGTCGCAGTACACACTGAGTTGTCATCACGAACGACCGAACCGGGGTCCCCAACGAGCGCCGTTTTTGCGCTTGTTGGGGTAAAGTTCAGGCCGTGAAAGACCTGCTGTTTCCTCAGAACAGCCGTTCCAGCGCTAACAAAAGCAGATTCCTCGCTTCGCTCGTAATGACAATTCCATACGAACCGAATTCCAAAGACCCCATGTGGGGCATTACCTGCGCAACGATCTTTAGCCCCAAAGGATCACGGATTACCGCAATATATCTTCCAACTCGACGCCGCGATCGGTGCGTTCATCGCGATACTTCACAATCACTGGGGTGTAGAGCGACAGTCCCCACTCCGCGGCTTTGCCTTTGGTAATGGCGCGCGAGCCGGGCACGACCACAGCGCCCTCCGGCACACGCAACGGTTCCGTCGCGGTCGCCC
The DNA here is from genome assembly GCA_003160215.1 of Acidobacteriaceae bacterium. GTDB lineage: Bacteria > Acidobacteriota > Terriglobia > Terriglobales > Acidobacteriaceae > Bog-257. The sequence continues at coordinate 23,618 of PLQW01000194.1, forward strand.
GATAGATTTCGCCGCGCACGATATCGAACAGCGGCGTTGACCGCGTCAGAATCACGCCGGCTCCCAGCACGGCGCGTGCGCCGACTTGCGTACCTTCATAGACGCCGCAATTGCCACCGATCAGTACGTCGTCCTCGATGATCACCGGCGATGCGTTGATCGGCTCAAGGACGCCCCCGACCTGCGCTGCCGCGCTGATATGGACTCGCTTACCCACTTGGGCGCAGGAACCGACCAGCGCGTGAGAGTCGATCATCGCTCCCTCATCGACATGGGCGCCGACGTTGATGAACATCGGCGGCATGCAAATGACCGAGGGCGCCACGTAAGCTCCAGCCCGCACGGACGAGCCTCCGGGAACCACGCGCACCAGGTCGTTGGCGGTGAAGTGGCGAATCGGATAGGTGTCCTTGTCAACGAATGAGAGTACGCGCGGGTCTCCGCTCTCCGCCAGCTTGCCGATACGGAAGCCCAGCAGGATCCCTTGCTTCACCCACTCATTGGTACGCCAACGGCCGTCGGTCTTTTCGGCAGCACGAATCGTGCCCGCCGTCAGGGCATCCCGGAACCGCGAAAACACCTCGTTGGCGCCGGGAAACGGGGCTGCATCCGCTCCCATCGCATAGAGAGACTCGATCTGACGCTGAAGTTCGCGCATGGCGGGCAGTATAACTGTTAGCAGCCGCCCGCTCCAGCCCGCATCAGCGCGAGCGGGCAGCGCTGGTGGGCCTCGGCGAATAACCGCAGATCCCTCGACTCCGCTTCGCTCCGCTCGGGATGACAAAATTGAAGGAACCTATGCGGCGCACCTGAAAGTGCGCCCCTTCAATGCAAAACGCCATCCCGTAGGATGGCGTTCGCCGTTGGCGTGGTTGAGAATTAGGCTGCGGCCTTGACGATCCGCATCCCGTAGAACGACCGGTACACGAACACGAACGATATCGCAAAGAAGATGACCGCCAGCACGTGGCTAAAGGCCGCTCCCTTGCTCGCGGTCAAACTAACCGCCAGCTCTACCGCCAACAACCCGAATAGCGTGGTGAACTTGATGATCGGGTTCATAGCGACCGAGGATGTGTCTTTGAAGGGATCGCCAACCGTGTCGCCGACGACGGTTGCATCGTGCAGCGCCGTGCCCTTCTGCTTCAGTTCGACTTCGACGATCTTCTTGGCGTTGTCCCACGCGCCTCCGGCATTGGCCATGAACATCGCCTGGTACAAGCCGGAGATGGCAATCGCGATCAGGTAGCCGATGAAGAAGAACGGCTCCACGAAGGCGAAGGACAGGGTCACGAAGAACACCGCGAGAAAGATGTTGAACATGCCTTTCTGTGCATACTGGGTGCAGATTTGCACCACCTTCTTGCTGTCGCTCACCGAGGCCTTCTCCGCGCTGTCCAGCTTGATGTTGGCCTTGATGAACTCCACCGCGCGGTAAGCGCCGGTGGTTACCGCCTGCATGGAAGCGCCGGTGAACCAGTAGATAATGGCGCCCCCGCTAATCAGGCCGAGCACGAAGGGAGCGTGCAGCAGCGAGAGCTTGCCCACGTTTTCCGTCAGCCCGCGGGTGAGCGCCATGATGATGGAGAAGGTCATGGTGGTCGCGCCCACGACGGCGGTCCCAATCAGCACCGGTTTGGCGGTGGCTTTGAAGGTGTTGCCCGCGCCATCGTTTTCTTCCAACATATGCTTGGCGCGCTCGAAGTTCACGTCAATGTTATAGTCGCGCTTCAACTCACCCTGGATATTCGGTATGTGCTCAATCATAGAAAGCTCGTACACCGATTGCGCATTGTCGGTGACCGGGCCATAGGAATCCACCGCGATGGTCACCGGCCCCATGCCCAGGAAGCCGAAGGCTACCAGTCCGAAAGCGAACACGGCTGGCGCCAGCATCAGGAAGCCCAGCCCGTAGGTGCTCACGTAGTAGCCGATACTCATGAGCAGGACCATGGTGAAGCCCAGGTAGTAACAGGAGAAGTTGCCGGCCACGAGACCCGACAGAATGTCGAGCGAGGCGCCGCCTTCTTCGGCCGAGGTCACCACTTCCTTCACGTGCCCCGAATTGGTGGAGGTGAACACCTTTACCAGCTCTGGGATAATCGCTCCCGCCAGGGTTCCGCAGGAGATGATCGTGGCCAGCTTCCACCATTGCGTCGAATCGCCACCCAGGACCGGCACAATCAGGTACGACACTATGTAGGTCAGCACAATGGAGATGATGGACGTGAGCCACACCAGCGAGGTGAGAGGAGCCTCATAGTTCATCTCGTTGGCATTGCCGAAGCGCGCCTTGGCGACGGCCTCATTCAGGAAGTACGCAACCGTACTGGAGACCAGCATCATGACACGCATGACGAAGATCCAGACCAGCAGTTGGACTTGCACCCTGGAGGCCATGGCAGCCGCCGCGTCAGCAGCCATTCCGTTACGAATGAAAATGGCCGGAGTGACGCCCAACAGAATGAACGTGATCAGCGCGACGCCGGTCACGCCATAAGTCTCGAATCCGTCGGCGCTGGGGCCAACCGAGTCGCCCGCGTTGTCGCCGGTGCAGTCGGCGATGACGCCCGGGTTGCGAGCGTCGTCTTCCTTGATCTTGANNCGATGTCGGCAATCTTGGTGAAGATACCGCCGGCTATACGCAGGGCCGCCGCGCCCAGCGACTCGCCGATGGCGAAGCCGATGAAGCACTGCCCGGCGTAATCAGCCGGAACGAACAGCAGGATGCAAAGCATGATGAGCAGCTCGACCGAGATCAGCATCATGCCGATGCTCATGCCCGCTTTCAGCGGGATGGCATAGATCGGATAGGGCTTGCCGCGCAGGCCGGCGAAGGCGGTGCGCGAGTTGGCGAAGGTGTTTACCCGGATGCCAAACCACGCCACACCGTAGCTGCCGCAGATGCCGACAATACTGAACAGCAGAATGACCGGCAGCGTCACTGACACTGGCTTGCCTGGGACCGGCGCCAGCCATCCGAAGTAAGCCACGATGACGACGGCGATGAATGCCCACAAAACCATCAGGAACTTGCCCTGGGTGATCACGTACGTCTTGCAGGTCTCGTAGATCAGCTCGGAGATCTCGCGCATGGAGCGGTGGACCGGCAGGTTCTTGAGCTGCATGTAGATCGCCATCCCAAACAGCAGGCCGAAAGCGCAGAAGAGCAGGCCGATCAGCAGCAGGTTATGGCCCGTCAACCCGAGGAATCTGACCGACGAAAGATCGGGCAGCCGAAGGTTGGCCTCGCCGGCGGCTTCGTTCGGCTGAGCGAAAGCCGTCCCGGCATTCAGCAGGAACAGAGTCAGCGCGGCGGCGAGCAACTTGGCCGAGCTTCTTATGGATGACAGCCGCCGCAGGGCGGCGAGCCAGGTGTGCATATGATTCCTCCGATGGACGCGCCCGTGAATGGGGCGCACCCATAAAATGACGTTAGGTTTGTTCCGCTCTCCCGCGATACATCGCAGTCAGCGTTTCCATGAGATCGATTACCGCCCAACAGATCAGGATTACAAGGCTCTAGCTCGCGTCTTCGTAGCTCGCCAGAAAAAACCATGCATGGACCTGCTGGAATCCCGGAAACGCGCTTCCACTTCAAGACGAGAAGTGTTGAGGTTTGGCCGCGTCGGGAACACTTGCACCTATTCGTGTGCATCTTGAGGCACACCACAGGCACAGCACAAAAGGCGAGTCTTTATAGCATGTTGGGTAAAGCGGGGTCAATGACACTTCGGTCACGGAGCGAGGCTAGGTGGGTAATTGGCGGTCCAATCAATTGCGCGCAAACGTCTTAGGGGAGACTGGGTTCCTGCGCCCGAGCATGAGGCTGCCGTTTCGCTGGAGTGCGCAATTGCTCCCGGGTGAAGGTCCCGCCGCAGGTCCCGCAGTGCCACTGCACTCGTGCAACTACCACTGAATGGGCCGCCTGCTGAGGCTGCCAGACTTTCGACAGTTCGCCTCTACAACTAGGGCAAATCATGATAACGGCATTTCATTTCTGCTGACCGGGAGGATAGTGACCTTAGATCCCAAGCCGCCTTCCTCGGTTATGCCAAGGACTTTTCTGGCGTGCTGCTTCGCCTTTTCTTCGGTGCGAAACCGCTTAGGGTGATGGGGCTTGGGGGATCCGGCCGGGAACTCAACTCGGTAGTAAGTCATGTCTTATTATCTCACTAAACCAGGTCGAATGCCGTCAATTAGGCTCGCTGGAGTGTCTGAAGAGTGACTTTTCAGACNNGAAAGCTGATAGCTGAGAGCTGAGAGCTTCTACGGCGTCATCCCCAACTGCCAAAACAGGAACGAATAGATGTCCGTCCACTCTTCCACCTGCTTGGAGATGGGCTTGCCTGCTCCATGTCCGGCTTTCGGCTCGATCCGCAACAGAATTGGGTTCGGCCCGCCATTGTCCGCCTGAAGCAGCGCGGTCATCTTCTTGGCGTGCATGGGATCGACGCGCGTGTCCGTGTCGGCAGTCATGAACAGGACGGCCGGATAGACAGTGCCATCCTTGACGTGGTGATACGGCGAGTAGGCATACAGCCACTCGAACTGCTTCGGGTCCTGCGAGGAACCGTACTCCGGGACCCACAGCTTGGCGATCTGGAAATTCTGGTAGCGCAGCATGTCGAGCAGCGGCACCTGGCAGATGACGGCGCGAAAGAGGTCAGGCCGTTGGGTGAGCGCCGCGCCCATGAGCAGCCCGCCGTTGCTACCGCCGCGAATGGCGAGGTGTTCCTTGTCGGTGAAGCCCTCTTTCTCCAGATACTCCGCAGCCGCGATGAAATCGTCGAAGACGTTCTGCTTTTTGTCGAGCATGCCGGCCCGATGCCATTCTTCGCCGAACTCGCCGCCGCCGCGCAGGTTCGCCATGGCGAATACGCCGTCATGATCGAGCCAGGGAAACAGTGTCTTGCTGAATTCCGGTGTCACGCTGACGTTGAAACCGCCATAAGCGGTCAGCATTGCCGGATTGTGGCCGGTGAGCTTCAATCCCTTGCGCATGACAAGGAACATTGGCACCCGCGTGCCGTCCTTGGACGTGTACCACACCTGCCTGGTTTCGTACTTGTCGGTGTCGATGCCGGTTGGTACTGAATCCCACAGTGCGCTCTTGGCCGTCTGAATGTCGAAGCGATAGATCGTCGTGGGCACGGTGAATGAGGTGAAGAGGTAGAACGCGCTGGTGCTGTCGTACTCGCCGCCGATGTCGGCAATCGTTCCGAGGGTGGGGAGTTCCACTTCACCGAGCGGCTTGCCTCCGGTGGTAAAGCGCCGCAGCAGCGAGAGCGCGTTCTGTTCGTAGAGTGCGAACAGATGTCCACCGATGATGTGCACTTCCTTGAGCACCGCGTCGGATTGCGGAATGATCTCGCGCCAGTGTTCGCGCGTCGGCGCCGTTACCGGGGTCTTGAAGACACGATAGTGCGGCCCCTCTTCGTTGGTCAGGATATAGAGATCGCCGTCGTACGCCTCTGAAAAATAGAGGAAGTCCTTGCCCGTGGTGATGCGAAGCGCTGGGGCGTTCGCCTGCAAGTCCTTGAGAAAGAGGTCGGTCTTGGTCCAGCCCTGCTCGACCATGATGCTGAGCCAGCGGCCGTCATTCGACAAAGTTACGTTCGGCCAATCCTGCGGGTCGCGCCCTTCACCGAAAATGAGTGGGTCCTTCAGGGGATCGCCGCCCAGCGCGTGATAGAAGACGTGCCGGTTGTACACCTCCTGGCCTTCTGCCACTTCGCCCTTCTTGGGATAACGCGTGTAATAGAAGCCGCTGTTGTCGGGCTTCCATGCGATGCTGGCCGCGCGCGTGCGTTCGATCATGTCGGGCAGCAGCTTCTTGGTGCCGGTCTCGATGACGTGCAGCGTGCTCATCTCGGAGCCACTTTCGGAGGTGCCGTACGCGACATACTTGCCGTCGTGCGATGTCTGCCACCAGTCGAGCGCCACCGTCCCATCCTTGGAAAGCTGGTTGGCGTCCACCAGCACTTCATCTTTGCCGTCCACGCGTTTGCGGACGTAGAGGACGGGCTGGTTCTGTTTGTCTTCGCGGCGGGTGTGGAAGTAATACTCGCCGCCTGCCTGCGTCTCGCCCAGGTTGCCGATTTCCAGCAGCTGCTCGATGCGGTCGTGCAGCTTTTCGCGGCCGGGCAGCTTGTCGAGGATACTGCGCGTGTAAGCCAGCTGCTCGCCCACCCACTGCTGCGTTTCCGGACTGCTGCCGTCTTCCAGCCAACGGTAGGGGTCCACAATCTTGTGGCCGAAGTAATCGTCGGTGACGGGCTGTTGCTTGGTTGCGGGAGGCTTTGGAATTTTCATCGTAGAGGGGGCAGTACCGTTGTCGTTCTGCGCCAGCGCAGTTGCGAGCAATAGGAGTGAGGCGCTAAGCGAAAGGAGCGAATAACGGACGATGTCATAAGAATTCATCGCATCGAGTTTACCAGTGCGGCGGGTCGGCAATCCGCGGTTATGGCGGCGAAAGCGGCGGAATGGCGCTGCAAAGATCGTGGCAGTCGGCGGTACATTGTTTGCGCCAAAACGGAACTACTCGCTCATGCTAAGCGGCGCATTTTTTTTGACGCCACGCGTAGGTGCCGCTACAATGCAGTTACAACTTGACGCGCTGTTGGCAGCGCACAGACACTCCTCAGTAGCTCAATGGCAGAGCATCCGGCTGTTAACCGGAGGGTTGTAGGTTCGAGTCCTACCTGAGGAGCCATTCTTTTCTTGGACTTCCATTGAATTCGCGAAAACGATCTGGGTCAGATAAGGGTCACATAAGTTTACTAGGTGGGTACAGGCCTGTACTGAATGCGTGTGGCCTGCTGCTTGACGAAGTTCACCAGCTGCTGCTGAATCCTCCGCTTGGCTTCCATTCCAAGATCGCCGTAGACCTCGGATGTAGTGGCGAGGTTCTCGTGCCGCAGAAGAGTTTTGACCTCCTCCAACTCGAGTCCTGCCTCTTTGCCCCAAGCGCTCACCGTGTGGCGGAAGCTGTGCCAGCCGATGTTGGGAACACCAAGCGCCAAGGCAACCGGCTTGATGTACGTCTTTCGCGTCGGTCAAATGGACTTACCCGTCCCCGAAATGCCGCCCCAATTCCACCCTCGGGGCTCGCCCAGTGCGCGTGGAGCCGCATAACCCCTGGTCCATTGCGACACTTCGACAAACCATTGCACGGGTTCTGCTCCGGCAACTCTTCGGGTGTCCTTTTTGCGGGAGTCATTTTTTATAACACAGTAATACTAGGGAACTAATGCTTCGGTCCACTGTGCTCCTGACCCAAAACCCGAAAACTAATCCACTTTGAAGTTATGAATGGATGAGAGCTTGGGGGCAGGTCACATCAGCGCTGAGCTCCGGTAAGTGCAGGCGAATCGACCTGTGAATTTCCCGCGTGATCAACTGGCGGAGCAGTCCTAGGAGCTGCTGACTAGTGGATTAGCCGAGCAAGTTTGCGGCCGTGTTTTTATTGTGCTTTGTCCAGCGTGAGATCCAAGCTGATGGCGCTCCCAGGGCTGACATTGAGGGTACGCTGCCAAGTCTTGAACCCGGTCTTAGTGACCACTATGTTGTGATGGCCTGCACCTACTTTTACCGTTGACGGTGTGTCCCCCATGAACTCACCATCAATCGCAATCTCGGCGCCGGCCGGGATTGATTTGAAGGTCACCTCGGAGGGTACCTCCGCGTTTGCACTTTGAGAAGCTAAATTCGGATCGACGAAAGCATTGGAAGCCGGTTGGGTCGATGCGGACGGAACGAAAGCTGGGCTCAGGGCCGCCGATGCAGACGTCTGAACTCGCTGGTCGCCATCGGTATACCCGGAAACCACAGTGTCTCTTGGGACTTTAGCATCCTTCCCATGCATTATAAGAAACTCCGGACCGAGCAACACACTAACCGTCACGGCTGTGCCCGTCTTGCCTTGTCCCTGCTTGGCAGAACTGGCGCGCACCTTGATATGCGTATCTCCTACCGTGATTGAATCAAGCGTAAATTCGATCTTACCTCCCTTTCCGAGCATTTTTTTATGCTTATCAGAGACGATATGACCCACGGCTGTCAGGCATGCCAGATTTCTCCCAGCACTCGGCGCCAGTTCTGGCCCAGAACCAGGCGAAGGTGCTCGTCGGTGTATCCGCGCCTGACGAAAGCGGCGGTGAGATCATAGACTCGTTTCTGTCCTTCGAGGCCGGCCACCACCTCGTGCGTTCCATGAACGTGGTAGCGCGGGTCAGCCTTCGCCAGCATCTCCTTGAGTATCCGAGGAGCTCCCAGATCATTGCTCTCGACCCCGGCGTCCGACCCGATTCCCACGTGCTCAATTCCCACCAGGTCGCGCACGTGATCGAACTGGTTCACGACGTCCTCTACGGTCACCGGCTCCGTGCCCTTGACCATGAATGCGATACACGTAATTCCCATGACTCCGCCCCGCTTGGCCAGCTTTCGAATCGCTTCGTCCGTCGAAGTGCGAGGGGAATCTGGATTCAGTGCGCGGCAGTTCCCGTGCGACAGAATGAATGGCGCTTTGGACATCTCGCAGGCGTCCAGTTTGGTGCGATCGCTCGCGTGTCCCAGGTCCACGGCCATTCCGACCTGGTTCATACGTTCAATCACCTGCTGGCCATACTCGCTTACTCCGCCATCGTGTGGCTCGAACGCGCCATCCGCGACCAAGGAGCGGAAGTTGTAGCTGACCTGTGAAATCCGCTGGCCGTAGCCGTAGCAGGTATTCACGGCATCCACAGTCTCGAACTGCGCGCTGGATTGCAGTCCAAAAATAATGCCGTACCGACCCTGGGTCTTCACCTTTTCAAAGTCGTCGGCGGAATTGATTCGCGCCAGCCATTGTGGGTAGTCGAGGAGAAAGCCGTTCCACTTTGCGAAGAGCTTTTCTGCATCATCCAGGGATGATGCGCCAAGACCAAAGTTGATTGCATTCACTCCCGAGTTCATAAAGAACTCAAAGTCGGACCGTTTGAAAGCACCCGGCTGGGACAGCCAGTCATTCAGCACGCTCTCCTTATCCTTGCGGTACAGGAACTGATTGAGCATGTCAATCACCAGCTCCTCGCGGATCAGCCGCACTACGCGCTCCGGATATTCTTCATTATCTTCGGCAAAAAGCCGGTAGCGACTCCGGAGGACAAATGGTGCAGCCACCGCCGCAGAACTGGCGCGGCGAAGGAATTCACGACGCGAAATCGACGATCGTCTTATAGGCATCTCATTGGCCTGTAGATGGGGGAACAGATGCCGCGAGCGGCAGGATTAATTGACTCGCGTGTTCGGCATCGTGGAAGACCTTGATGTGCGCAACGCGAATGTCCTCCGGCTTCTCGTAGCCAATCCTGCCACCGGTGTTGTAGTTCTTTTGAAAGTTCGGCGAATTCAGCGGAGCGATGGTGAGCCGTAACCGCGCGCCCGCTGGAATCCTTCGCGCCATCCAGTAAAACTCGAAGGGTATCTCCACGATTTGATTCGGCTTCAACAGTTCCTGCTTGAACGCACTGTTACGGAATCGGGCGCGCCGGATGTCTTCGCCAAGCCTGACCGTGGAACCGTCCCGCAGAACCATTACTACCTGAGCCCACAAGTCAAAATCGGGCGCGTCCGCCTCCACCAGCAACTTCAGGCGCATCTGCCCTGCCACTTCGGTATCCCGTGCAAAGGGTTCGGAGTGAAAGCTGATAGCTCGTTTCTGGAAACCGCGAAACTGGCTCTTCAGATCCTCGTTTTCAGCGTACTTGGCGACTTCGAGTTCGGGTAGCTCGTGTGGATCATCGACAATAATGGCTGGCGGTTGCTGGCCAGTCGGGCTTTGCGAAAGCACGCCAGAGTAGAATAGGTCCCTCGGCGTTCCCTCCGGGTCGGACAAATACAAGTTCAAATCCTTTCCCGAGGATGCCGCTTCGAGGGTCTTGACGTATCGCCACTCGTCTGCACCCATCATGAAGTATGCAACTCGGTCATGCAGAAATGCAGGTTTGGACCCACGCCCCAGCACCCAGTCGTACCAGTCCGCGTGCAGCGCGTCCATGTCAATGACGGCGGCGTCGGGTATGGCTAAACCTTCGATCTCCTTAGTCGGTTTCTGCGTGCCACCATGGTCCCAGGGACCGATCACGAGATAATGCTGACTCACGGCTGCTGCCGGAGCACCCTTGATGTGGCCTCGATAGTAGCGCAGCGCTCCGGGTTGGTCGTCATCGAAATAGCCGGTTGCGGTTAGAACCGGGAAGTCCATCCGAGCATAGTCTTGGGCTTTGGGTTCCGCCGCAAGATTGAAGGCTTCATCGCCTACGTGGTCGAGCCACATTTTCATGAACGAGAGCTTTTGGCCGCGATCGTCATTCATCCACCAGTCGTCCTGAGCAATCCCGATGGCATCGTCCAGTTCCCGGAAGGGACGAAGGGCAGCGTACTGTTGGAGCATCTTTCCCGCCCAGTAGCTTTGGTTTGCAATGAAGCCCGTATTCAGCGAGCGGCCCGAGGTGTAGCCCAGGATCACCGCCGACCACGCCTGCGGAATTCCGTTCGTGTTGGGCACATCCCATCCCGGATAGATCGGCACGTAAGGCGCGATGGCGGCAAGGTGGGGCGGGTGCTGGGCGGCGGTGCGCCATTGCGTCATGCCGACGAACGAACCGCCAAACATCACGACATGTCCATCGCTCCAGGGCTGGGCCGCGATCCACTCCACCACGTCGTAGCCGTCGCGCCCAACCTGCAGGCCCAGATTGTCGCTCTTTACGCCGCCCGAGCGGCCGCGGCCGCGCACGTACACCTGCACGAAAACATAACCGCGCCTGGGGTAAGCGGCGACGTTGCCACGGCGGCCGCCATCAATGTCGTACTGAGTCAGGGTCAGCACTGCCGGCGCTTTGGCCTTTAGGTGGGAGGGTTTGAAAATCCAGGCCTCGAGCTGGACGCCGTCTCGCATCGGAATCATGCGGCTCATTTCGATGTCGTAACCTGGTCCGACCTGTTCCGCTCCAGCCGGCGCGGCAGCCAGCAATACTGCCACCGCAATCAGTGCAATCACGACCGATCTCCTGATCATTCTTCCTCCGTTTGCTCTTCGGCTACAGAACGTTTGCTTATGCCTGAGATGGAAGCGTGCAAAGACAGCACCGAATATTAATAGCAGCCAAGACCTGTAATAGTAATCCGAATTGAATGGCGCGAGGAGATTGAGCCGGTATTCGCAGAACCGAACATCCATTCGCTGTGTCGGACCGGTGAAGGTCGGCACAGAAGATTGAGTTTGTAAGAACATCACCGCGGGAGATTTCTGACTTAAACGAGATCTCCCGTTCTCGTTTTTGGGCAGCGTCCGCCGCGCCAGCGGCTTAGTCCTTATCGGCAGCTCGGAAGTAATTGGAACGAGACTCCACGATTAGTAATGGTAAGTCGGCAAGTGTTTACGAACGTGTTCACTGCACTTGGACGTAGAACGCCCAACCCATCGTCTTGGACGTCCCGGCCACAAGGACGGGACGGCGACTATACGTCCAAGTGACGGGACGGGTCTTTCACAACGACTTATGAGCAGGGCACGATAACGTCCTTTATCATTCGCTATCCGAGGGGACGAAAAGCGCAACAGCAATCTGCCCATAAGCTCTTTTATAGGTCTCAATCATGGTGAGCGTCTAAACCGGAAAATCCGATGACCGTGGTACGACCCCTTCACCCTCTTAACCCGCATTATTCATG
>PLQW01000280.1 GCA_003160215.1 Acidobacteriaceae bacterium
GGTTCAGGAACGTGTGTCGTATCCTCATCCCTTCACCCCTCCGGATGTGAGTCCGGATACAACGGACTTGCGGAACACCAGTACGAGGATGGCAATGGGGACGACAGCCACCACGCTAGCGGCGAACAAGTTCCCGTATGGCACCGTGTACTGGGAACCGNNGAGAGCCATCAAGAACTCTGTCCAGCAGGCGGTGAAAGTGAACACCCCGGCGGTGAAGATCCCGGGTTTCGCCTGAGGCAAGATGACCGTCCAGAGGATGCGCAGTGGCCGGGCCCCGTCTATGCGGGCGCTCTCCTCCATCGCCATCGGTATCCCCAGGAAGTAGTTGCGGAGGATCCATATGGCGAATGGCAAGTTGAAGGCCGTGTAAGGAAAAATGAGGGCCTGGTAACTGTTCAGCCAGCCCATATCACGCATGATCAGGTAGAGGGGAGCAATTACGGCGATCTGGGGGAAGACGGAGATCATGAGCAAAGACACCATCATCGGGAACTTGCCCCGCATGGGGAGACGCCCGAGGGCGTAGCCGGCAAGTACACCCAGGCTGAGCACGAATGCGGTCGAGCAGCATGCGACTATGACGGAGTTCATGATGTAGCGGCCGAAGGTGTAGTCACCGAAGGCGGTCTGATAATTGATCGTGCTGACCGGGTTGGGAAAGTACTGGGGCGGGGCGGCCCCCAACCCGGCAGTTGTTTTGAAGCTGCTTGAGAGCATCCAGTACATCGGCAGGACTACGAACAGGACGATCAGCAGGGCGCCCACGTTCACCCAGTTGACCCAGCGCCTCCAGCCATGANNACCTGTGCCTTGAAAGCACGCAAGAAGAGCAAGCACACGACTACCACGATCACCGCGGTGGTGACAGCCACCGCCGCGCCGGGGCCGAAGTCGAGGTCCGTGAACATGGTGTTGTAGCCGAGCATGGCCAGGGATTCGGTCGAGCTGCCGGGACCACCGCCGGTGAGGACGTACGGGAGGTCGAACAGCCCGAATGCCTGCAGCACCCGGAACAGGACAGCGATACCCAGCGTCGGGCGCAGCAGCGGGACAGTGATGTTCCAAAAGGTCCTCCACCCGGAGGCTCCGTCGACCTCCGCAGCCTCGAAAACGTCCGTTGGGATCATGACCAGCCCGGCNNACGATGATGGCCACGAATGGCGTGGTTTTCCAGACGTCCGCGGCCATCAGGGCAACCGTGGCGGAGAATGGGGTACCTAGGATCACTGGCTGACCCAGGCCCAAGATGTGCGTGAACTCATCGAAGATCCCATAAGTGGCGTTGTAGATGTAGCTCCACAGCTCGGCCGAAACGACCGTGATCAAAGACCACGGGACGAGCAACAGTGCCATCATCAAGCCCCGCATTTGGGTGAGCCGCGCCAGTACTAACGCGAAGATGGTACCGAGCACGACTTCGACCAACACCGTTATGACCGTGTAAAAGCTCGTGAACCACAGTGCGTGGTGCCACAACCCGGCCTCCAATACCCTGGTGTAGTTGGAGCCGGTGAAACCCTGGAGGTGGAATCCGCTGCCGGTGACGTTGACGTTCTCCAGGGACAGCACGACGGAAAAAACCATCGGAAAGATTGTGAAAGCCCCGATCACCACCAGGGCAGGGGTGGAAAAACCCCAGCCGAGCCGGGCGAGGCGACGGGTCATTCGGTCCGGCTGGACGTGCGGCGGCTTACCACCGAGGACCACCGGAGCGCCGACCACTGGTTCGGGTGACAACTGGGTGGATGCCAAACTGGGGCTCCTCTCAGTGATGGGATAGTTACTGGTGGCCCGGGGGCCACCAGTAACTATCCCTGATCCCTATAGGTTTATAGCCCGCTTGAGCTAAGCGCTGACTTCAACTGGCTAGCCATTGCGTTAGCGGCAGCACTGGGGCTCGACGAGCCAGATATAGCGGAGTTCATGTTGGTGTAGATGGCTTGGGAGATCTTCGGGTAATTGGGGTTCTGAGCGGGCCTCGGAACGAGCTTCGTCTGAGACAGAACAGCGAACGGCGGGCTTTCCTTCTTGATCGAGGGCATAGCCCGCACAGCGGCGTTGGTCGGAATCTCGGAGAACGGCGGGGNNGTTGCCTCGATTGTTTGCGCCTTGGTACCAGTGATGAAGTTGATGAAGTCGAGGTCAGCTGGGACGTTCGTCGAGTGGGGGTTGATGTAGAGGTTCCAGCCGCCGATGTTCGAGTAGCCCGGGTAGGGCTCACCGGCGAACGTGGGCAACGGGGCTACCGCTACCTTGCCGATGACCTTGGAGCCGGTGGCCTGGGACGCGGAGTAGCCGTAGTCCCAGTTGCGCATGAAGGCGGCGTCACCGTCTGCGAAGGCGTTCATGACCTGAGTCTCTTGGAAGGTGTCCACTGCCGCCGGCGACGCCCCCGAGGTGACAAGGCTGCGCATGAATCTCAGGGTCTTGGTCACGTCAGGCACGTTGAGCGTCGACGCGCTGTCGGTGGAATTGAGTACCGTGCCACCGGTGTCCGAGTAGTACTCCATGAAGTCGCAGGTGCCCCCTTCATAGGAAGCCCCCTCCCAGACGAAGCCGTACTTGACCTTAGCCTGCTTGACCAGGGTCGCAGCGTCCGATTCGAGTTGCTCCCAGGTCTTGGGCACGGCCATGTGGGCGGCCTTCAACAGGTCGGTGCGGTAGTACAGGAAGCCCTGGTCCTGGAAGAAGGGCGCCCCGTAGACCTGACCCTTGTAGGTGGCTCCGGCAACTAGGCCCGAGGCGAACCGCGACCANNCTGGTGCGCCCCGAACTGCCCGGGCCAGATGACGTCTCCCATGAACACGTCAGGCGATGTCGCTCCTCCGGAGATAGTGGTGACGAGGGTGGCTCGGTTGGTGTCAGTGTTGCTAGGCGCCGTCTGTATTTTGACCGTGATGTTTGGGTAAGCCTTTTCGAAGGCGGCGACCAACACGTTGCGCAGGTCTGGCCCGCCTGGTGTGCCAGCCGAGATGGGGCTTGCCCACCAGGTGATAGTTGTCTTCGCGGAACTCGCGAAGGGGTGGTGGGCAGTGGCCGAAGCACTGGGGGCACCAANNAAGCTCAGCACCACTACGGCTGTCCCCAGGACCCCGATCCGCGAAATGCCCCCGGGTGCGCGAGCGCGCCTTCCCGAATCCTTTAGTAGTGTCGTTTTCATTCCGGTTTCTTTCCTTTCTCTTGGTTTCTCCGAGCTTCCGGATTGGTCCAACACCTGCCTTCAAATCGCCAGCGGCTGCTGGTCCCTCCTTTCTTTCTCCTTCCTTTCCGGCTGCCGGATGAATCGAATTTGGCTCATAAGCAAGAATCTTCGGAGGTCAAGGGGGCTACGCCTGGCGCGACCCTGAGCCGGTACCCTGATGTCTCCCTCCTCTTGTCCGTGGCAACGGGATCGTCTGAAGCAGGCCGCGCCGATGGGGACCGCTGCTCCACCCCAAGGACCGCGGTGGTGCCTCGCACGACCAGCCGAGTGGGTGCGCGAAGCTGTAGTACCGGTGCCTTACNNTCTGGCGGCCCTGGTCCCAGACATCCTGGGAGATCGTCGTGAGATCGAAGTACCGGGCCATCGCGTGATCGTCGAAGCCAATCACCGACACATCGGCGGGCACCTGGAGCCCCACGCGCTTCAGCGCCCGAAGGGCGCCGAAGGCCATCTCGTCAGATTCTGCGAAGATGGCGGTGGGCAGAT
>PLQW01000199.1:0-20737 GCA_003160215.1 Acidobacteriaceae bacterium
ACGGCGGACCGTCCGATCACCCGCAAGGCGGTGTATCGGGATATTAATGGGCTGGCTAGCGCTGGCCTTTTATAGTTCATTGCGCGCAAAGAAAATCCCCACCCAAGCAAAAGCAGCTTGGGTGGGGCACCCTCAGCATAATTAGGGGGGGGCACCCGCCACCCTCGGCGTGATTAGGGTGGGCCACACGCCCTGTTGAAGTTGGATTTAACGCTGGGGCACAAGGCCCCAGGCCTTATTGAGCTCCTCCGATTCAGTACGACTGTTGTTGGAACGTTGGGGGAAGGATCACAGTCGTAGCTCCCCCGAGGGAAACGGTCTCGGAAATAATATCGTCCGGGCCGAGAGCTGAGAGTTGTGCCATCGGCGGATCGGAGAAATCCTCCCCGCTGTAATTGTAAAACTGGAAGTTGCCATCGTTGTCGGTAAATGCGTCATATGTCTTGTTGGCAAAGGAGAGTTCGAGCTTCATTTGTTGAACTGGCTGGCCAAACGAGTCAACCACCCTCCCGCTGAAATACACATACGGAGGAGGGGTAAGGTCCGCTCCGACAAGTAAGAAGGTGCCGAACAGCGAGTCAAAATAGGGGTAGACGTAGAGGAAAGTATATTGACCTAGGCTCTCGCCCCAGGCAGTGGAAGCGCATTCCACCTGCAGGTTTGCGCCCTGCGAATTCGATTGGGTGCTTTGCTCTGAGACGGTGGTTGTCCAGGTCATGGTAGCCTTGGCGCCGAGAAACACTGGCGTGCCGGCAGATACTGTCAAAGAGCTGGTGTAGTCGTACTCCTTACTGTCGGTACCGCTCATAATTTGACTGTTCATGATTCCCTGCATTTCATTCGTGGGACAGGTCCAAAAACAGTTCGTGCCGCAATTGGGCGGCGGGGGCACGGCGCTATCGTACGGGAAGGGCTTGAGAGGTTGTTCATAAGTATAGCGGGTCCCATCGATTGCTGTGATCGGATTGTAGGCTCGATTCCAGTACTCATCGCCGGAGAGAATCTGATAGAAGTCCTTAATCCCGAAGCCTAAGCCGCCATTGGAGGTCGACTCGGTTAGTAACGTATACAGGGCGGGTTCCATACTGACACATGGGATCACAGCACCAGTTTGGGAGTCGGGGAGGGTCACCAGCTTCTTGTAGAACTTATAAAATTTGTACTCGTAGGGGTTGCTCGCTTTAAAGTTCAATACTGCACACCTTAGCTGACTGACCGTGAAGGGCTGAACGACCGACGCGGCTGCCGACCGCCGTCCCGTTCAGAGTGGCGGTGACGGCGATGCCTTTCGAAATAGACTTTTGCAAGGAAAGCTGTATCGAACCAGCACTGCTGCCGCTGTAGGTTATATAACTGGCGGGCTTGCACTGGTACCCGATTATGCCGCTACTGAGGTCGGGTCCAACCGCGCAATAGCAGTTCGCTCCCCCCCAAGATCCTCCCACTCCAGAAGCGAAGACCCGAGAGGTTGCGGTCCGCGCACGAAGTGAGGCTTGATGTCGGGCATTTGGATCAGGCTGGGCAGGTAGGTGATCTCGCCGAACGGGCTGGCGATGTTCTTTACCGGCAGATCCTGATCCTTTGCGATATCGGCGAAAGGACGAGCGCCGTCGAGCGCACTGCTGTCCAGCAGCCCGACCTCGTGCGCCCACATGCACATGCGGGTGAGCGACACCCTGACCTGGTAGCTACCGCCCTCGGTCGCTCGGCGATGCAGGGCTGCTGCGATCCCTGCGGCACCGGCATAAGCTGCCAGGTAGTCAGCAAAGATGACCTGTAAAGGCATGATCGGTGCATCGATTGCGCCTTCGGCGTCAACGTAGCCCGATACTGCAACAGCAATCATGTCGAAGCCGCGGAAGTTCGCCCACTCTCCTTCAAAGTCAAAGCAGCGCAATTCGTGGGAGATAATTCCCGGCCGACTGGTGGCAAGGCGGCGCGGCGAGATACCGCTTTGGTCGAGGTTCAAGTAAGAGCAGGTGAAGACGTCGGCGTTTTGGAGAAGCTTGAAGAATTGCCGAGTGTCGGCTTCGTTGTCGAAGTCGCAATAAGCGGCGCGTTTTCCGTTGTCGGTTTCCAGACGCCAGTTCAAGTGGTCAGGGTAATTGGGTTTCGAAAAGTGTAGTACGTCCGCGCCGAACTCGGCGAGAGTGCGAGCCGTAACCGGTTCGCCGATTACGTGGGTGCAATCGAGCACGCGGATACTCGACAATGGCATAGTACCGCCTTTGGGCAGGGGAATAGGGTCGCTGTCGCCAATCTTTTCCACTTCAACGACGGGCTTGGCGGCGAGCCGGCGGCCTACCGGGTGAGCCAGTCGCTCGTCGGCTGTGCGCACCATACCGATGGCGCCACATTCTTCGCCGATGGCAAGCTCCAAGGCTTCGCCATCCCATTGCATAATGGCGGCCTCAACCGCGCGCTGGGTCGGAGCGCACTTCAGGACCTCGAACATCGCGTCTCGCAAGCGCGGATAGAAAAGCTCGATCTTGACGAAACGGCCGAACGTCGCCGTCAAAGGCGGCGGACAGCGACGTCCAGGCCGCGATGGAGCAGTTGCGGGCGGAGAGTGCAAATCCGACCTGAAAAAGACGCGGGAGACTGCACCTAATCTGCACTTGAAATCTGGTGATGTAGAGCTAAGTGCATGAAAAAGCGCACATTGCGGCTCGTGGTCAAATACGTTTGACGGTTTAGAAAACCGTCCGGCGCTTCAGCTGGATTATTCATCTGTTTCGGTAGCTAAAGACAGCAAGCTTTGAAAGCCCACGGCTTTCAGCCGGGCCGTTACCTGTGCGTGGGGAGTTGGGCTTCAGCCCTGAGGGAATTCGCACTTCGTGCCAACACCGAAGTCCCTCAGTGGCTAGAGCCACCGGTGGCGCGAGGAACTTGTGTTGGGCATCCGGGGTCCTCGCGGAACCAAATGCTCCATCCCTTATTCATTTTCCAATGCAGAACGAGCTGAAGATCAGGTTCAAGATGTCGTCGGCAGTGGTGGCGCCGGTGATGTCGTCCAAGGGACGCAGCGCGCCGTAGAGGTCCAGCAGCAGCATCTCGTGCGGTGTTTTCAACGAGACCGCCGCGGCTGCCTTGTCGAGTGCAGCAATTGAGTCCTCCACCAGCTTCTGTTGGCGCACGTTGGTGAGAAAGCCGCTCTCCTGCTGCGCGCCGGAATCGCCGCCCAGCACCCGCAGAATTGCCGTCCGCAACTCCGCGATGCCTTGGCCAGTGATCGCCGAAGTCTGGACAACAGGCAGCGTGAGCGCGGCGGGAAGAGGCGCGGTGGCATTTGCGACATCAATTTTGTTTTGAGCGACCACGGCCAGGCGCTGCGAAGCCAGATCGATCAGTTCGGCGTCGCGCTCGCGCGCTTCGTCATCGGCAGCAGGATGCGATGCATCCAGCACCACCAGCACCATGTCGGCCTCCGCCAGCGCCTCCATCGATTTGCGAATTCCAATGCTTTCGGCTTCATCGAGCGCAGTGCGAATGCCGGCTGTGTCCACCAGCCGCACCGGAATGCCTCCGATGGCAACCGTTTCGCTCACCAGGTCGCGCGTAGTGCCGGGCGTCGCCGTCACGATGGCGCGTTCACGCTCCACCAAGCGATTGAACAAGCTCGACTTGCCGACATTGGGACGCCCCACGATAGCCAAGGTCAGTCCTTCGTGCACAACCTTTCCAAACGCGAAGCTGGCCAGCAGCTCTTCCAACGGCGCGCGAATCGCGGCGATGCGTGAGAGGACCTGCGCATCGGGAATCACCGCGACATCGTCCTCGGCGAAGTCCACCCCCGCTTCCATGATGGCAATCAGCTCAATCAGCTTCTGCTTGGTGGGCTGCAATCGCTTCGACAAGGCGCCTTCGAGTTGACGGGCCGCCACCTGCGCCTGATACAGGGTTTGCGACTCGATCAAATCGCGGACCGCTTCGGCCTGCGTCAGGTCAATGCGCCCGTTGAGAAAGGCACGCATAGTGAACTCGCCAGGTTCGGCCAGGCGCGCACCCTGCGCCATCGCCGTCTGCACAACATGCCGCAGGACCACCGGCGAGCCATGGCAAGAGATTTCGACCACATCGTCGGTGGTGTACGAGTGCGGCTTGGCAAAAAACGTGACAACAATCTCGTCGATGCGCTCGCCGGTGGCCGGCTCGATTAGTTCACCGAAATGAGCACGGCCCGGCTCGAGGTCATGCCCATGCGTCAGCCGCAGCATAGGCCGCGCGATGGCGCGCGCCTCGGCGCCAGAGAGACGCACCACACCGATGCCGCCGCGTCCCGGAGGCGTAGCAAGGGCAACGATGGTGTCGTCAAGATGCATGGAACGATTGTAGCGGGCCCGAAAGAAGACGGGTCACCACGGAGACACGGAGCGCACGGAGGAAATTACAAGCTAGCGAAAGAACTAATCCAGTCGGGCGTACCGTTTCCAGCCGTCCGGCAGGTTGGACGCGCGGCAAATGAACAGTGGAATTTTGTCCGCCGCGCAGATAGACATTACTTGCTCGAGAAACGTATTTTCTGACTTTGAGTACGCTTCGGGATTCGTTGTTACAATCCACACTCCATTCTGCTTGACAGAGCTGCTTTGCTTCCTGACAAAGGAACGAAATTCTGCTCCGGTCTGAAGAGTTGTGGATCCGGCGTCGGGAGTGAGATAGCCGGCCGCGCTTACGGTCAGTCCCCACTTGCTGCCGGACAAATCAGCCACACGCTTAGGCAACAGGTGCATGGAAATACCCTTTGAGGGCTCCGGGGTGGCCCCGACGGCTAGCGCCGTAAGCAACAGAATCGAGACGGCGGTGAGTTTTGTTTTGTTCAACTTCTTGATTCTCCGTGCCCTCCGTGTCTCCGTGGTGAACCCGCCTTATCTTCGACGGGAAAGCGGCGGCGGGGCGGGCGGTTTGCCTTGGTAGTCCTTGGGATAGACCACAACGTGCCGCTGTAAGGCTTCGCCGTCGCTGTCGGTGCGGAGGTCGTCGAAATCGCGCAGGGCCAGATGAAGGATGCGGCGTTCCCGCGACGACATCGGCGCGAAGGCATACGGCAAGCCGCTCTTGCGGACCCGTTCAGCCGCTACGTCCGCAGCCAGTCTAAGCTCCTGCAGGCGGGCGGAGCGGAAATTCTGGCAGTCGAAGTTGACCTTCTCGTGTTCGTTAGGAGCCAGACGAAGCATCTCGAGCGCCACATTCTCAAAGGCGCGCAACAACTCCCCACCGTTCTCCAGCACCAGCGGGCTGTCCGCGCCGGAAATCTCCACCAAAATTTCGGGGCGCTCCCACTCGCGGTCGCTGCCGACTTGGGGATCGACGGTGATCTTGTAGCGCAAATGGAAGTCGCCGCTGGCGAAGGTGGCGTTCAGCAGTTCGCTGATCTTCTTGGCGGCCGCGATTTTGTCATGTATCGGCATAAGTTGCGGGACTGAAGTCCCTTTACGATCTGTCGTCCCTGAAGGGACTCGGATCTACTTACTACGCTTACCCAGCGCTGAAGCGCTGGGCTATCATTTTTCGTCCCGCCTTGCGGGACTAGAGTCTCGCCACATCATAATCTGGCGGGCCCGTTGATATTCAAATGAGCCAGGCGCAGCACATGGTAGTCGCTCTTAAAAACGAATTCCGCTACTTACTCGCCTTCTTGCGGGCGCGCTTTTCCATCTCTTCGCGCATCTCCCGGCCCAGGCCGGTACGGTTCATGATGTACTGCTGAGCGATCGCAATGAAGTTTCCCACCGTCCAGTACACGCTCAAGCCCGCAGGCAGGGAATAGCTGAAGAAGCCGATCATCAGCGGCATCATCAACGTCATCATCTGCTGTTGTTTCGGATCCATGCCGGCGTTGGGGGTCATCTTCTGCACCAGGAAGGTCGTGATCACGATCAAGACCGGCAGAATAAATATCTTGTCGGGTGACGACAGATCGTGCAGCCAGAGGAATGGCGCCTGCCGCAGTTCGATCCCGACTCCCAGCATGGAATAGAACGCGAACAGGAACGGCATCTGGATAATCAGGGGCACGCATCCGCCCGCGGGGTTGGCGCCTTCGCGTTTGTACAACGCACCGATCTCGACGTTCATCTCCGAGCGCCGCGGATCGCGCAATGGGTACTTCTTGTACTTTTCCTGGATGGCCTTCATCTGGGGCTGCAGCTTTTGCATCTTTAGCGCCGACTTCATGCTGGTGATGCGCAACGGCAGCAGCACCAGGTTGATGATGACGGTCAGGATCATGATGCACACACCCCAATTGCTGGCCATGTGCTCGTGGGTCCAAAGCAGCCACAGGAAAAGCGGGCGGGCGATCAGGCTGAAGAAGCCGAAGTCCACCACGTTGCGGAGGTCGGGACCGTTGATTTGCCCCGGCGCGGTGCTGGAACGTACCGACTCCAGAACATGGAGCGCTTTGGGGCCGACGAACAACCGCTCTCGCGTAATGCCGCTGACATCGCCTACGGCAGCGCCCAGCACGTCGTAATGGTTTAAGTTGTTGGGGTCCGGATTCTTCGGATCTTTAGGTACGCTGATCGAATTGTGCAGCGTGACCATGGCTGCGGAGTCGGGATTGTCCGGCAGAAAAATGGCCGCGAAATACTGGTCCTGGGACCCGGCCCAGTTAAAGGGTCCGCGCAAGGTGTTGCCGCTGCTCACCTTCTTGGGAGCCAGGCGCTCCACCTTGTCGTTCGCCATGTACTCGATCTTGGCCGAAGCGTAGGAAGGACCCGTGCTCTGATCGCCAAAGGCCGCCGGCCACATGGGATACGCCTGCACAGGCTTGCCATTCTGCGTGACTTCGATTTCGACCGAAATCACATAGGTATCGGCGAACTGGAAGGTCTTGCGGACCGTAGTATCGCCTTGCGCGTACTCGTAGGTCAGCTCGCCCGGGGCCGTGATGGCGCCGCTGGCGCTGCCTACGTAGAGCGCCGAATTGACTTGCTTCCGCAGGTCTTCGTCGTACGCGTAGAGGCTGAGTGGAAGCCCGAACTTCACGGCCAGCGGGTTCACCAGGTCGAGCGGATGTCCGTCTTCGTCCTTGTATTTCTTCAGCACCCACGACTTCGCCTGCGCGCCACGGTTGGTAAAGACGATGCGGAACAGGTCGTTCTCGACGACGGTCTCGACTTCGCTGGGGGCAGATTTCGTAACTGCGGATTTCCCGGCCGGCTTGGTGACGGCGGGAGCCCGACCCTTGGAAACAGCCTCCACCGGTGCGCCCGCGGCTTCGGACTGGGGCGCGTTAGACTGCGAGGTTTGGTCGGGAGCCGGCTTTGGCTGCTGCTTGGACTTGTCTTTGAAGAGAAAGATCTGGCTGATGATGATCAGGGCAAAGGTGACGGCGAACACCATCAACATGCGGCGATCGCCGCCGGGTTCTTGCTGTGGATTTTTATACTCGGCCAAGTTTAAGTTCCGTTCAAGGGGTGAGAATTCCCCAGCGAATTATCCGGAGATCCGTACCCTGGTTTCACGCTCGCTGGGGGCACGGGATCGAATCCCGCGCGCGCGAAGGGATGGCAGCGCAGCAGCCGCGCGGTGGCCAGCAGGCCTCCGCGAACCACGCCGTGGCGCTCGACGGCCTCGATCGCATATTGCGAGCAGGTGGGAACGAAGCGGCAGGCAGGTGGCAGCATGGGCGAGATCACTCGCTGGTAGCACTGCAATACGAATTGCACCGCCTGCCTCATTTTTGTTCCCCTGTCCGGGCGCGTTGTGCGGCCAGCCGCAAGGCGCGTGTCACTTCGCTTACCAATTCCGCGAAGGGCATGTTGCTAACGCTCTTTCGCGGATTAAACACCACGTCGATGGGGCCCTCGCAGGCCTGGGCCGACAGCCGTACCGCTTCGCGCATCCGCCGCTTGATGCGGTTGCGCTCGACTGCTCCTCCCAGCACCTTGCCCACGGTGAATCCTACACGGGGCGTGCTGCCCGCCCCAGTCGCTTGCGGGCCGCTACCACGCCGCAGAAAGAACACCGTCATGTTTCCCGTGAACTGCCGGCGGCCGCCCTGGTACACCCGCTGAAAATCCGCGTGTTTCAGCAGACGCCTCGATTTTGGAAACTTGCTGCTGGCGGCGGAGGTCACATTATGCGCTCGGCGCTGACCCGCCGGGTTTCTCTCTTTGCTGCGGCCGAGTCTTGCGACGACTCCCTACTACTGCATCTGGAAAGGTCGCGATAACGCAGATTTCGGGTCCTCTGGATTAATCGCGGAAGCCCGGGCTAACGGAGACGCGCTTGCGCCCCTTGGCCCGACGGCGCGACAGCACCGCCCTGCCGGCCTTGGTTTTCATGCGAGAACGAAATCCGTGCGTCTTTGAGCGGTGACGACGGTTGGGTTGGAATGTGCGCTTCGGCATTCGAAAACTGCGCTCCTCACTAGCTAAAAATTCAACAGAGCAAACTCAAAGTATAACGGTCAGCGTGCCTCGGTGGCAAACCCGGCCTGGGGCCTGCGAATGCGAGTTCGGGTAGTGCGGACCTTCAGGTCCGCGTCCAAGCCGTTCGTTCTTGTCGGTTGGAGTCGGCTTCAGCCGACGCCAGGCTTGCATTCGGTCAGCCCCAACTCGCACGGGGCTGTGCGTCTCAAGAATTTCCCGCAGGATCGCCCCAAAGTGCCGCTGCGGATTGCCTGTTGGTGCGATTTGCGGTAGCACCGGCCCAGCATTCCTGCACGCTGCACCATGCGCGCAACACTCGCAAAAAAAAATTCGCGGATAACTTTCCCGAAATCAAGCACTCGCGAAAAAATGAAATTTCAAGCGCGAGAATTGTCTGGCGCTCAATTTTTTTCGTGCTAGTATCCCATGCAGCCACAAAGAAAACCGACTGCACGAACGCAGGTGCAATGTGCTGATCGCCGCAATGGTTGGGTTTGCAACTTGAAGATCTCCAGTTGAAGTGTTCGCCGGTCTGTGGCTCTGTGCTCGGCTCCGTTTCCCTCTAACATCGGTTTTGCCAAAGAGGCAACGATTGCCTCCGGATTACTTTTTATGTCTTCTTTTGGTGCAGCGTCCGCTAATCCGTGGGTGCGAGTTCTCGACGCACTGGAAAAAAAGGTCAACCGAAATTCCTACGAGACCTGGCTCAAGCCTACTCGCTACGATCACGCGCAGGGTGCCGTCTTGTTTGTACGCGTACCCAATCCCGAGTTCTGCCACATCGGCGAACGTTATGGCGACTTGATCAGCGAGGCGATGGACGACCTCGGCATGGAGTTTCTGGACGTCGAGTTCGTCACCGAAGAAGAGCCGCAGGGCAAGGGCAAGGCCGTTCAGGCCGATAAAGCACACAACGAATCTCCCGCATCTCTGGAGAAATCCGTGGCTAGTCCCGCCCAGCAACAGCGTTTCGATTGGGATGGCGCCGCTCAGCTCAATCCCAAGTACACCTTCGCCGATTTCGTCACCGGCGCCGGCAATCAATTCGCGCACGCCGCCGCGCTTGCCGTGGGCGAGCGTCCGTCCAAGGCTTACAACCCGCTCTTCCTGTACGGCGGCGTCGGTATGGGCAAGACCCACCTGATGCAGGCGATCGGGCACGAGATCAAGAAGCGCCAGCCGGAAAAATCCATTTGCTACGTGTCCAGCGAGCGCTTCACCAACGACATGATCAACGCGCTGCGCTACAGCAAGATGACCGGCTTTCGCGACAAGTATCGCAACATGGATGTGCTGCTTGTGGACGACATCCAGTTTCTGGTGAACAAGGAGCGCACCCAGGAGGAGTTCTTCCACACCTTCAACGCCTTGCACGAATGCATGCGCCAGATCGTGATCGCCAGCGATCGTCCTCCCAAAGAGCTGGCGGAGATTGAAGACCGCCTGCGCAGCCGCTTCGAATGGGGGCTGATTGCAGACATCCAACCGCCCGACCTGGAGACGAAAGTCGCGATCTTGCAGAAGAAGGCCGAGACCGACCAGGTAATGCTGCCCACCGACGTGGCCCTGTTCATCGCGTCGAACATTCGCAGCAACGTGCGGGAGTTGGAAGGCGCGCTGATTCGTGTCACCGCCTATGCGTCGCTCACCGGTGGCGAGATCAACCTGCAAACCACGCAGGAGGTACTGAAGAACCTGATCGACTCGCAGGTCCGAAGGATCTCCATCGAATCGATCCAGAAAGCGGTGTCCGAACAGTTCGGTCTGCGGCCGACGGAAATCAAGGCCAAGAACAATTCGCGGGTCATCGTGTTTCCCCGCCAGATCGCCATGTATCTGGCCAAGCACCTCACCGACGCCTCGCTGCCTGAAATTGGGCGGCAGTTTGGCGGCAAGCACCACACCACGGTCCTACACTCGGTCGACAAGATCGAACAGGCACGCAAAACGGACAAGGATTTGAACAGGGTAATCAATAAACTTACAGAGAGTTTGGGTGCATGAACCGCGCATTCAGCGCGGTTTTTCACTTTAGGCGACAGTTTTCTCCGGCCCTCCCTGTGGACCGATTGTGGATTTGGTGGAACACACGGATGGAACTTTGAGTTTGTTCCGGTTCAGCACAGGACCCCGCAAGCCAGACGGGGCGATTTGTACAGCAGCAAGCGCTCGCGATCCACGTTCCGTGCGGTTTCTCCCAAAATTTCCACTTTTCCGGGGTGCCTACTGTTACTACTGGTTTTATATGTTTTTTATTTGGTATAAGGAGTAACAGTAATACAGGTCAGGCGCGGGCCTGCCGAGGTGCAAACGTATGGCTGCCGAAGGAATCGGAGTAGTCCAGGATACAGCTATGGAAATCAGTGTCAGCAAGTTCGAACTGCTCAAGGAACTGACTGCCACGCAGGGAGTGGTCGAACGCAAGACCACGATTCCCATCCTCTCCAACTTTTTGTTCGAGGCCGCGAATGACCGGTTGACCATCACCGCCACCGATCTCGATCTCAGCTTGCGCACCTCGTGCTCGGCCAAGGTGAAGCGCGAAGGCGCCTGCACCATTCCCGCCCGCAAACTCTACGACTACGTCAAACTGCTGCCCGACGGCGACATCTCCATCAAGCTGCTGGAGAACCACTGGGTCAACATTCGCTGCGGCCGCTCCAATACCAAGATGGTTGGCATGGCGCGCGCGAACTTTCCCGGACTGCCTACCTTTCCGGCGGCGGGCAGCGTGAAGATTCCCGCGCAGACCCTGCGCAGCATGATCGGCCGGACCATCTTCGCCATATCCAGCGAGGAATCGCGTTACACCCTGAATGGCGGGCTGATGGTGCTGAAGGCGGAATCCATAACCATGGTGGCCACCGACGGCCATCGCCTGGCGCACATCGAGAAGCAGGGCGAGCACTTCGACGTGACCGGCGAGAACAAGACGCTCATCCCCAAGAAAGCAATGAGCGAAATTTACTCGCTGTTACAAAATAGCGATGTGGCCGAAGTCGAGTTCGCCAAGGATGATTCGACGCTCTTCTTCCGCATCGGCGAACGGCTGCTGACTTCCCGCCAACTGACTGGACAGTTCCCCAACTACGAAGCCGTCCTCCCGCGTGAGACGACCAAGTCGGTGACGGTACATGGGGCCGATCTCAACACCGCCATCCAGCGGGTGGCGCAGTTTGCCGACGAGCGCTCGCGCGCCATCCGTATGAAGCTGGATAAGAATGAGCTCAAGATTTCGTCATCATCCACCGACGCGGGCGAGTCGGAAGATTCGATCGAGACCGCGTACACCGCCGATGCGATGACCATTGGTTTCAACTCCGAGTACCTGCTCGACTTCCTGAAAGCGTCCAATGGTGGCGAGGTCCGCCTGGAGTTCAAAGACGCGCAGTCGGCCGGCCAGATGCGTCCCGACGACGCAAACGACGACGGCTTCAAGTACCGCTACGTGGTCATGCCGATGCGGATCTGAGGGCGGCCCGGCTCCGCTCTGAGGACGGTGACACTCCCAAATCATCGCGGAGGTGACGCCGCAGCGTTTCGCCATTCCCGAATCCAGCGCTCTGCGCGACAGCCGCCAACTTCTCAGGCGTTGCTGCGAGCTTTGCCTTCGCCGCTTCCGTCCGCAGGCGGGCGACGAAGCGGGCCGGTGTTGTGCTCACCTGCTGGGTAAAGACCCGGCTGAAATTACGTTCGCTCATGCCGACGCGACGCGCCAGCGCCGGAACGGAGAGATCGGCGTCGAGATGTTCTGAGATCCATGCGATGAGTTCGCGGATAGGCTGGTGGTCGGCGCCCTGGGCTGCGAGTTGCGAACTGAACTGGCTCTGGCCTCCGCCGCGGCGCATGAACAACACCATGCGGCGTGCAATTTCCAAGGCGAGCGCGTGGCCGTGGTCTTCCTCAACCATTGCCAGCGCGAGATCAATCCCGGCGGAAACCCCGGCGCTGGTCCAGACATTTCCATCCTGAGTAAAGATTCGGTCACCATCAACGGAAATACGCGGATAGCGCTGCGCCAAAACGTCAGCCAAATCCCAATGTGTAGTAGCCTGCCGTCCATCGAGGACTCCGGCTGCGGCCAGAACGAAAGCCCCAGCGCAGACGGACCCAATGCGTCGAACATGCTCCGCACGAGCGCGAACCCATGCCAGCAATTCGGGATCGACGCGCGATTGAACGACGTCCGCACTCGCCAGAACAAGCAGGGTATCGATCGGATCGTGGGCCTCAGTCCAGCGACGGCCACCGATCAGTCCGAGTCCAGATCCAGTCAGTAGCGGCGTCTCATCGTGTGTTAGTAGCTCGACCGCATAGGCGGGTGAGCGTCTTTTCCCGGCGCGACTTAAAGCTGCCGACGCTCGGGTAAACACGTCGAGAGGGCCAGCCAGGTTCATCAGGTGGGGACTGGATAACACCAGGAACGCTATGCGGCGGGTTGGCCATTCCTTCAGCTTGGAACGCTGCGCACTATTTTCGGTTCTCAAGTCCATACAAAACAGATGCCGAACGCGCCCCCGCTGCTACATGAAAATTCGCTAAATAAAAATTGGCAGAAAACGAGGACAACTTGTCCGTGCCTCGGGCGGCTCCGGGCAATCTCATGTGGCAGTGAGGAGGTTTGATTATGAAACTACAAAAAATCATTCCCGTCGGAATTCTGCTTTTACTTTCCGTGGCAACTCTATCGGCACAAAACGCGCTACCGAACCCGCACGACGATGCCTGCTGGTCGAGTCTGGCGGCACTACGGGCCTGCCAACTTCAAGCGTATGACCGGGCCATGGACCAGGCGCAGCGTTGCACCTCCTATCCGGAGTATCAATGCCTGCCCGCCGCGGAGCAGCCTGAACAGAAGATTTCAGCAAAACAATCGGCTAAGACAGTCGCGAAGACAGCCAATAACGAGCAGAATGCTGTTGCGGTAAGTGCGCCGGTCGCATCCGACACAGACACGCAGGCAAGTAACTCGCAGTGAATAAGGGCGATCTGAATAGCTTCAACCGCGGATCTATACGGATGAACACGGACAGGAAAAAGCAAGAAATTGATCCGTGTAATCCGTGTTGATCCGCGGTTGATTTTTCTTTTCTATTCGTACGCCAGCGCGTCGATGGGGTCTTTCTGCGCGGCCTTCATGGCCGGATAGAACGCTCCTAGCAGCGAGCCGATGAGCGCGATGATCGCGGCCTTCACCAGCCAGGCGTAGGTGATGAGCACGGGGAGCGTCTGGAACTTTGCCCGCAAGCCCACTCGCGCGCCGTAGCTGATGGCGATCCCGAGGATGACCCCGCCAATCGCGATCAGCAGGGTTTCGCGCAGCACCACGTTCACGATATAGAACTTGCCGGCGCCCAGCGATTTGAGGATGCCGATCTCGCGCGTGCGCTCCATCACCGCGGCGTACATGGCCTGGAAGATGACGATGAAGCCGATGATCATGGCGATGCCAATGACGACATTGATCACGGTGGTGAGGCCGGGAATGCTGGCCGAAGTCATGAGGCTGAGATATTCCTTCAGTGAGTGCACACCGTACTGCTGCATGCCCGGGATGTTCTTGATCGTGCGGACGACTTCGTCGGCATTGTTCGGATCGTCGAGTTTGACGTAGAAGATGGACGCCTTGCCCAGCGCGCCAATCAAATCTTGCAGGGTCGCAATGGGGACGTACTTGCGCGCGCCCTTGCCGTGCTCGACGATGCCGCAGATGCGGAACTGATGATTGAGCGTCTCCACCATGTCGCCCACCTTGCGGTGCTTCGACCCGGCCTCGAGATCGTCAATGATCATGTCGTACGGCCCCTGGAAAGGGCCGCCCGCAAAGTAATGAAATCCTCCGCTCACCGCGTCGAACGATGGCAGATCGATGCCGTCGAGGACCTCCACATTGCCCGCCGTCGTAAGCTGGGTGACGACGGGAGCCACGGCAACCACGTGCGGGAGCTTGCGCAGTTTGTCGGCAACTTTCACCGAGACCGGCGCGCCGCTAACGCCCATCAGCAGCGACGAACCCGGCGGCTGCACCATGATGTCGGCGCCGATGCCGGCCTGCCGGGTCTTGCTGTCGTTCAGCATCCCGAGCATGATGCCAACGATCAGGAGTATGAGTGTGACCTCGACCGCCACCGCGACCACGCTGATGATGGTGCGAAACGGGCGGTGTACCAGGTTGGCAAGGATCATCCGGTTCATGGGTCGAGTTCGATTGTATAGGATGCAAAGGGCGCTTGGATGGTGCGGCTGTAACGGCGGAAAGCGGTGGCGGGGGAATAGGGGCCCCCTCGACTTCGCTTGGGCAGGCTCTCCGACTTCGCGGAAAGCACGCGAATGCTACGCTCCGCCGAAAATCATTCACCACGGAGACACGGAGGACACGGAGTTTTGGCTTCTACGGAGTTTTTCTCCGTGATCTCCGTGTCTCCGTGGTTGATTTTCATTCCTACGGGTGGACGGCAGGCCAATGTGACACTCAGTATCACAGCACTACGGTTGAAAGTCTCTGGCGAAGAGCCAAAGGCCTTTACTGCCTTCTGCGGTGGTACACGGCAAACTCGAACCCGGGGTTGGCGGGGAAGAGCTCGTTGATCTTGCGCAGGCGCTCGGCCAGCGCGTTGGGAGCCAGCAGAGGATAATCGCGCTCGCGCAGGTCCTGGTAGTCCACATCGAGATACAGCGACAGCGTGTACACGGCGATGGCATCGGCAAAGGCGGCCAGCAGGTACTCGTGCTTGGCTTTCTCAGCCTCAGGTCCCTCGGTGGTTGCCACTTTGCGCAACTCGTAGGCGTCAAGCGAGGTCTCGCCGCGGGCCTTCTCGTCCACCTGCTTCCACACCAGGTCGGCGAACTCCTGCGAAACGCCAACCCGCTCCACGAAGTTGTGTCCCACGTTGATGAAGAACTCGAACGCAATGGCGAAGCTGTCCTCCATTAGGCGGGTCGAGATGAAGACGCACTGCGAATCGCCCAGCGTCTGGTTGCGATGGCAGACGGCGCTATCGGAGAGCTGCACATCGTAGCGATCGGCGATCATGGTGTCGTCGCCCATGTTCAGCGTGAGCGGGACAAAGTAGTAGGCCTTGCGGTTAAGCGCAGCCGCAATGGTGCGGGGGACGGCATTAACCATGCGCTCCAGGTCGGCGACCGCCGTCGTGATCTCTCCCATGACCGAGTAGCAGATGCCGTTGGCGGCCTGCGACACCGGCGCCATGCGCACCACTTCGGCGGGCGTTCGGGTGACGGCTTGGGAGGTAGAAGACATGAAGGCTTGATTGTAACGCAATGCGGAACGAGGGAGCGGCCACTGGTCTCGGTCGCTGGTGTACGCTAGAAGTGATGTACAGCACCGCCATGGCGCCCGGCAAGCAGCGCAGCACCATCTCCATCGTCTTCACCTCGACGGTGCGGGTGCTGTTTACCACGCTGCTGTTCTCCGCCGCCGGCATGGGCGCCGGTCTATTTTGCGGTATCGTTGGCACCGTAGTTTATGGCATCATACGAGGTGCACAGGTTGATATGAGCAACGCCTACAAGCACGTGGCTATTCCTGCTGCCGTCGTCATCGGCACCACCGCCTTGGTGGGCGCGCTGGTGCTGGAAGTGCGCGCTCACCGCCAACGAACATCCCTGTAAGTTCCGTGCAATCGCCGCTGCGATTGCCCTGCCCTCTACGCTCCGATAAACTCAAAAGTTTGCTACCCGCAGCGTGAACGCTGCATACAGGTGCGATTATCATGGCCGAAAATATTCATGTAAAACTGCCCGATGGCAGCGTTAAAGACGTGCCGCGCGGGACTTCCGCACTCGATATCGCGAAAGGCATCAGCCCGCGTCTGGCGGACGCAGCGCTTGCCGCGCAAATCAAGCCGCTGGCTTCGAACGGGAATGGCAGCGGTGGCAACGGACATCAGCCGGCTGGCGAAGCGGCATCTCCCGCAGCCGAGTCAGCCAAGAACAACGCGCAACTGATCGACCTCACCCGCCCGCTGGAACAGGATGTCGAACTGCGCCTGCTTACCGACCGCGACCCCGAAGCGCTGGAAGTTTATCGTCACTCCTCCGCGCACCTGATGGCCGCCGCGGTACTGGAATTGTTTCCCGAGACCAAGCTTGGTCACGGGCCGGCGACCGAGAGCGGATTCTTCTATGACTTCCACCGGGAGAAACCGTTTACGCCCGAGGACCTCGAGGCCATCGAGAAGAAGATGCAGGAACTGGTGAAGCAGGACTTGCCGTATGCACGCGAGTTTCTACCGCGCGCCGAGGGACTAGAGCGCTTCAAGTCGGAAGGCGACTTCATGAAGTGCCACTTCATCGAGCAATTCACCACGCCAGACGAGAAGATCTCCATCTACAAAACCGGCAAGTTCACCGACTTCTGCCGCGGACCGCATATTCCGTCCACCGGGCGCATCAAGGCGTTCAAGCTGCTCAACATCGCGGGCGCGTACTGGCTGGGCGACGAGAAGAACCCGCAACTGCAGCGCATCTACGGCACGTCATTCTTCTCCAAGAAGGACCTCGACGAGTATCTGCACAAGATCGAGGAAGCGAAGAAGCGCGACCATCGCGTGCTGGGCAAGCAGCTCGACCTGTTCTCCATTCAGGAGCTGGCGGGGCCGGGACTGATCTTCTGGCATCCCAAGGGCGGCATCATGCGCAAGGAGATGGAAGATTGGATGCGCGACGAATATCTCAAGCGCGGCTATTCGCTGGTCTACACGCCGCACGTCGCGCGCGTGGACCTGTGGAAGACCAGCGGCCACGAGGGCTATTACGCGCAGAACATGTTTACTCCGATGGAACTGGACGACGCCAACTATCGCATGAAGCCGATGAATTGTCCGTTCCACATTCTGATCTATCGCGACAGCCTGAAGTCGTATCGCGATCTGCCGGTGCGCCTGGGCGAACTCGGCACGGTATATCGCTACGAGCGCTCGGGCGTGATGCATGGCCTGCTGCGGGTGCGCGGCTTTACGCAAGACGACGCGCACATCTTCTGCACGCCCGAGCAAATCGAGGATGAGGTCGTCGGCTGCATCGATTTCGCTCTCGCGGTGCTGAAGACCTACGGCTTCGAGCAGTTTCAGGTGGAACTGTCCACCTGGGACCCGAACGATCGTGCGCCTTACGCCGGCCGCGACGACCAGTGGGAGCTGGCGCAGCGCTCGCTGGAGCAGGCCCTGAAGCGGCGCAACATCGACTACAAGCTCATCCCCGGCGAGGCCGCATTCTACGGGCCCAAGATCGACATCAAGCTGGTGGACGCCATCGGCCGCCTGTGGCAGCTCTCGACCGTGCAGTTCGACTTCACCCTGCCCGAGCGCTTCGGGCTGGAGTACGTCGGCGAAGACGGCAAGCGCCATCAGCCGCTCATGGTGCACCGCGCGCTCTACGGATCGGTCGAGCGCTTCTTTGGGGTGCTCATCGAGCACTATGCGGGAGCGTTTCCTGTGTGGCTGTCGCCGGTGCAGGCGGTCGTGGTGCCGATCGGCGAGAAGCACCACGCATACGCCAACGAAGTCGGCGATAAGCTGAAGGCCGCCGGCGTTCGCGTACACGTTGACGTGCGCAACGAAAAGATGAACGCCAAGATCCGCGAGCATGCCATGCAGAAGGTGCCCTTCCAACTCGTCGTCGGCGACAAAGAGATGGAGACCGGCGAGGTCAACGTGCGCGTGCGCGGCCAGGAGAAGGGCGAAGGGTCGGTTTCGGTGGATGCGTTCGTCGAGCGGGTGAAGGGGCTGATTGAGAGCAAGGCGGCGTCCATCGCGTGACTCAGGTCGCAAGCTCCAGCTGCAAATAATCTTACATATGGTAAGATACGTGTATGGATAAGGTTACGGTTTCCTCTAAAGGACAGATCGCCATTCCGAAACAGGTCCGGGAGGCTCTCAATCTCACCGAGGGCTCCAAGCTAACGCTGGAAGTCCGTGGGCAGGAAATCGTTCTTTCGAAGGGTGATGCCTGGAGAAAGCTCCGGGGCGCTGGTCGGGAGATAAAGAAAGATTTCCTGGAGTTCAGAAAAGAGGAGCGCGAACTTGAAGACTCGCGTTCTTGATTCGTGGCCGATCTTGGAGTGGATCAAAGAAAGACAACCGGCGACGGACATCGTCGAGAACCTTCTCGCGGGCGCAGAATCAGGTGCCGCACGGCTGCTCATGAGCGCCATCAATGTCGGCGAGGTCTACTATTTTGTGCGCAAGTACCACGGCGAGACGCTCGCAAAGTCGTGGCGTGAGTCCTCAGGAACGCTCCCTATAACCATCGAAGTTCCGACAGCGACTGAGATCTGGGACGCAGCTCTTCTCAAAGGACAATACCCGATTGCCTATGCGGACGCATTCGCGGCGGCGCTCGCGCAGAAGTATCGTTGCCCACTGCTAACCGGAGATCCCGACTTTCGATCGGTTCCCGACCTGGAGCTGGACTGGATCGGCCCGGCAATAGCAAGGTAATCCTGTTCCTGCTGATCACGATAGGATGAGTGTGCGCCATCAAGCAGCACATCCATCCATGCACCGATCTCCCTCTCAGTCCGCCTCCATCTCCCACGCCCGCGCCGTGCTCCTTATCGCGCTGGTGGCGACGATCTGGGGATTCGGCTTTCCGGCGACACGCATCGTGCTCGACGGCGGTCTTTCCGTGGGCGCCCTGATGGGGCTCCGTTTTCCTCTCGCCGGTCTGGTTATGTTCGCCATCATTCGCAGTAAAGGAATTCCCATCAACCGGCGCGGCGTCGTGGATGGCATCTGGCTCGGCCTCGTCCTCGTTGTCGTCTTCTGGCTACAGACCGACGGCATGCGATTCACCACCACCGCCAAGGCGGGCTTTATCACTGGCTTGTATGTGCTGTTTACGCCGCTGATTGCCGTGGCCATCGGTCAGCGGGTGAAGCTGGCCTCGGCGCTGGGCGCGCTGATTGCGGTATACGGAATGTACCTGCTCGTCCATCTGCGGGGTGCCTGGTGGACGGGCTGGAACCGGGGCGACATCGAGATACTGCTCTGCGCCATCCTGTGCGGCGTCCATATCGTGATGATGGGCGCATTCACCCGCCGCTCCGAGGCGTGGCTGCTGGCGGGCGCGCAGGTGATGATCTGCGGCGTCGTGTCCGTCGTGGCGACCGCGTTTTTGCCCTCGCCGTATGGGTTTCAGAATGCCTTCGCGGCGCTGTCGCACTGGCCGGTTGCGGGCGCGGCGCTCTACCTGGCGCTCGGGTCCACGGTCTTCGCCTTCTGGGGCCAGGCGACCGCGCAGACGCGACTTGGCCCGACGGAGTCGGCGGTGCTGTTCAGCCTGGAGCCGGTGGTGGCCGCAGTGCTCAGCGTGGTCTGGCTGAAGGAGTCGCTGTCGACGCGTCAGGCTGTCGGCGGCGCGCTGATCGTGGTGGCCATGATCGTGGCCGAGGCGCTGCCGTATATGTTCCGCGCGATTACGGTGCCGGATACGCGGCCGTGAGGGAGTTGGCAGCCGTCAGATAGCTGATGGCTGATAGCTGATAGCTGAAAGCTTCTACCTGCATTACCATCATTCCGTGCGCGAAAAGGTGCTTCGTTACATCCGCGAACGGCGACTGATGCGTGCAGGGGATCGCGTCTGCGTTGCCGTGTCTGGCGGCTCGGATTCGGTCGCGCTGCTGCGCGTGCTGCTTGAGCTTCGTACCGAGCTAGGTATCGTCGTCTCGGTTGCGCACTTCAATCACGGGCTGCGCGGCGAGGCCTCGGAAGCCGACGAAGCCTTTGTAGCAGAGTTAGCGCGTCAGTATGACCTGGAGTTTTTCTGCGGCCGCGGCAACGTGCGCGATCACGCGCTCACCAGCAAGTTGAGCGTAGAGGCGGCGGCGCGCGAACTACGCTATCGCTGGCTGACTTCACTACCCGAATCGCACAGGCTGGATGAGATTGCGACCGGACATACACTCGACGATCAAGCCGAAACCGTGCTGCTGAAATTCCTGCGGGGCGCGGGCACGCGCGGGCTGGCGGGAATTTACCCGGAGATCGCTATCGGGGCTGAATCCCAGGATCCATTTCAGCCAACGGAACGCGGGCCTGAAGAGCCGCTCCACTGGGACAATGATCCGCGCCAGCCCGGCGCCCGCATCGTTCGCCCTCTGCTGGAAGTGACGCGCGAGGAGGTCGAACTGTACCTCACTGCCCTCGGCCAGACTTGGCGCGAGGACGAGAGCAACCTTGACCATCGTTTCGCCCGCAATCGTGTTCGACACGAACTGCTGCCGCTGCTGGGGCGGGGATACAATCCGAATCTACAACGGGTGCTGAGCGACGCGGCCGAACTGTCACGAGCCGAAGAGGAATATTGGCGGGTGCTGGTGGAGCGCGAACTGGAAGCCC
>PLQW01000199.1:20786-23304 GCA_003160215.1 Acidobacteriaceae bacterium
AAGCCGTGCCCTTTCAAAGCGGTGGGCCAGAGCCATGCCCCACTGTTCCTGAGCCGGCTTCAAAGGCTGCTGAAAGAACAGAAGGTTCGGGTAGTGCGGACCTTCAGGTCCGCGTCCTCGCTCCTTATACTTGTCATCCCAAGCCGGCTTTAGTCGGCGGGGGATCCGCTTTTCCGACCCGCGCCTCTGCTCGCCTGGGCCTTGGTGATTTTGCGCAGCTGCCGCTAGCGCTGCAACGACGTTTGCTGAAACGATTGCTTGAAAGCCAGCAAATCCCTGCTGACTTCCAACACATCGAGAAGATGCTGCGCTGTGCCCTCGGGGAGCTGCCGAAGGCGGAGCTTCCCGCTGGATGGCTGGCAGTACGCCAAGGCGGGTGCCTGGAATTGCGGGCCCCCCAGGCTGAACCGCCCCTCTCAGGTTACGAGTACAGGCTACCGGTTCCGGGCGAGGTCCGCATCGCAGAGTTGGGGCTGACATTGCGGTCGGTTCCTGTGCCGCAGGCGTTCGCGAGCGAGGCTGGCCCACCTGATACTTTGCTCAGTGCCGAGCTGATCGGTCCGGAGTTGATCGTCCGCAACTGGTGCCCGGGCGATCGCTTCTGGCCTTTACACAGCAAGTCGGAAGAGAAGCTGAAGCGCCTGTTCGCCGAGCAACACATTCCAGCGGAGCGGCGCCCGAGTTGGCCGCTGGTGTTGTGCGATTCCCAGATCGTCTGGATGCGCGGATTTCCGGTGGCACGAGCTTTCGCGTGGAGCGGCAGCGGCGACGCGGTGAAGATCGAGCTGCTCTGACCGAAGACGACGGGGCACCGCTAATCCAGCGGGCTTCGACTCAATTCAGCGCCTTGTGACCATACGGCGGTCTCTGTGACACCCCCTGTGTTATCTTCTCCAGATTGACCATAAACGGAACTTCCAAAATGGAATTGCTGCTCAAGCCCTTCCAGAATTTTGTTTAAGTCTTTCGTGCCGTTCCGTTTATGCGCGGGTTACAATCTAGAGAACGCCGAATTTGTACATCCGGCGTCTAGGGGCAGCATCTAAAGTGTTGGGGCAGTTTTGTGTCTGTCCCGTTACACAGGAGTTTTCAGTGAATTCGACGGTAAAAACAGTCGTGTTCTGGCTGGTAATCGTGTTATCGGGGGTCCTGCTGTGGCAGGTCGTCAAGGCTGGCAGCTCGGGTGCCAAGGAAAAAGAGATCAACTTCTCCGAGTTCCTCTCCCAAGTGGACCAGGGCAACGTCACCGAAGCGACGTTGAGCGGCCAGGACGTTCGCGGCAAGTATAAGAACGACAAGGCTGGGTTCCATACCACGGTTCCGGCGAACTATCCGGACATGTACAAGATCCTTCAAGACAAGAAGGTAAACATCACGGTGAAGGACCCGCAATCGGGAGGCTGGCCCTCCTGGCTGCTCAACCTGGCGCCGTTCGTCCTGCTGGGCGCGCTATGGTTCATCATGATCCGCCAAATGCAGAGTGGCGGCAACAAGGCGCTTTCCTTTGGCAAGAGCAAGGCACGATTGCTCTCCATGCAGCAGAAGAAGGTGACCTTCAAAGACGTCGCAGGCGTGGATGAAGCCAAGGAAGAGCTGAAAGAGATCATCGAGTTTCTGCGCGAGGCGCAGAAGTTCCAGAAGCTCGGCGGACGCATTCCCAAGGGCGTGCTGCTGGTTGGGCCTCCGGGAACCGGCAAGACTTTGCTGGCGCGGGCGGTGGCGGGCGAAGCCAACGTGCCTTTCTTCAGCATCTCGGGCTCCGACTTCGTCGAGATGTTCGTCGGCGTCGGCGNNTCTTCATCGACGAAATTGACGCCGTAGGCCGCCACCGTGGCGCAGGCCTGGGCGGCGGACACGACGAGCGCGAGCAGACCCTGAACCAGTTGCTGGTCGAGATGGACGGCTTCGAGTCGAACGACGGCGTCATCCTGATCGCAGCCACCAACCGTCCTGACGTGCTCGATCCGGCGCTACTGCGTCCGGGCCGCTTCGATCGCCGCGTGGTGGTTTCGCGTCCCGATGTCCGTGGCCGCGAAGAGATTCTGCGCGTGCATACCCGCAAGATTCCCCTCAATGACGACGTGAATCTCGCTGTGCTGGCCCGCGGCACGCCGGGATTCTCTGGCGCTGACTTGGCCAACATGGTGAATGAGGCTGCCTTGGTTGCCGCCCGCCAGAACCGCAAGACGGTGCTGATGTGGGATTTCGAGCAGGCCAAGGACAAAGTGCTGATGGGCGCCGAGCGCAAGTCGATGCTGCTGAGCGTCGAGGAGAAGCGCGTAACGGCGTATCACGAGGCCGGTCACGCATTGGTGTCGTCGAAGCGCGAACACTCCGACCCGGTGCACAAGGTCACAATCATTCCCCGCGGCATGGCGCTGGGCGTGACCATCTTCCTGCCCGGCGACCGGCACAACTACACGCGTGAATATCTTGAAGCGAATCTGGCCATTGCCTACGGCGGGCGCGTGGCCGAGGAGATCTTCCTCAACCAGATGTCCACCGGCGCGGGCAGCGA
>PLQW01000027.1 GCA_003160215.1 Acidobacteriaceae bacterium
CTACCCCGATTGCCTGCGGCGAAAACCTGTACATGCGCTGGGGATACAGGGAACTGCTTGAGAAGCAGGCAGTCGACATCATCCAGCCCGACTTTGAAAAGGTCGGGGGGCTTGCCGAAGCTCAGAAGGTTGCCAACATGGCACAGGCCTACTACATCCCGGTGGCTCCGCACTGCGTCGTTTCCCCGATCGGGATGATGGCTACTGCTCACGCATGCGCAACGTTTCCGAACTTTTTGTGCTGTGAGTGGCACTGGATCAATCACATCGATCTATGGCAGTCGTGGATAGNNAGGCCCAGATTCCCGGAACAACATGGTTCGCGGCTGAAGGTTAAAAACCGCAAGAAAAGCACTAATCCAGGGGAGTAGAGAAGATGCGAAGAATTGTTGCAATTCTTCTAGCTGGTGCGGCCTTCGTAGCGCTGACTCCGTGCCTCGAAGCGCAGCAGGGACCTGTGACAGGCGGGGATGCGATCAGGACCGCACCCGGATGGCATGGGGANNGACCAGATGGTGGAGTACACCAAGGCCTGGACCGGCGACCGGTTCCCCGACGGCCGGCCCAAGGTGCCCGACGACATTCTGGACCGCATGAAGACTGTAACGCTCGAAGAAGCATGGGCAACCCTGCGCGCGGCGGGCTTTATGCACCAGTATGAAGATGGCTGGTATTCGATCCATCCCGATCAGGTGCTAGTGGGCAGGGCACTGACGGCCGTGTGGATGCCCGGAAGACCAGATGTTGAAAAAGAGATTGAAGAGCAGGGAGTAGAGGATCATCGGCAGGGAGGTACGAATGCATGGCCTGTCGATATGTTACAGCCACGGGACGTCTACGTAGGCGACCACTTCGGGCTCAAGCAGGATGGTCCATCCATCGGCGACAACGTAGGCAACGCTATCTATGCAAGATCAGGTAACGGCATCGTCTACGATGGCGCCGTTCGCGATATCAACGGGCTGGAAGAGCTGCCGAACTTCACGTCATTTGTTCGCTACTACGATCCTTCGCATCATTTCGGAAGTCTCGCGAGCGGAAGACTGCTCAACTCAACCATGGTGAGCATCAACGGGCCCACCCGCATTGGCCAGGTCCTGGTAATGCCGGGAGATGTGGTCCTTGGACGGAATGGCGGTGTGATCTTTATCCCACCCCAATTAGCAGAAAAAGTCGTCGAGTACTCTGAGCGCACTCATCTTGAAGACATGTTTGGACACCAGCGCCTGAGAGAGAAGAAGTACACCGCCGGACAGATCGATGCGAAATGGACACCCGAAATCGAACAGGACTATCACGAGTGGCTGAAGGAAAACGAGGACCATCTGCCTGCTCCGAAGTCGACGATCGAGGAGATTCTGAAAGGTGGCAATTCGCCGGAATAAGGGTTTGGGGCAAACCGCATGGGAGAGCTTCAGCCCCTCGCCACAATCGACAAAGCCTAACATCGACAATTTCGATCAATAGCGATCGAATAATAAGGCTTGTCATTCAAATTTTCTAAGGTCTACGATTCGGTTGTTTTTGAGTAAACCGACTCATCGGCTGCAGACAACTGCCAGAGATGGTTCTGTCGAAATCTAGTAAGCGTTTTCTCGATCGAAAAGTATAGCGCGATTCAGTTCCCTCGGTTGAATGGTGTGGGTTGGGTTGTTGACGAATTCGAATGCGGCTGCTCTTTGCAGCGGAGGTTAAGTCGACCATGATAGACAATCACGCCAGTGATGCATCAGGAAATGGCCGCGTTGCGCCATTTCTCATCTCAAATTCCCAGGTCACAGTGGAATCGCACGGTCGTGCACCGATGGTTCTGAGGACCGTCAAGTTGCTCGGGCGAGGCTTTGCTTCCATCACCTGTTGCATCTTTGTGTTCATCGCGATGTCATCGGCTGCCAGGTTGTCCGCTCAGACCGCCGGGGCAGTTTCAGGGCACGTCGCCGATCCGACGGGCGCTGTGATTCCTGATGCCAACGTCACACTGACGAATGTGGGCACCGGCGCGGTACGGTCCACGGTCACCACCGGATCAGGCGACTACCTTTTTCCCGACGTTCCGCCGGGGATCTATAACATCGAAGCCACGCACCAGGGCTTCAAAGCCGCCGAGAGCAAAAACGTGCAATTGCAGGTGCAGCAATCGCTGCGTCAGGACTTCGCAATGGCGGTGGGACAGGTCACCCAAACGGTCACGGTTGCAGCAACTGGCGCACTGCTCCAGGTCGAAAACGCAACGCTGGGTACGGTGATCGAGAATCAGGCTGTAAACGAGCTGCCGTTGAACGGCAGAAACTACCTGTCGCTCGTAGCTCTTTCGTCCAATGCCAACACGCTTTCAACGGCATCAGGCCAAGCAGGAAGCCGCCTCGGCGGCGATCGCGCCAGCCAGGCGATTTCGGTCGGCGGCCAGCGCATCATGTTCGACTACTACACGCTGGACGGCGTGAACAATACCGACCCTGATTTTGTAACCTATGTCGCGCTGCCCTCTCTGGACGGCATTCAGGAATTCAAGGTCCAGACCGGTGTCTACTCGGCCGAGTTCGGCCATGAGGCAACGCAGGTCAACGTGGTCAGCAAGAGCGGCACCAACACCTATCACGGCGCTATGTACGATTTCATCCGTAACAATACCGCGGATGCGATGCCCTATTTCTTTACCACGGAAAACACACCCGGCACGAAACCCCCTGCTGTGAATCCTTATAAGTGGAACGACTACGGATTCGAACTCGACGGACCCATCAGAATTCCCAAGGTTTATAACGGCAGAGACAAGTTCTTCTTCATGGTCGACGACG
>PLQW01000137.1 GCA_003160215.1 Acidobacteriaceae bacterium
TCGATTCGACCTGCCGCAAACTTTACCGCTTCCTCAACCAACCCAAGCGCTGAGCCGTCAAATCACCCACGAATCCCTCAGACGAAGCAGGAATTCAGGCAGGGAACTCCTGCATGGTATCCGCTGATTGTTACGCGGAGCGGCAGGAGTAAGGAAGCCTTTCCCCTGGGCCCTACTGAAGTCAGCGCCGCTCTCGCCGTCCTTGGCTCTCTGCGGCGCCATGTTGCCACACTTCTCTTTGTGAGCCAAGGCTCAAGAAACCTGGAAACATACCTATGTTTTCGATTGGGTGAACTCGAACCAAGGGTCTGGGCAGCCGGTTGTTTTCGCACTCATTAGAATGTGAGGCACTCTGCTCTGCAATAGTAAAGGAGCAAGTTCTATCTGGCCGCTAACATTGGCATTCACAGCAGTTTTGCTTGCGTTCTTAGGCTTCACAGGCTCTCTGTTTGCTCAGTCCCCGACGGACCTACCCAAACCCGTAAGCGGTACCTTAATCGATCTCGGGGATAGGGGGCCGACTCCGGCGGACGCGGGGATTCGCGCTCATAGCAATGTCGAACTTTTCGTGCCGACTGGTACAGCGCGACCCTTCGGCAGCCCGAGCAGCCCTCCTACGGGAGCTGAAACTCCGGCGTCTCTCGCGTGCATTTACCAGCTTGTCCCAGGTCCCTACCCTCCGGGGTGCCCAATAAATAGCACATCGGTCAACCCTTCGGGTGGTTCCGGCTGGATCTTTATCGTTGAACCCTACGACGATCCAACCGCGGCCAGCGACCTCGCCGCATTCGCGAGCTACTACGGCATGCCAACGCCAAAGTTTGGCACGGTCTACGCTCAAGGGAAGCCTGCGACAGCTCCCGCTAACTGGCTCTTAGAGGAAGCGACGGCCATCGAATGGGCCTATGCCATGGCCCCTAACGCCACCATTATATTGGTAGAAGCGTACGACCCGACGCTCAATGCACTTATGCAGGCGGAGGATGTCGCACGGGGCTTCTTCACCTTCCCCATTTTCTGCATACCCCTCCAGTACTGTGGGTACTACGGTGAAATCTCCAATAGTTGGACCAGCGCCGAGTGGAGCGGCGAGACCAGCTATGACATTCACTTCGCGCCGCCGCGAAACTGCGGCGGAATTTTCTGTTTCCAGAATTCCTTCCCCATGGTCATTTTTGCGGCATCTGGCAACTTCCCTGGGGTGTATTGGCCCAGCGCTTCGCCATGGGTCGTCTCGGCGGGCGGTACCACCATCAATCGTGACGCATCGGGCAACTTCACCGGCGAGAGTGTTTGGTACAGTCCCCCAAACGGCGGTGGCGGAGGCCCCAGCCAATATGAGCCGATTCCCACTTGGCAAATGTCCTTGAATTACCTTCTCAGGGGCCAGAGGGGTACTCCGGACCTGTCCATTGAAGCCAATCCAGCCAGCGGAGTTGGCGTGTATGTCACATGTTCCACTTGCTTTCCTCCTTACACAGGCTGGACACCAGGGCTGGTTGGCGGCACCAGTCTCGCTTCCCCCCTGTTAGCTGGGATCGTGAACTCCGCCGGAAATTTTTACGGTGGCGGGACTTTGGATTCGAACTACAACCCTTACAGCTACACGCCAGAAAATGCTTTGCTGTATTCCGAATTGGCGGGAGCCGTAACCTATCGATCGTATTTCCGGGACATTGGGGCTGGTAGCTTTTTTGGTGGTCNNCCAAGGCGGCAAATACAACAGTCATAACGGATGGGACTTCTGTACTGGCATCGGAACTCCACTGACTCTCATTGGAAAGTAGCGCGGTTGCAATAGGTAGGGAAGCATGCTTTTAGGGCAACACGTCACGAGAAAGGACCGACCATGAACCCGTCAAATTCGATTTACCCAGTTTTCATTCGCCATGCAGCTCGACTCCTGCACACGGCGGTTCCAACCAACCGCTTGCGATTCATAATGAAACGGACGCCGCTTCTAGTCGCAGCATTTGTACTTGTCACCCTGGCGAGAGCCTTTGCTGGCAACACCATAGTTTGCCATAGCGCCAGGACAGGCAATGATACGGTGGACTGGTCCCAATTGGGACCTCCAGGAACCTTTGTAAACTCTGGTTTTACAGCCACCGCGTCCCCTGTTCCTATCACGTTGACAGGCAGCTTTTTTGGTGGGAGGGGTCTCCCTATTGGTCAGGTCTTACAAGAAGGATCAGGCGGTTCTGGAGGCTTTCTTGGCGACTTCGCCATAGGCGATAACCTGCTGTCGACAGTTAATTACTTCTTTTCTCTAACTTTGCAGTTCTCGGCCGGTATTTCGCAGGTGGGCACTCAGGTCGACCTTCTTAATTCTGGAATTCCGCGCCAGGTAATCATAACCGCCTACGACCAAAGCT
Organism: Acidobacteriaceae bacterium; assembly: GCA_003160215.1. GTDB lineage: Bacteria > Acidobacteriota > Terriglobia > Terriglobales > Acidobacteriaceae > Bog-257. The sequence continues at coordinate 2,376 of PLQW01000137.1, forward strand.
CCAAGCAGCTCGGCACCTGCACTGTTCAAGCAGATAACCAGGGAAAACAGGACAATAGCGCCCCCTACATCGGCATTGCGGAAGTTGATGGTAACAATAATCCCGTCGCGGGCATCTATGCCGTTGAGATCGGCACATATGATTTGCCCATTGTCATCAACACGCTGTCCCTAACAACGCCCGAAGCCTCGACCGACAATTGCACCGCATATTGTTCACCTACTGACGCGAGAGGGACTTCCGATCCTTCCAAGTGTTCCAAGCTGCCTCCAGGTGCGACCGACATCAAGATTGGGCCTTACGAGGATCTGGTGGACGGGCCGGTCAACCTTCTTTACCCAGGAGTGGACACCAGTACCGATGATTGGTACGTCAACAACCCAACGCTGTTTCCATGTCCCAGCATCGGCGGAACAGCTCCGCCACGCAATGATCCCACAATCGCGGGGGTACCCGACCCTGCTGCTACGAACGCGCTGGCGGAGAGGCTTGCGGCGCAACTGCCAGGCTTCCTCCACTTTAGCGGTCCCTTTCCGCCAATGGTTCCCGACAATTACGTCTATCCTGAACAAACATTACTGCAGACGAGTTGTCAAAACCCGGAATTCTTCGAAAGACACGGTGAATTCTGCAATGCACTTACCTATAGTCCATTTCATGGCAAGGACATCATTTATGTGCATGGTTTTTCTCCCGACGTGATACAGGGAGTGGTATCCGGCAAGGGATACCCCACATGGCCGGATGATCCCGCGGACTTCGCTCCCGGTGGCTATTGGCGAAAGCTGGGGGCCGAATACTGGGATGACCCGGGCGTTACAAAATCGCACATCCAAAATTTCCTTATACACCGCAACGGTATCCTTCGATACGCGAAGAACCGCTACATGACCGTAGGATGGTCAACCGCCCAGGGCTTGGAAACTGACGCGAACGCAATTTTGAATCAAATAGCCGATGCGATGGTCACCGGCGACGGAGTCACACTGACGGACCCGAACGATCCCCGCTTTGACCCAATGACTCACAAGCCCAGCGGATTTTGCGTGGCGGGCTGTATTGTAATTTCTCATTCAATCGGGGCGCCCTTGACCGATGTAGCGATGTCGTTTGCCGCAGATCCCGTTTATCAGAAGCAGCAGCAGACAGGACCCATCGGATTCATTCCTAAGCATATAAAGGTGCATGCGGCTTTGGCGGGGACTATTTCCGGCTCCCAACTGGCGACAACGGCAATGGTCTTAGCCTTTGGCCTCACTAACGACCCTTATGTGTGCGACGTTGCGACTTTGTTCCTCCTTCTACATACCGGACTCTGCAACTCCTTTTATCTACTTCAAGACAGCGTTCTGTGGGACTTAGTTCCGCAGGTGATGCAAACTCAATGGAGTTCGCGGATTAACGATACGCCCGTACCCGTTTTGACTGTGGCCGGGGCCAGCGACCACCTCCTTTGGCCTCTGAAATACTTCTTTCAACGCGGCTTTGACGACGGCGTTGTCACCATGGATAGCGCTTGCGGACGAACCGTCCCAATTTGGGCGTGGCCCAGTGGATTCTACAGTATTTTTCCGCCCGGATTTAACGAAATAGACCCTAGCAGCCTGTGGTGTAAGTAGCTG
>PLQW01000063.1 GCA_003160215.1 Acidobacteriaceae bacterium
AATCATGAATAATGCGGGTTAGAGGACCAGCCAGGGAGGTACTGCGTCCGCATAGCGATGGAATCGTTGACGCCCAAGACGCTCACATGAAAGCTTATCAAGCTGAGCGGGACCGAGAGCAACAGGAGAAGGAGAGTGCACTAAAGAAATTAACCGATAGGTTGTTGTCCCGTAAAGCTCTCAACGAAGCGTTAGGCGACTTTGTCGAGTTGGGAAAAGATCATTGGCCAGATTTGCCGGAGAGTTATCGCATCTGGCTGGCAGCCCGGATTTCGAAGAGGATACCTGATTTGGATCTTCCAAATTCGATTGTGCATCAGGGCAATACCCTGACACAACCGCGGGTTCTTCCTTTGTTTCTTCAACTAATTGACAGATATCAACTAAAAGTCGATTGCGACGAGCTGTTGGTCTACGCTGCAATGGGCTGGGATGGTGGGTTGCTGGCGAATCACTTTCGCAGGAGCGGGTTTTCCGAGGCTGCGAAAACGGCATTTGAGCAGCTTGTCGCCGCGCCCCCATCAACAGGCGCGCTTGATAGCTTGGTTCGATTTTTGACAAGTATTGATGTGTGGAGCAATTCTTTGGAAACTTCGCTGCGCGCAGTTGTCGAAGATCAGGCCGACAGAGGATATCTGCAATTAACCGCCTTTGACATTTTGGTCAAACACGGAGCATCTGATGATTGGATCGAACAGATCAACAGAACGAATGTAAGGGACGATCTTAGATCCAACGCCTTCGATGTTCTAGTCGATAGGCAACACCGTGCGACGATAGAACGCTCGCTGTCACAACTTTTAGACGATAATGCTGCGCTTGCAGCGGGTGAAGTTCCTATGCCGGCGACATCGGGGTTGAATTGGATTTCACGAATTCGCACCGACTTTGCCTGGGATAAGCTGTCCCGCCTCCGGTCCAGAGCGTTGCAGCTTGAAATGCCTGTCGTCGTTGGGCTTCTTACTAACGCTCTATCGAATATCGACAAATTGCGGACCGCTGAACTTATGCGATCCCAGCTTCAGTTTGCTCCTGAGGGTTGGCACCCCGTTCAACTTTCACAGGCCGTGCAACTTCAGATTGAGGCAAGACTTCAGGCCGCACAGCAAGCTCCATTTGATGCGGTTATAAAGAAATTGAGCGGGTCAACATCTCTGCGGCGACTCAAGTTGATGTGCGAAGGGGAGACTGATATACCCGTCTTTCGAGCGTTAGTCGCGCAATGCGGGGGTGTTCCTGAGGTCCTGATTGACTCGGTGGGTGGATGGAACGGATTGCGGTCGAAAGATCCCGAGCTAATGCTACTCGGGTGCAAGGCGGCGATCGTCGTAATGGACGGAGATGAGGGCCGTCATCTGGAAAAGCCGAAACGACGACTGACGAAGCTCGCGCGACAAGAACAAAAGAGGCTCAACGCAAGCGGTATCGAATTCCGTGTCCTAGAACGTTATGGAATTGAAAACTATCTCCCGCAGCGGGCAATAGAGGCAATTGTTAAGCGCGACCTTTCAGCATTTTTCCCCATTCCTGATCACATTCCAGCGGTCGAGCGTTTGTCGCTGGATGAAAAAGGCTTAGTATTTTCTTTTCGGAAGTGGGTCGCTCGCCTCTGTAAACTTCCACAACCAAGGCTTCGTCAACCGCTATATTTTAAGAACTTGAACGTGCGAGTGGCCGAACATGTCCAGTTGGAGGAAGATCTCAATGGAAGTGACTTGTACGCGATTGTGCACTATATAGCTGCGGAGGCCCGGAAGTTGGACTCTTGAAATCGAAGGAAGTTTTTCTGTCCCAAAAGCTTGGACTGTAGGCAAATTTGTGACAGTCAAAGCATCCGAGAACAACAAGGAACAACAGTCACGGAATATTCGGCGATAAAGCGTTCCATATCAATCAGTTACAAACCACAGATTTCCACAACTCTCAATAACTGGTGAAATCTGGTTCGGGACCAGGGGGTCGGAGGTTCAAATCCTCTCTCCCCGGCCTGACGTGAACGCGCGCTTCCCTGCGAATTGCAGCGGCCTCTCCCTCAGAGTTGCGCCTCCCGACTACCATAGGCTCCTGGTGAACGGCGTGATTGCCGGCTCACCGGCGGCACAAGCCGGCATTCGCGCAGGCGACGCGATAAAAGCAGTTGGCCACCCGAACACAATACCGCGTCCCAATGAGGTGCTGCAATTGGCCGAGATCAGGACGGAACTGGAGGAGCCCGGCCAATCGTTTATCGTACAGATCGATCGCGACGGCAAGCCTATGAGGTTCGAGTTTGTCACGCGAGATATGTACTAAGCCAACAGCTTGGAAATCACCGGTTCGCCTTCAGCATCTGCTCGGCGTGCTTCAGCGAGGTATCCGTCAGCTTGGCGCCGCTCATCATGCGCGCGATCTCGCGCGTGCGTTCTTCGGCGTCGAGCGGCCGGACCGAAGTCTTGGTTCTTCCGCCTGATTCCCGCTTCTCGATGAGGTAATGCTGGTCGGCGAACGACGCGATCTGCGGCAGGTGGGTGATGCACAGAACCTGCTTGGTCCGTGCGAGCTGCTTCAGTTTCTTGCCCACCGCTTCGGCGGCACGTCCACCAATGCCGCTGTCAATTTCGTCGAAGACGAGAGTTCGCTGAGAACCCAGACCCACCCTCTCGCCAGAAACGGGCGAGAAGGGTGGGGCGCCCCTGTCTCCGCGCGCGCCGTTGTGACGCCCCCGGCTGGCGCTGCCCTCCTCAACGCTGGTCTTCAGCGCCAGCATCACCCGCGACAGTTCACCGCCCGACGCGATCTCCTCGACCGGGCCAAGTGGCTCTCCGGGATTGGCGGAGATCAAGTACTGCACCTGGTCGAAGCCCTTCGCGCTCCAGTTCCCTTCTTCATCCGAGCCGCTGACCTCGGTCTTGAAGCGCGCCTTCATGGCCAGCTCGTTGATCTCGCTCTCGACCATCTTTTCCAGCTTGCGCGCCGCTTCGTAGCGATGGCGGGAAAGACTGCGCGCCGCCTCCAGATATTTCGCTCCGGCGCTTGCCAGTTCAATTTTCAGTGCGCGCAGGACTTCGTCCTTGTTCTCCATCTCGTTGAGCTTGCGATCGACTTCGTCGCCGAGCGCGATCACGTCGTCCAGAGTCGGTCCGTACTTCCGCTTCAAGCGATCGAGCAAGGCCAGCCGGTCTTCAACCTCGGCGAGACGCGCGGGAGAGGCCTCAATGCCTTCCGCGTAATCGCGGAGGGTCTGACCAATGTCCTCCAACGTGATGCGCGCGGACTCAAGCTCCGGCAGAGATTGGCGAAATTTCTCGTCGAAGCGCGTCAACTCTTCAATGTGTTTGGTCGCGACACGAATCGAAGCCGCCGCTGACGCGTTGCTCTCATAGAGCGCGTCGTACGCCGCCATCGCAGCCGTGAAGACCTTCTCGGAGTTGGCAAGTACGCGCTTTTCGGCTTCGAGCTTGGTATCTTCGTCGGGCTGCACGCGAGCGTCGGCAATCTCTTTGCGCTGAAAGCTCCACAAATCCAACAGGCGCAGCCGATCATGCTCGTCGCGCTCTAAATCGGCGATGCGATGGCGAACCTGGTTCCATGCTTCGAATGCTGCTGCAACCGGCGAGGTGTCAACTCCGGCGAAAGCATTCAACAGCGCCAGGCGCGATGCCGCATCGAACGCCAGCACGGCCACATTCTGCGCATGGATCACGGCCAGATGAGGAGCCAGTTGCTTGAGGACAGTCACCGTCGCCGGCTGGTTATTCACAAAGACGCGACCCTTGCCGCCGGTGGCAATCTCGCGGCGAAGAATCAGTTGCCCATCTTCGGAGTTGGAATCCAGGCCATTGGCTTCCAGCACCGCATCCAAGGCCTTTGACTCGGTTTCGAAGACCGCCGAAACCACGGCCTTGTCCGTTCCGTGACGAATTGTGTCGGTGGAGGCTTTATCGCCGAGAAGCAAAGCGAGAGCGTCAATGAGGATGGATTTTCCGGCGCCAGTTTCGCCGGTCAGCAGGTTGAGACCGGGCGCGAACTCCACGGCGACGTTATCAATGACCGCGTAGTTTTCGACCCGCAGTTCCAGTAGCACGTGAGCTCTCGACTCGCCGAAGTTAAGCGCAGTGTAGCAGAAAGCCGTCAGCTGTCAGCTATCAGCCGTCAGCAGTGAGCCGTGAGCTATTGTGGAGGACAGGAGATTCCTTATCCTGCGGCTTTAGTCGCCCAGAGACTTCGACTTAAGCGCGACATTCGTGGCTGACGCTGCATCTCGCGAAACAAGCTCCTCGGGAATGAAGCACAAACTGTTGCCAAGCCTCAGCGGCACGGCTGACTGGTACACATTCGAGTCACTAGTGCGCCCACGTTTTGGCTGATGGCTGATAGCTGACGGCTGCGTTAACTCGCGA
>PLQW01000247.1 GCA_003160215.1 Acidobacteriaceae bacterium
TCCGGCGCGTAGCGCGCGAGCGGGGCCAAGTACCATCCTGCAATTCAGCGTTGCTTGACACTGCGTCCTGCATTCTCTACGGTACTTACGCCGATACAATGTCAGCGATGACTCATGCCAACACGCGTCAAATTCGCTCTACTGGCTGTGCTGCTGTTAACTTGGTATTCCTTCGCATGGGCAGAGAAGATTGCGGATATTCGTCCGCAGGGCTACGTCACCGATCTCGCACAGGTCATCGATCCCGCGACTAAGGCCAAGCTGGAGACGCTTTGCGCCGAGGTCGAGCAGAAGACAGGCGCGCAAATTGCGGTGGTGACCGTAAATTCCCTCGACGGCAGCAGTAAGGAAGACTACGCAGCCGATCTCTACAAGCAGCTCGGTGTCGGATCGAAGAAAGAGAACCGCGGCGTTCTGCTCTTGGTGGCGCCCAAGGAGCGTCAGTACAGGATCGAGGTTGGGTACGGGTTGGAGCCGGTCATCAACGACGCCCGCGCCGGAGACATCGGGCGCGAGATGGTGCCCGATCTGCGCCGAGAGGACTACAGCGCTGCTGTGCTCCTCGCTACAACGCGTGTCGCCCAACTGATAGCAGCGGACAAGGGTGTGCAATTGAACGGCGTGCCGGCCTCCAAGCCAAGCGCGCCTGCAGGGGAAACGTCGTGGTGGATCCCGCTGCTGATCATCGTGGTAATTTTCGTCGTCGTCCGCGCTATTTCGCGCTCGACGCGAGGCAGCGGTCGCGGTCCACGATCAGGCGGAGGGTCCGCTCTTCCCTGGTTTCTGTTGGGCAGCGCCCTGGGGGGCCGTGGAGGTAGTTGGGGCGGCGGGTTTGGCGGTAGCTCCGGAGGCTACTCGGGCGGCGGCGGTGGATTTGGGGGTTTCGGTGGGTTTGGCGGGGGGATGAGCGGCGGTGGTGGCGCTGGCGGCAGTTGGTGAGCCACGCCGGGAGTGACGATCAATGAAGAAACCGGAAAGCAAACTGCAGGAACTCGTTACCCGATTGCAGCAGGCGTGCGGCGAGAATCTGGTGTCTATCGTGCTGTATGGTTCGGCAGCCCGCGAAGACTTCCACGAGCAGTTCTCCGACGTGAACGTGCTGGTTGTGTTGCAGCACTTGCAGGCGACTTCGTTTGCGGCGATCTCGGCGGTCCTGCACTGGTGGAGCCGGGACGAGAAGCTGCGGCCGCCGACGATCATGACGCTCGAAGAGCTGCGCGAGTCCGCCGATGTCTTCGCCATCGAACTGCTCGATATTCAGCGCTCCCACAAAACGCTGTTCGGCCAGGATGTAGTGACAGCAATCGATGTGCCGATGAACCTGCACAGGGTCGAGGTAGAACACGAATTGCGGACGACACTGCTGCGGTTGCGCCACCACTTGCTGCTCAGTCCTGACAACCAAGACGAACTCCGCGCGGTGCTGGCGAAATCGATCACCAGCGTTCTGACGCTGTTCCGCCATGCGTTGATCGCGTTGGGAGAAAATCCTCCGGCAGCGAAGCCGCAGTTGCTGGAAAGTGCCGGGCAGGTCTTCGGATTTGAAGTGCAGCCGCTGCGGTCAATCCTGAAGTTGCGGGACGAAGGCCCGCATTCGGAGAACGTGCACGAACTGTACCATGCGTACATGAGCGCAATTCAGCGGGTCGCTCACGAACTGGATGCGCGGGTGCCCAAGCGTCAGTTGCAGAAAGTGCCGTAGGGAGACGTCATCTGTCCATCTAGAATCGGCGGGGAGAGATTGGCATGAAAAAAGGAATCATCGTACTGGTCGTGATTGTGTTGCTGGTGCTCTGGATCGGCGGCACCTTCGTTGGCCATCGTAACGAGATGGTCCGCAAACGCGAAACCGTGAACGCAGCCTGGGCGCAGGTGGATGTCGTTCTGCAGCGCCGGGCCGACCTCATTCCGAACCTGGTTGAGACGGTGAAAGGGTTTGCGATCCACGAGGAAAAGGTTTTCGGCGACATTGCCGCCGCGCGCGCCGCCATGTCGGGCGCCAAGACACCGCAGGAGAAGATCGCGGCCAATGGCCAGCTCGATTCCGCTCTTAGCCGCCTGTTGGTCGTCGTGGAGAATTATCCGCAACTGCGCTCCAATGAAAACTTTCTGCGCTTGCAGGACGAGCTAGCGGGCACGGAAAACCGGATCGCGGTCGAACGCCGCCGTTACAACGAGACTGTGCAGGATTACAACACGTACATCAGCTTGTTCCCGAGCAATATTGTCGCAAGCTTTTCGGGATTCACCCGCAACGATGCCTATTTCAAGACGGAAGAGGGAGCACGTCAGGCGCCCAAGGTGAATTTTGGCGCGCCCGCGCAGCAACCGGCTCCAGCCCCGGCGAAATAGAGTTGGTGTAATTCAGAAAGGGCGGGCGTTCAGCTCGTCAATGTTGTCATCACGAGCGGGCTTTCGCCCGCGAGGGACCTGCTTGTGCATGGCTATGGAAAAAGCAGATTCCTCGCGCCAAAATCGGGCGCTCGTAATGACGATTCATAAATCACGCCTTTCGCCCACCAATGGGTCACCTTAATTCGCGATCCTCAATCACGGGCGTTAAATGAATTGCTGCTCGCGAACCTGAGCCCCATCATTCGCGGCGGCAGCAATTCCGCAGGCAGCACGTTCGAACGCACGCCCCAGATCAGCGAGCAGGTCGTCCACATCTTCGATTCCCACGGACAGGCGAACCAGGTCCGTCGCCAACGAGCGTGCCTGACGAACCTCCGCCGGTATGCTCGCATGCGACATGCACCCCGGTAGGCTGATCGAGGAATTCACGCTGCCAAAGCTTACGCTGATGCGGAACAACTGCGTCGCCTCCACTACTTGCTTCGACACTTCGAACGAGCCCGTCTCAAAGCTGATGACTGCCCCCGCGCCGCGCGCCTGCTTGGCATGCACATCGTGACCGGGATGGCTTGCCAGCCCAGGGTAATGCACGCGCTGCACCGCGGGATGCGCGCTCAGAAAATTCGCCACCTTGAGCGCATTCGCCTGTTGGCAATCGAGGCGCAGTTTCAGCGTCTTCACTCCTCGCAGCAACAGGTAACAGTCGAACGGACCAAGCGCGGCGCCTTCCCCGTTCTGAATGAAATAAATCTGCTCCGCCAGCTCGAGCCGCTTCACTGCAACCACTCCCGCCGTGACGTCGCTATGGCCGCAGAGATACTTGGTCGCCGAGTGCACAACGATGTCGGCCCCCAGATCAAGTGGATTCTGCAAGTACGGCGACATCGCGCTGCTATCCACGCACAACAACGCTCCGTGCTGGTGCGCCAAGTCGGCCAGCTTCCGGATATCAACGATCCGCAGCAGTGGGTTCGTTGGGGTCTCGATGTAAAGCAGTCGAGTTTTCGGAGTGATCTGCGCCGCAAAGGTCTCGATGTCGCACGCATCCGCATAGCGGACGGTCACGCCAGTACGATGCAGGATCTTGGAGAAGAGCCGGTAGGTTCCGCCGTACAAATCATCTCCGGCGAGAATCTCGTCTCCCACCGAGAGCAATCGCGCGACCGCGCTGATCGCCGCCAAACCACTGGAGAAGCAGAAAGCGCGGTCGGCGTTCTCCAATCGCGCCAACAGGTCCTCGATCACGGTGCGCGTCGGATTCCCGCTGCGCGAATAATCGTAGCGACCGAAAGTGTCCGCTTCCTCCTGTTCGAAGGTTGCGGTCTGGTAAATCGGGGTGGCGATGGGCCGGAACGGATCGTCCGGACAGGCGTTGAAAGTAAGAAGTCGGCTGGCAAATTTCATGAGGCCCTCCCGGCAAAACACTCATCGGCAACACCCAATTGCTGGGCACGGTAGATATCGCAGACATCGGCCATGACCGACACCGCCGTGGGCCATCGTCCAGCGCCTTTGCCTCGCACCTGCACTATGTCGCCGCCCTGCGATTCGATTTCCAGACAGTTCTCTTCATTGATGGTTTGCGCAAAGGCGTGGGTGTGTTCGAAAAGTTGGGGAGCGATGCAAGCTCGCAACCCGAATTGATCCTGGGTCAACGACGCCACCAGGCGCACCGAGCGCCCCGAGCGCGCGGCATCTTGAACAGCTTCGCGGTCGAAGTGCTCAATGCCGGTACGCTCGATGTCTGCCGGATTCAGCCACGCCCCGAAAGCGGTCTGCGCCAGCAGCGCGAGTTTGTGGGCAGCATCGCTGCCATCGAGGTCGGAAGTTGGGTCCTGCTCGGCGAAACCCAACCGCTGTGCTTCACCCAGCGCATCTTCGCGACTCAGGCCTTCAGCCAGCCGGTCGAGGATGAAATTGGTGGTCCCATTGACCACGCCGTGCAGGGTGCGGATGCCGCCGGCTTGAGCGATGCGGCCCACCTGCTCAAGCATCGGCACGCCTCCTCCGACGGCTGCCGAGTACAACAGTTGCACGCCCGCGAACTCCGCGATTCGGCGAAGCCGCTTGCCGTGGCGGCTCACCACCAGCTTGTTGGCTGTGATGACATGCTTGCCCGACTTCAGCGCCGCCTCAATCAATTCCTTCGCCGGCGACAGACCGCCGATCAACTCGATGATCACGTCGCAGTCCGAACTGACCACCTCCCAGGGATCGTGAGTGAGCAAAGCCGGAGGAATACCGTCCTCGCGCTCCAGGCGGCGAACTGCAACGCGCCTGATGTCGAACGTCTCCGGATGAGCGGCCAGGGTGCGATAGACGCCCAGTCCGACAGTACCGGCCCCAAGCAATCCGACGCGCAACGGCGTCGCAGGCGGGAATTCGTCGGCGAACGTTATGGGAAGGCCGCAGATGAGAGTAGGCGAATCGGAGTTCAGGGTCGCCACTTCAATGGTGAGCCCATGCTGTTCGGCAAACTCGATCGCCCTGGGCTGCACCACGCCGTTGCCGACGCGCACCGCCTGCGCCCAGCCGACCGTGCTATGGCGGCGCGGGACATTGACCTTGTCGGCCGGATCGTGTTCGAAGATGCCGTTCACATCTTTGACCAGCCGGCAGCGCTCGGCCCCCAAGTGATGGGCCACGAAGACGGCAGTCAAATCGGAGCCGCCACGGCCGAGGAGGGAAAGGGTCCCATCCTCCTGGCGTCCGACGAAGCCGGGCACCACGGCCACCGAGGCATTTTCCAAAACGCTCAGCACTCGCGGAACGTCGATGGCACAAGGCTCTGCGTTCAATACCGGGCCGCGGGTCCGCAGGCCGAGCCGGACTTCATCCACAACCACGGAATGTAATCCAGCGCGTTCGAGCGCCAGCGCCAGCAGCGCCGCCGAAGTAGCTTCGCCGGTTGCGACCAGCGTTGCCACGGCTTCATCACTCAGATTGGGGCCGTATGTCTGGGCGCGCGCCAGCAGGGCATCGGTAGTCGAACCAATCGCCGAAACAACTGCGACAACGCGGTGGCCATCGCGTGTCCAGCGGTAAATTTCCTGTACGGCCTTGGACAGATCGGCTTCGCAGCACAACACGGAGCTGCCGAACTTTAGAACTGTTATCGGGTAGCGATGCATGACGCCCTCCCAGCTTTTTCGGTTGCGACTGCCAGGGCCTGTTCCAGGTCGGCAATGATGTCTTCCGGAGATTCCAGGCCAACCGAGAGCCTGATCAGCCCATCGGTAATGCCAATCTTGTTGCGTGTTTCCACAGGCACATCGCCGTGGGTCATGGAGGCTGGATGGGTGATCAGCGTTTCGACCGCGCCGAGGTTCTCGGCCAGCGAACAGAGACGCACCGAGTTCATCAACTCCACAGCGGCCTCGGCGCCGGCTGTGATCTCGAAGGCGAGCATGCCGCCATGCGCCAGGTGCTGGCGTTCCGCCAGTGCCTTTTGCGGAAACGAGGCGAGCCCGGGATAATGCACGCGCTCAACTGCGGGATGCGACTCCAGCCATCGAGCTACCGTGCCAGCGTTCTCGGAATGCAGCTTGAGCCGCACTGGCAAAGTCTTGATGCCGCGCAGCGTCAGCCAGGCATCCTGTGGCGACTGAATGCAGCCCGTGGTTTTGCGTATCAAACGGAAGCGTTCCAGGAGCTTTTCATCGTGGGTCGCCAGCGAACCGCCTACGGTCGCGTTGTGGCCCTCGATGTACTTGGTGGTGGAGAGCACGCTGATGTCGGTGCCAAGTTGGAACACAGGTTGCAGCACCGGCGTCAGGAAAGTGTTGTCCACCGCGAGAAGCACGCCGTGCCGGCGTGCCACGGCTGCAATCGCCGGAATGTCGCACAGCTTGAGCGTCGGATTTCCCGGCGTCTCGACGAAGATCAACTTCGTTCGCGATGTGATGGCCTGCTCGACCAGCTTCGCGCGCGATGCATCCACCAGCGTGTGCTCAATGCCAAGTCCACTTAGCAGTTGTTGGCACAAGCGCACCGTGCCGCCATAAACCACTTCGGAGATGACCACGTGGTCACCGGACTTGAGCAGTGACAGGAACAGGGTGGTGATTGCTGCCATGCCGGTGGCAAAGCATACGGTCGCAGGCGTTCCTTCGAGCGCGGCCAATGCGCGCTCCAGCGCGTCCACGGTTGGGTTCGCTGCGCGCGAATAAGTAAAGCCCTTGTGAACACCAACTGCTTGCTGCACGAAAGTCGTGGATTGATAGATAGGCTGGAGAATGGCACCGGTAGTCGGATCAGGTCCCAGTCCGCCATGAATAGCAATGGTAGGTATGTCGTAATTGCCGTGAGACACGGTGAATCTCCCTTCGATGTCTGAGCGAAAAATGGGCCAAAAACAAAATCGCCGCCGGTGTAAGCCCCAGGCGGCCGCTCAGTGTAGGGAGATTGTTAGGTGCGTGATCGCACTCCCGACGCAGGCACGGCGCCACCTGGGGCGCACATGGCCATAAACATTCGGGAATCGATCAGCAAATGCATAGTCAAAATCTGATCACAGCGATCAGTGACAAGAGCATAACATAAGCGAAGTTCCTGTCAAGAAAAACCCGATGGCGTGACGTACACCTTTAGTCTCGTGATGTTCCTCTTCCGTTCGATTCGAGTTCAATCGTCGCGCAGTACTTCCATGGATACCGCTCGAGCGGCTGTCCGCCCGGAGTAATTAATGTTCACTGGCGGACAGGAGGCGGGCGATCCATATCGGGCAAAGGGAAGCAGTTCGCCTCCCGGCTTCTCATTGCGCGCGAGAAAAGCAACCCGCAACCACCCGCAACCACCCGCAACCGCAAGATGTCGACCGTTCCTTATGCAGTCAAGACAGCTTTGTGCGCCCCGTCACAATGGTAGGTACCACCCCCTGTTTATAATTCACCGCATGAACCTGGAACAGAAGTTGACCGAACTGAAGCGCCGTGACTCGCTCGCTGAAGCCGGCGGAGGCGAAGAGCGCCGGGCGCGTGAACACAAGCAGGGCAAGATGTCGGCGCGCGAGCGCATTGAGTTTCTGCTCGACGAGGGCACCTTCGAGGAGACCGACAAGCTGGTCACCCACCGCTGCACCGACTTCGGCATGGACGAGCAGAAGTATTTCGGCGACGGCTTCCTCGCGGGTTACGGCCGTATCGAAGGCCGGCTGGTGTTTGTCTTCGCGCAGGACTTCACCGTCTTTGGCGGCTCGCTGTCGGAGACCAACGCGGCCAAGATCGTCAAGATCATGGACATGGCCATGCGGGTGGGCGCGCCGGTCATCGGCCTGAACGATTCCGGTGGCGCGCGCATTCAGGAAGGCGTGATGTCGCTGGCGGGCTACGCCGACATCTTCCTGCGTAACGTGCTGGCTTCCGGCGTAGTGCCGCAGATTTCGGCCATCATGGGCCCATGCGCCGGCGGCGCTGTGTATTCCCCGGCAATGACCGACTTCATCCTGATGGTAAACAACACTTCCTACATGTTCATCACCGGGCCGGAAGTCATTAAGGCCGTGACTCACGAAGAAGTCACCAAGGACGAACTCGGCGGAGCGATGACGCACAACGAGAAGTCCGGCGTGGCGCATTTCATGGCGCACGACGACGCCGAGTGTCTCAGCATGATTCGCGAGATGCTCAGCTTCATCCCCTCGAACAACCTGGAAGATCCGCCGCGCAAGGCTTGCACCGATCCCATCGACCGGGCCGACGAGCGCCTCGATACCATCGTTCCCACCGAATCGAACCTGCCCTACGACATCAAGGACGTGATCAACGCCGTGGTGGACGACAGCTACTTCTTCGAGGTGCAGGAGCATTACGCCAAGAACATCGTCATCGGCTTCGCCCGGCTGAACGGCAAGCCGGTGGGCATCGTCGCCAACCAGCCCGCGTTTCTGGCGGGCGTACTCGACATCAAAGCCAGCATCAAGGGAGCGCGCTTTGTGCGCTTCTGCGACTGCTTCAACATCCCGCTGATCACCTTCGAAGACGTTCCGGGATTTCTCCCCGGCACGCAGCAGGAGTACGGCGGCATCATCACGCATGGCGCCAAATTGCTTTATGCGTTCTCCGAGGCGACCGTGCCCAAGATTACCGTGATCACCCGCAAAGCTTATGGCGGGGCCTATTGCGTGATGGCGTCCAAGCACATTCGGACCGATGTGAACTACGCGTGGCCGACCGCGGAGATCGCGGTGATGGGACCCGAAGGCGCGGTGAACATCGTGTACCGGCACGAACTGGAAAAGTCGGAGAACCCGGAAGCCGATCGCAAGGCGAAGATCGAGGAGTTTCGCGAACGCTTCGCCAATCCTTATATAGCGGCCGAGCGCGGCTATCTCGACGCAGTGATTCGTCCGCGCGATACGCGGCGCAAACTAATTCAGGCGCTGGAGATGCTGGAGAACAAGCGCGCCAAGAACCCGCCCAAGAAGCATGGGAACATACCGTTGTAAAAAGCAGTCAGCAATCAGCCGTCAGCTAAGGAAACTCTGAACAAGGCGATGTTCGGGTAGAGTCGGCCTTCAGGCCGGCTTGCGTGTGCCCAGAGCTCTCCAAAATCAAAATCCCCCATGAAATCAGCGGCTGTTCAGATTCCTGCTCAGAACCGTATTTTCAATGGAGAAACCAATTGATGCAACCGCTAAGTTTAAGTGTGTTCTTTTTTGAACAGACGGCCCAAGCCTCCACCTGTCATTCTTTTTAAAGACGGGGTTACGCATATCCGATGCCCACGCCCAGAAGTGGCGCACCCGGCGGCGACTTGTCAAGCGTTCCGTCCAGGTTGGCGCCAACCCTATTAAGTCAGCCCTCGGAGAACTTCAATGAGTCTAGAAATGATTTTGATTATCGTCCTGGTTGTGTTTTTGCTTGGTGGAGGCGGTTGGTACTGGGGACGCGGGCGCGCTTAACGCGACCTGTTCTGGAACGGAAATAGCCGCTCTGGAACGCGACCTGGCATGGAGCTAACAGCTCCGCCACTCCGTCAACGACTGACGCGGAATCGAGTGCGATTCTCGTTCGTGGCAATTCTGTCGGGGCGGGTAACGAAAGTCCCGCTCCTTAATTCCTTAATTAGGTCAGATTCAACGATAAGGAGAAAACCGATGGTTACGAGTACAAAGGATGAGATTAAAGGCACTTTTCATGAAGTGAAAGGCAAAATCAAAGAGACGGCAGGCCAAGTCACAAATAATCCTGACTTAGAGACTGAAGGCAAAGCCGAACACCGCGCCGGCAAAGTTGAAAAGAAAGTCGGGCAGATCGAAAAAGTGCTCGAAAAGTAAACTAGGCGGGTTCTGTCGGGAGCATGTTCCTGCGTTTGGAACAACTGATGCACCGCCGCTCCCAGCTCAGTACTGCCGAGATCCGGCGGAAGTCAGATTGGCGCTCGGAGTTCTGTATTAAAGCGGGCCACCGTATCAGCCGCACGAACCCGCGCTCCTGTTCCCCATTAAACGCCTAAATCAGGGTTAACACGAACAACAGAAACACCCAGCAAAGGAGAGCTGAAATGTCAGATCAAGAAAATCGCAAACCACAACAGAGCGATCCGCAGAAGCCCGGTTGGGAGCAGAAACCTGGAAACGAGCCGAACCAGCCAATGCAGCCGAAACAGGAGGTCCCAAGCGGACAGCCCAAGACTCCGCAGCCGGAACAAGAGAAACACGATCAAGAGAAGAAAAAGTCCGCTTAGGCTGCAGTGGATTTAGACCGGTGAAATGAAGGCTCAGGGCGGTTCTATTGACATAGAGCCGCCCTGATTTTTGGCAGTCGAGCAGTCCTTTCGTCGGGTTCGCCCGCACAAGTTCGTTCACAAGCTTATGTGGAAATGAATAGAAGGAAGTGTCCCGCCTCGCCAATCCAAAGGCAATGTTCCCCGCGTCACCTATGCACAGTGGTGGCCGAGAGCAGTATCTCGCAATCCTGATGCGCCTGGGATTGCGACGAGGCTTCCGTTACCAACCCGGTCACGTCTAGATGTTTGTCGACCACTGCTACCACGTTCACCAGCCCTTCCTTGGTGGTCCACGCCCTGGCAATGGAGGCGCCTCCGCCATCGCCGAATGCAGCCATCACCTCGCCGGGACGACCGAGAAGGTCGGTGCAATCGTTGAGCGGACGCGCCGCGCCTCGCTTCGGCGCCAGGCCTTCCGTGTGCAGGATGTTCTCCGCTCGCCGCAAAGCTCTTGCCTCGGTCACCACCTCTCCGTACTGCTGGGGATCGAAGAAGGAAAATACAAAGACGCCACGGTTCTTGCCGTCTTCGATGAAGCCACGGGTCCATACCGCATCCGGATCGCGCGATTGCCAGCGCTGCCACGACGGCGGACGGCAAATCGCCACATCGAGGTCGGGAAACATCTCGGAATGGAGATTCTCGCCCTTCAGGGTGATTTCTTGCGAGCCGGCAAGCTCGCCATCGAGGTAAAATTCGGCACGATAGGTGCCGCTCTGGAGGCAGATTCGCGCGTCGCTGGCTTGCAGCACGGAATAGAAGAGGTGAGTATCGCCGTGCGCGTAAAAGGCCGGTTTCACCCGCTCTGAGATCGCGGGCAGCACGCGCCATGCCTTCCAGTCCGGGCTATAGGCGTACCACAGCACGGCGAGAGTATCCTGCGGCTTTTCGGCAGGGCTTTGCGGGAGGTTTTCCAGGTGGCCGCTCCAGCCCAGGCCAGCGGCCGATCCGCGCAGATGAAGGTCGGTCAGCTTGATGCCCGAGTTGGCAAGCGTCCGTCCTTTCGCAAACGGCCATGCCGCCGCCACGAACTCCGACTTCAATTTCGGCAAGTCAGTGCTCTCGAACTGCTGGCAGTAGGCTGCATCGTTTAGACCCGCACAGTATTGCCGGAAGACATCAAGGTCGGTAATCGCTCCGCCGATCACGGCCGCATCGTTGGTCACAAACGGATCTTTGCCGGGCTCGCCCAGCATCAGCGTTTGCCGGTAGGTTTCCAGGGCTTGCTGCTCCTGTCCTTCTGCCAGCTGAGCAAGCCCGAGGTTGAAGTGTGGCACCAGATCGTCGCTCTTGAGGTCGATGGCTGACAAGGTCGCTTGCCTGCCGAGCTCAACAGATTTGCGATCGCCCTTGACCAGTCCAGCCGCATACGTATCAAATCCGTAATTCACCAGCAGATCAACCCGGGGCGGGAACCCCTGTTGGATGAGCACGTCTCTGGCCTGCTGTTCCGCTTGGGAAACCTTGTCCAAGGCATCCTTCGAGATTAGGCTGACGAATCCGCCTTCCCCGTGCTGTGGGGTATTTGCCTGGCTGGTGGAGAGCGCGAAGTAGAAGTTCGCCAAGGCGAATGTGGGGCGAATTTCGACGGCGCAGCGAAGCTCCTTGGCCGCCTTGGCGGATCCTACGGGGTCATCTCCCCAGCTTTCAAATAACACCATGCCCCGCGCATAATGCTCCGCGGCCAGCTCGACCAGATCATTGTCGGGTATGGAGTCCGGCAGAGTGCACTCGGCGCTCGCCGGTCTCAGCACAATCGGTTTGTCCGCGAACCCAATGAACAAGCCTCGCAGGACTCCGGC
Source organism: Acidobacteriaceae bacterium (assembly GCA_003160215.1). Taxonomy (GTDB): domain Bacteria; phylum Acidobacteriota; class Terriglobia; order Terriglobales; family Acidobacteriaceae; genus Bog-257. Next base: position 11,886 of record PLQW01000247.1, read on the forward strand.
AAACACCAGGCCGCAAGCGAACAGGACCAGGATAAAGGCAGCGCTGGTCCGGCCCATGCCTAGGGCCTGTCCCAGCAGGTATAGCGCAATGGCAAACAAGGTCAACAGCCACAGAAAGGTAGTCGCCTCTCGTTGATACCCCAGACTCTTGTCATTATTGGCACTCCACCAGGCCACTCCCTTCGCCAAGTCATGGCCAGTCATGTAACTGATCAGCGATCGAGGGAAATTTACGTCCTGTTCCGGACCCAGATTGCCGGTCATGAGTTGATGCGCTTGTGGTTCCGTCTTTTCGAACTTCTCCAGCATCTTCTGACGAAATTGCACCTGGTGCGTTGCATCCTTCACGCTTAGCAGATCGGGCTCTTCCTTCGCCAGCTCCAAACGCTGACGGGCGGCTTCGTAGCGGAGGTGATAGTCGTCGGCCGTCGCCAGCCGCCCAATCATGTAAATCCAGCTGGCTACCTCGCCTGAGTTCATGCGGGAAAGGACCAACTGGTTCTCTCGCGCCACGCTGAATGCCTGCGATGACCTTACCGCGGCCAGGCTGTAGAAAAATCCGCTTAGCGCACTGAGCACGGCGCTGATGGCGATCATGCGGATGACGACGCGCCCAAAGGTATGCGCCACCGGCGCAGTGTGTAGACGCAAGCCGGCAAACAGCGCCGGCTCGACTTCAGCAGGATGTACCGGCTCCTCTTCCCCGTCTTCCCCGCACTCGTCTTCGAGAGGATCGGACGGGCGCACCTGATCCGGTTGGGTGGAATTCTCTTCGGCTTCACTCGACTTGAAATGGAACCGCCGCGCCAACGGTGTGCCAATTAGGGCCAGGACTCCGAAGCCAGCGGTGAACATCAGGAAGTCTTTCCACGAGGCGGGATCGCCCCACATAGCCACAATGAGGGCCGCCAGGGCCAACACGCCTCCGATGCGGGCCAGTATTTTCTCGCTCCTGGAAGTGCGGCGGCTCAGTTGCGCGAAGGTCAGAAATGCGAGTGCCATCACAAACAGCACAACCGCTACGGCCAAGTGTAAGATCTTATCTTCGCTTCCCCGGACATCCTTGTCCAGCCTTTCCCATATCCACGGGAAAGACCCATCTTCTTTCGGAGCTTCCCAGGCAGTGTCAAAGCCAAGCGTTCGCAGCCACTCGGCGCTGTGCATAGCGATGGACGCCTCCAAGCTGTAGGGAAGATCGACGTCGAAATAGTCAAGGTATGGCTGGAGAGAACGGACATGGGCAGCTTCTTCTTCAGTCTGCAGCTTCTTCAGCGCCGCCTGCCGTCGGTCCGGTTCAACACGCTTTCCGGTTTGTTCTTGATCGCCGTCAGCCGTTGGTGAATGCAGGGCCGTACTGTTTTCGTAGCGGGTGCGACTGCTGATTTTGCTAAGCAGTTCTTGCCGGTGCATCTGTTCCAGCATTTCTCCCTGCTGCAACCTTCTCTCAAACCGCAGGGTTTCCTGCTCGGCCAGCGCCGCGCGATAAGCCGTCACTGCGCCCAACATGGCTACGACGGCCATGAACATCGCGATCGACATGGACATCAGCTTGGTGTCGGCTACTTTGGCTTCCTTGGCCTTGACTTCGCTGAGCTTGGCGTCGCTGAGTTTGGCTTCCTCAAACCTGGCTCCGGTACCTGGTTGTTCTTCCATGGCGCAACTCCGGGGGAGGATTTCCCTGATCCTCTTATGTCCTCTAATGTCTTCGAAAACCCACGGGTGATGTAGGGGGAAGTTGCAGAAATATAGCACAGCCAACGGCTAGGAGCTAACGGTTAATTGCTGCCAGATGGTTTCGTCCAATTATTGATCTCTGCATAAATAA
>PLQW01000056.1 GCA_003160215.1 Acidobacteriaceae bacterium
CAGGATTGTGACGAGGGACAGAGCCTATGCCTGCTGCCGCGCCAACAAGGGCGCACCGGGAATAGACGGAGTGACGTTCGAAGGGGTCGAGACATACGGCAGGGAACGTTGGCTTGGGGAACTGGCGAAACAACTCCGGGACAGGACGTATCGTCCGGAAGCGGTAAGAAGGGTCTATATTCCGAAACCGAACGGCAAACTAAGGCCGCTCGGCATTCCGCGGCTGACGGACAGGGTGTGTCAGATGGCGGCCATGTTGGTGCTGGAACCGATATTCGAGGCCGACATGCCGTCAGAACAATATGCCTACCGGCAGAATCGGAATGCGCACAGCGCCGTGCGCGAAGTACACGGGTTGCTTGTCGGCGGCCACAGAGATGTCGTGGACGCAGACCTATCTGGGTATTACGACACGATTCCACATGTCGAACTCATGAAATCGGTGGCACGTCGGATTGTAGATCGACGCGTTCTGCATCTGCTGAAGATGTGGCTCGATGCCCCGGTTGAAGAGGAAGATGAACGGCGTCGCAAGAAACGCACGACGGTCAACCGGGACACGAAACGAGGTATCCCGCAAGGCTCTCCCATTTCGCCGCTGCTGTCGAATCTGTACATGCGGCGATTTGTGTTGGGTTGGAAGCATGCGGGCCTGGACCGGCGTTTCGGCGCCCAGATCGTCAACTATGCTGATGATCTGGTCATCTGCTGCAAGGGCGATGGTGCACACAAGGCGCTCGCTGCCATGCGACGGATGATGAACCGGCTGAAGTTGACGGTGAACGAAGAAAAGATCCGGATTTGCCGGATTCCGGATGAAGAGTTCGATTTCCTGGGGTACATATTTGGTCGGCGCTATTCTCCCAAGACCGGGCGGGCGTACATCGCCACTCCCCCATCGCGGAAGAGCATCAAGCGCATGACTGAAGCTGTGCGTATCCAGACAGGCCGAGATATGGGATGGCTGGATGCCGGAGAGATGGTGAAGCAGCTGAATCAGAAACTGGGCGGCTGGGCCAACTACTTCAAGCTTGGTCCGGTTACACCGGCTTATCGATTCATCGATAGATACACCACGATCCGGCTTCGCCGGTGGCTTTGCAAGAAGCATAAACAGAGCAACAGGGGATTAACGCACTACCCTGATGAGCATTTCTACCAACACCTTGGGCTCATCCGTCTGTCGATGCTTCCGCAGAACTTTCCGTGGGCGAAAGCATGATGTTCTGTCCGAGAGCCGGATGCGCTAGTTGCGCATGTCCGGTTCGATGAGCGGGATGTGGAAACGGGGCACGGTCTGGATAATGAGGCACCGGCAGACGAAAGGGCCGGACACAGATAGGCCAGACCTAAACAACCGCGCCACATCTCGACTCTACTCATTATCCCGACCGAAAGATTACCGGAAGAAAACTGCAGAAGAGACCGAATTCTGCGAATTTTAATGATGGGATCTCGGTGCCCTTATCAAATACTCGAGCACCGGCTCTGCCGACCCACAGTGAATGAAACCGCGGCAGAGACCAATAAGTGAATCGGCTCTAGTCGAACCCCCGGCCCGCCTTCATATCTGTAGGCAATAGGCGCCTCGCGGGGAGAAGTCTCTTTTCCTATGGGCTATTTCTTGGGGAGCAGGTCAGAGCGTTGTTTACAGAAATCTCGCAGCTTGAGCTCATGCCGCTATTTGAATTCCATTCTTATCACGACGGAGGTCTCCAAGGCTGATCCTTGAAAGCTTGGCGATGGGCAAGGCGATCAAGATTTGGAAGATCTGTATCTTGAGAGTTCAGTCTGGATGACGAACTATTCCAAGTGGCGTGGCGAATCTAGTGATTAACACCATCATATTCAGTAAACTTCGTGCCTCCCAGTCGACCCCTTGTGGCATTCCAGAGTTCTGTTCCCCATGTTCCGTTATCCTCATTGCAGTAACTGATTAGCAATTCTGGTCCGCCAAATCGAAGCTCGGCGAAGGATGACACAGCCGTGCCAGAGTCCGGGCTTGTCTCTTGCTTATTGAAGAACTCGACGGGCGTGCAGCCTGGGTCGGCTTGCTTTTCTCGCTGCACCTCGTGAGGAATGCACCCGTTACCGATTAGGCGGCCATTGTAGGGCAATGCCATATCATCATAAAGGGCACATCTGTGCTCGTGGCCCCAGAACCATCCAAATATTGCATCCTTGCCGATCCCGTCCATTAGAAGCAGCTCGTCGATATCCGCTCGAAGCGGCTTCGAGTCATTCCACTCAGTACTGTGTGCCGATACTGCCTGATGATGGGTGAGGAAGATGTTCGCGCGCTTAGGTCTATTCTTCAAGATGTCAATTAGCCAATTCCACTGTGTTGCGATTGGGTCATCATTACTGGACGGCCTCAAGCGTCCGCCGGCGTAAGCGGTATCTAGACCGATCAAACGCCAATGTTCATTTTCCAAACAAAAGAAGGACTGAGGCTGGCCGAATGCAGGCAGAACCGTGTCGAAATAAGATACTCCACCGCTATACATTTCGTGGTTTCCGTTAAGCGCAAAACTTGAACCCTTAAGAATGGCCGATTGTGGATCTGAAAGGTCCTGATGAAAAGGCCAGAGGCGAAGAAATGAATCGCATTCCGTCTTTATGCCTCCATAATAGATATCACCCAGGTGAATACCCATCGGAAGTTTATGTGCAGTTATGATGCTGGCAATATGTCTCGCGGCGTCATTGTCACCACCCCAGTCCCCCACTATTGCCATAGTCATATCATCGGAGAGAGGAAGCGTGGCAGGGATACCGGCTGGAAAGGGCGCTCTCTCGTTGCTGAGCTGATGTAACTCAGCGAGTATTGAGTGGAGCAATGGTTTCTTGTCGCCGTGTACATCGGTGTAAACCCTTGTAAAGAAGGTGCTCACATCGTAAGTGACTTCCTCGATGATCGTGGCTAGCCATGAAGGATTCTTGTCGCCGTAACCCTGGAGGTCAGGTATGCCGTAAAAAACCTTCGCCAAAACAGACTGGAAGCGGCCAACAAAGTCGAATCGGGAGACGAAGTGTACGTCCTGATGAGAAGGCTCGGTCGACACGGCAGCAGCTCCCGCCGCGAAGGAAGGAACGAGCGCCGTTCGTTCGGTTTCTATCGCCGCCGGATCATTAGAACCGATGGAATACCCAATCGCAGCTCGAGCCTCAGGTGTCCCACTTGCGATCTGATTACTTACACTTGCAAGGCTTTTCTTGATAAAAGCGTAGTTTCCGACGGCAGGATGCATGATGTCTCCATTCGGCAGTTCTACGTCGCAATAACAGAAAGCAGCAGTTAGCAGGGGCGAGAGCTCGATCCACTAGCAAGTAATGTCAGTGCTATGCTCGCTGGGGCCTTCATATTTTTAAGTATAGCAGATACGGATCTAGGCTCTTTACATTTAGCGTGTCAAACGTCGAGATCGCAGCAGGCAGAGCAGCTCACGCAATGCGCGACCTAGCCGAAATGCGTCGGAGCCAGGCTTTTTATTCCTTTTTCATCATCCCGAGAACTTGATCCAGTGTTTCCTGTACCCAATGCAGCTTGCCGTCAGCAGTGCTGATCTGAGTTGCGTTATCAATCACAGTTCCGCCGCTCATGGCTTTCAAGGGTGGCGATATTTCCACTATCTGTTCACTATTTATAACAAAATCATTGACATATTCGCCGGATTGATTGGTCTTATGCAACTTGATGAAGGTCATGCAGCACCTCGATATAGCGTGAGAACAAGGTCGAATCAAGTTGTAAGCTGCGGCTTCGATGATTTCGGAAGCTCCTGGTCAGCTGTTAGTCCGTTAGATTTCGAAAACGGATTCATTCCTACTTATTAGGCACATGTATATCGTGTGCCGATGCCTTCACGAACATAAGGCCTTATGCGTCTGCAAAGAGCCATCTAAAAGTTGCATGACCCAACGCCTACTGTTTGAAGAGCTCGCCATGTCTGCTTCAGACTGGTCGCAGGTATTCGCGGGCGCAACCTAAGATCAACACATATGTTCATTTCTAAACATTCGAACGAGATTAAAGTCGGTGGCGGTCCTCTCGGAACAAGAATATACATCTCTACTGGTGCCATTGCAAAGCAGAATTGACTGGCCTACGTTGTACTGGTATGCGTTTCGAGCATCGATCCGCAAGAGAAGATCCCGATACGAGATCCGTCGACAGCTCGCGTCGGGTGCCTGCGATTGACGATGGCAGGACGGCCGCAGCTCGTGCTTAGCGATCGGTTCCATCCGCATATTACACCTCCAGGCTTCTGCAATGCCGCAAAAGCGGAATGGGGAAATCGACTATGGGATTGGCCAACATACGGTCCAGGGTCAGCTACTCAGGTGGAACGAGAAATGTAAACCGCCGCCCCTAGAGGAACCTTTTTATAAGAGGCATTTGCCGGCCACACAGCCAGCACTTCAGTGGTCTTGACGGCTGGATACTGCCAGCGCACACTTCTCGCAACTTCCACTTGCCAACAGATTCAGCGAACATCGCTGGTCAAAATACGCGAAGCTGCGCCAGAGTTGTAGATGAATCTCCTGGAGCAGGTCACGACGCGCCTCGGGATCAAGTTCATAAGCTCGCGCGAGCCGGTCGAGTGAAGAACCGTAGGTGTCCGCTGCTTGTTCGTACAGAGAATCCTGGCGCACGTCTCCACTCGATATGTGTTTAGGTCCTTGCACAGTTAAGGTAGTCGTTAGCCATCGAGCTTTCTAACAGATTTAACCGAAAATATGTCTTGAAAACCTGAAAACCCGTATTAGCCAAATCCGCCGACTCCCCTCTTGCCGTCAGTCCGGAAGTGCCCATGTTCATCGACCGGACCGGTCAGGAATAATATGTCGGCTCAGCTAGCGAAAATACCCTCTCATTCCTTTTTCTCGTCCGGTGTTGGGTTGCGTATCTTGCGCATAGATTCTCCACGCATTTCGATGCGATGGGCATTGTGGACCAAACGGTCCAGGATGCCGTCCGCGATGGTGGGATCCCCGATCTGCTCGTGCCAGCGCGAGACCGGCAGTTGGGAAGTAAGGACGGTGGAACGGGTCTGGTAGCGATCTTCGCAGATCTCCCAGACTTCGCGGCGCTCGTTTTCAT